>JACRDS010000166.1 GCA_016212825.1 Elusimicrobiota bacterium | reverse complement strand
CTGGAGCAGACCCTGCTGGAGATCGCCCGGCTCCTGCGCAACGCGCGGCTCATGCACAAGCACCTGGAGCAGCAGAGGACCCTGGCCGCGGTGACCGAGCAGTCCGCCGACGCCATCTACATCACGGACCGGGACTCCCGGATCGTCAGCTGGAACTCCGCTGCGGAAGGGCTCTTCGGCTACCCGCGCGAAGAGGCCCTGGGCCAGCCCATCTACTTCCTGGTCCCCCCGGACCGCCGGGCGGAGCTCGACGGGCGCAACTCCCAGGCCATGGCCGAAGGCGGGGCCAAGAACTTCGAGACCGTGCGCCTGCGCAAGGATGGGGCCCTGGTCCCGGTGGAGGCCACCTTCTTCCCCCTGCGCGACGAGAAGGGACGGACCTTCGGCATGGTGCGCGTGTTCCGGGACATCACCAAGCGCAAGGAGGTCGAGCGCATGAAGTCCGAGTTCGTCTCCCTGGTGAGCCACGAACTGCGCACGCCCCTGACCGCCATCCAGGGCTTCGCCGAGACCATCTTCGATTTCTGGGACGAGCTCAAGCCGGAGCAGCGGCGCCATTATCTGGGCATCATCCTCAAGGAGGCGGAGCGCCTGGGCCGGCTGGTCACGAATTTCCTGGACATCTCCCGGCTGGAAGCCGGCGGGGCGCGCCTGCGGCCGGCCCTCGTGGACCTCGCCGAGCTGGCCCGCCGCGCCGCCGCCCTCTTCAAGGAGCATCCCTCCCAGGCGGCCGTCCTGGTGGAGTTCGCGCCGGGCAGCGAGAAGGCCTGGGCGGACGAGGAGCAGCTCTACCGCGTCTTCGTCAACCTCCTGGGCAACGCCATGAAGTACAGCCCCGAGGGCGGGCCGGTGACCATCCGCGGCTCCGCCGCCGGTCCGGAGGCCGAGGTCTCCGTGGAGGACCGGGGCCCCGGCATACCGCCTCAGGCGCAGGCCCAGCTCTTCCAGAAATTCTACCGCGCGGGAGATCCGGTCTCGCGCAAGACCCCGGGCACGGGCCTGGGCCTGGCCATCTGCAGGAGCATCGTGGCGGCCCACGGCGGCCGCATCTGGGTGGAGAGCGCCCCAGGGCGGGGCGCGGCCTTCAAGTTCTCCTTCCCGCGGGAGGGGCTCAAGCCTTCATGAGGGTCCTCATCATCGACGACGAGCCGTCGCTCAGCGACCTGGCCGCGGAATACTTCAAGCTCGCCGGCCACGAGGCCGTGGCCTGCCCGGACGGGGAGGGCGCCCTCTCCCTGCTGGGCCGCGACCCGGGCTTCGACGTCATCGTCCTGGACAAGCGCCTGCCGGGCCTCAGCGGCATCGACACCTTCAAAGCCATCAAGGCCGACCCGCGCCTGCGGGACATACCCGTGATCGTCCTTTCCGCCAGCGTCGCGCCCGGCGCGGTGGCCGTCGGCCTCGACGGCGCCGACCTGCACCTAGCCAAGCCCTTCCACCCCAAGGAGCTGGCCGCGGCCGCGGCGCGCCTGGCCGCAGGCAGGAAGTCCTGACCCGGCCTTGCTTTGCCCCGCGCACTGTGTTAGGATACGCGCCACCCTGACCTGAAAGGAAGGCCTCCATGGACCAGACCGCGAAGACGCCCGCCGAGCTCGTGCCTCCGGACAAGCATCCCAAGGGCCTCTACGTCCTCTTCACCACCGAGATGTGGGAGCGCTTCTCCTACTACGGGATGCGGGCCCTGCTGGTCTACTACATGACCAAGTCCCTGTTCCTGCCCGAGAACTCGCCCCACGTCTTCGGCTACGAGGCGGTCAAGAGCGGCCTGGAGTGGATCTTCGGCCCCCTCTCCACGCAGGCCCTCTCCTCCCAGATCTACGGCTTCTACACGGGCCTGGTGTACCTGGCCCCCATCTTCGGCGGCACCATCGCCGACCGCTGGCTGGGCCAGCGCCGCTCCGTCGTCCTGGGCGGCGTGATCATGGCAGCCGCCGAGTTCATGCTCATGAAGCAGAGCCTCTTCTTCCCGGCCCTGCTGCTCATGATCGTGGGCAACGGCTTCTTCAAGCCCAACATCTCCACCCAGGTCGGCGGCCTCTACCCGCAGGGCGACCACCGCCGCGACCGCGCCTTCAGCATCTTCTACGTGGGAATCAACGTGGGCGCCACCCTCTCGCCGCTCATCGCCGGGACCCTGGGCGAGAACTACGCTCCCTACGGCCGGTGGGGCTTCTGCTCCGCCGGAGTGGGCATGCTCCTGGGCCTGGCCGTCTACATGTGGGGCCAGCGCCACCTGGCCCCGGACAACCTCATGAAGCGCGCCGCCTCGGCCGAGCCAAAAAAGGTCGAGCCGCTGACCAAGGACGAATGGAAGAAGATCGGCGCGCTGGTCGCGGTGTGCGCGCTCAACATCCCGTTCTGGAGCGTCTACGAGCAGCAGGGCAACACCTTGGCCCTCTGGGTGGACACCAACACCGACCGCATGCTCTTCGGCTGGGAGATGCCGGCCACCTGGTACCAGTCCTTCAACGCCATCATGATCGTGCTCTTCACCCCGCTCGTGCTGGCCTTCTGGCGCTGGCAGGAAGGGCGCAAGTCCGAGCCCTCCAGCCTGGCCAAGATGGCCATCGGCTGCACCTTACTGGGGCTCTCCTTCCTGGTGCTCATCCCCCAGGCCCAGGCCGTAGCCGCGGGCGGCAAGGCGACGCTGCTCTCCATCACCTTCTGCACCGCCATCTTCACCATGGGAGAGCTCTACCTCTCCCCCGTCGGGCTCTCCCTGGTGACCAAGCTGGCGCCGCCGCGCATGGTCTCCATGATGATGGGCGTGTGGTTCCTCTCCAGCTTCTTCGGGAACTACCTCTGCGGCTACATCGGCACCTACTGGGAGAAGATGTCCCATGAGAGCTTCTTCCTCATGCTCATGGCTCTGGCCTGCGGCGCCGGGCTGTGCATGTTCGCCCTGCTGCGCACGCTCAAGCGCGCCATCGGACACGGCAAAGAAGCGACCGTGGACGTTTGAAGCTACTTGGCGACGCCCGCGCGGGGCTTCTCGGTCGCGGCCTCGGCCGCGGGCTTCTCTTCGTCTGACGGGGACTCCGACTCCGCGGCCGGCTTCTCCTCCGGCTCGGCCGCGTCGGAGGACTCGCCGCCCTCCTCGTCCGGAGCGGGCTTGGCCTTCTTCTTGGCCGGCTTCTTTTTCTTCTTCTTGTCCGCCGGGCGGATCGGGTTGCCCTTCTCGTCGAACCGGTAGCTCTTGCCCTCCTCTCCGGTCAGGACCCGATAGGACTTGTATTTGGACCTGCTGTAGTCGTACTCCTTCTTCTTGGACTTCTTGACCTTCTTCTTCGGCTTGGGCGCCTCCTCGGAGGCCGCGGGGGCCTCCTCCTGCGCCAGGACCGGCAGGGCGGCGGCCCCGAGCGCGGCGCACAGGGAGAAAGACAGGAACAGCTTCAGAATCCTCGGAAAGCTCATGCCACTAGTATAGGAACCCGCGAGCGCCGCGTTCAAGGAGCGGCCCGCACCCAATCATTGACCTTGACCCGGAGGGCGTCCGCCCCCACGGTGTCGAAAGGCCCCAGCGCCTCGCGCAGCCGGGCCGCTCCGCCGGATTCCACCAACCGCCGGGCCGCGCGCAGCAGGGCCGGGTCGTAACGCCGTCCGCCCAGCCGGGCGTAGCGCCCGGACGGGCCCAGGCGCGCCGAGCCGAAGTCCGGCCCGTACCGGTCCATGAAGTCCTCCAGCTCCCCCAGGCGCACCGCATCCGCGGGGCGCGGCACACCCTTCTCCACGCTCCAATAGAACTCGTCCGGGTCGCGGGCGAAGAGCAGCAGGAACTGGCCGGCGCGCTCCAGCTCGCCGCGCGGCAGGGCCGCCGGCGGCAGATCCAGGCCCTCGCCCGCCGGCAGCAGCGCCGCGGCGCGCCGATGCGCGGCGCGCGCGGTCTCGTCCCGGCGCGCCGCCTCCGCGTAGGCCGCGCGCAGGAGCCGCGCGAACTCGTCGTCGAGACCGGAGCGCTCCACCGCGAACTCGAGCTCGTCCTGGCAGGCCGCCATGTCGCCCTCGGGCATGGCCATGGGCAGGTCCGCGGCCGCGCGGGAGAGCTCGCGCGCCAGGGCCAGGGCCAGGTCCGCGTCGGACGAGCCGCGCAGTCGCCGCGGCCCCAGCACGAGAGCCGGCCGGGGCCCGCGCACGAAGCGCGCCAGGGCGTCCCCCGCCAGGCCGTCGCTCTCGCGGCGGGGCAGCCCGGACGTCTCGGCCAGGAGGAGGCGGCCCGACGGCGTCTCCTGGAGCATCGCCTCCGCGGACTCGAGCCTCTGCGCCGCGACCGGAGAGAGGGCCGCCGGGGCGGGCTCCACCGGCGCGACGGCGGGTCCGGCGGCCAGGGCCGCGCTCAGGAGGCAGGCGGCCAGCGGCGGCAGGAGAGGTCCCATATCAATACACGAACATCTTGAGGGCGTGGATGCCGCCGCCGCCCTTGATGAACTCGGAGACGTCGATGGGCACGACCTCCAGGCCCATGGCCGCGACATGTCGCGCCGCGTTGACGGCGCCCTTCTGCATGACCGCGGTCCGGCCGACCACGACCGTGTTGCAGGCCAGTTGTCGCACCGCCTCGGGCTCCGAGGCGGTGATGATGACCGGGAACAGGCGGAAGATGAGCTCCAGGCTGGCCGCGTCGAAAGCCGAAGGGTAGATGAGCACCGCCTCCTGGGTGAGCGGGCAGAAGCAGGCGTCCAGATGCGGGAACTTCTCGTTGACGAGCTTGAGCAGGACGACGGGGGTGGCGAAGAGGCGCGCCAGCTCCTCATAGGCGCCGGCGTCCGTGCGGAAGCCGCAGCCGCCCCAGATCAGGCGCCGTCCGGGCTGCCAGAGGGCGTCGCCGGAGCCCTCGAAGGTCAGTCCCTGGTCCTTGAGCGCCGCGACCCGATAGCCCGCCGACCGGAACCAGGACTCGAAGGCCGCCACCTCCCGGCGTCGGGCGGGATAGCGCATGGAGCCCAGCACGCAGAGGCGCTCCAGCCTGGCGGTGAGCCCCGCGAAGGTCTGGTTGGCGCAGAAGACCATGTCCGCCAGGCCCGGCGTGCCCGGGACCAGGGCCACCTCCAGGCCTGCCGCGACGAAGGCGTCGCGCAGGTCGGTCCACTGCCGGCGCGCTAGGCTCGGGTTGACCCGGCCCGCGTGCCCCACCGAGAAGGGGTTGCGCTCGTCGCGGGCCTCGTAGTGGTCGGGAGTGCACAGGAGCACCTTGGCGGGCTCGGGCATGGGAGAGCAGCTCTTGAGCGAGAAGCCTTTGAGCTCGGAGACCGTCTTGTAAACGGTGTCGCTCATGGGAAGATGTTATGATATTTTCGGAGGTACAATATGATCAAGGCCGGGCGGACGCGTCGCCAGCGCCCGGCAGCGGTGTTCAGGCCGCAGGAGGAGACATGACTGAGAGCAAGAGAGTCGTCCTGGACTGCAGGAAGCACCCCAACTCGAAGTGCTCGGTGACCATCGCCGGGACCGAGGCCGAGGTGCTTGAGATCGGGGAATACCACGCGGCGTCGAAGCACGGCTACGCGAAGGGCCCCGAGCTGCGCAAGGAGCTGCAGTCCTTCCTGAAGGAGGAATCCCTGGTCCGCTAGCCGGAATCCGGGATCCGTCGCGGCCGTCCTTCAGCGGTAGTTCGCCCGTCCGAAGGCGGCCGCGAACTCGTCCGGGGTCCCGGACCATCCCCGCGGCGCCTCTCCCAGGACGCGGCCGACGATGCGGCCTCCGGCCAGGGCGCGCCAGGACCAGGCCTCGCCCACGGCGACGCCCGGCCGCTCCCCCCATCGGTGCGCCACCGGCAGGAAGAGCAGGGGCCGGCCGCGCGCCAGGACCCGGGCGGCCAGGTGGCGGAACAGCCGCCGGCGCCAAGGAGTCTCCCGGGGCCACTCCTCCTCGAGGGCCGCCCAGGCCCTGGCCCGCTGTTCCGGAGCCAGCCCCAGGACCTCCAAGCATGACGCGAAGACCTCCCGGGAATCCGGCCCCAAGCTGCCCGCCTCCGCCGAAGACGGCTCTAAAGACGCGGCGTACATGGCCCAACCCTCCAGCATGCGCCAGGCGCTGCGCCGCAGTCCCGGACCCAGCAGCCCCTCGGCCTCGAAACGGCGGAAACCTTCCTCGGTCCGCAGACGGCGCAGCACCTCGGCCGGCCTCCCGCGCAGAGGGCTCTCCCGCCGCCGGGCCGCGATCCACTCGCGCGCCGTGTAGAGCATGCGCGCGGTGGCGGGAGCTCCGCCCGCCAGAGCCATCACGACCTCCCCGCCCGCGCGCAGGCGCCGGTCCAAGCGCCAGGCCAGCCGCGGCCAGGCCGTCTCGCCCACGATGAGCGCGCTCCCGCGCCCACGCGTGAAGGCCAGGCGGTCCAGCCCCAGGTGATAGAGCCCCACGAGGCCGGCATAGACACCCTCGGCGGCCATGCCGACCGTGTCCAAGGCGAACGGGTCCACCGCCGCCACCAGACGCGGCCGGCAGGGCCGTCCCCGCACGGCGCGCTGAGCCCGGATGGCGTGGCGGACCAGCTCGAAGTTGAGGTGTCCCAGCTCGCCCAGCACCGGAGGGTGGGAGACCAGGGCCAGCAGAGCCGGCGCCGCGCCGGTCTCGACTTCCAGCGTCCCCGCCTCGGCCGCTACCCGGGCCAAGGCCGGGGACTCCGCGTCGAACGGGTAGATCCTGCCTCCGGCCAGCCTGCGGTGCACCGCGTCATGGAGGGAGAGGACCAGGTCCGCGGGCAGCAGGTCGAACAGCGTCCGCAGCAGCCTGCCGCCCAGGTTGCAGGGCGTCTCCAGCAAGGACCGCATCAGGGGACTCTTGTGCGGCAAGGCCGTCTCTTCCCGCGCCAGAGCCCGTTCGCCGGCCGAGGTCACGATATGCATGAGGTCCTGTGCTGTGCCGGTCGGCCGGACGGGATATGTATACATTGTTGAGAATTACCTTAGTTGGCGGATTCTAACAAAAATGGTAATGTGTCCATCATGCGCATCCTCATATCGGCCTTCCTTTTCTTGCTTCCCGGTCTCTGCCGCGCCCAAGGGGCGGCGGACGCCCAACTCGGTTACGTGGTCCGCGTGGACCAGTCCTCGATCGTCCTCGATTTCACCGAGAAATCCGGGGCCAAGATCGGCCAAGACTTCACCGTGTTCAAGGAGGGCGACGAACTCGTCCATCCCGTGACCAAGGCCAAGATGGGGCGGATGGAGGTGCCCATCGCGCTGGGCACCATCAAGGAGATGTTCCCGATGTATTCCGTGGGCTCCTATACCCTCATCAGCGGGCCCTCGGGGAACCCCGTCGGGACCCCCGAACTGGTCACTCCCGGCATGCGCGCGCGTCTCAAGCCTTTCGCCTCTCCGGCCCCGCAGGCCCAGATCCCCCTGAGCCAGGCCGCCGAGGTGGCAAAATCCCTGGGGATCACCCCCAAGCGCGAACCAAGATGGCGGGGACCGGCCCTCGACTACCAGGCCACGGCCCTGGCGGTCGGCGGCATCCAGGGCAACGGCAAGCTCCAGGCTGCGGTCTCCGACGGCCGCAAGGTCTACCTCTACCCTTATCCTCCGGTCGACGCCAAGCCCCTGGCGGTCTTCGAGGCTCCGGGCACCGCGCCCCGCATCTACTCCCTGGAGACGGCGGACCTCGACGGCAACGGCCGCGCCGAGCTCTTCGTGTCCTACTTCAACGACACCTTCAACCGCTTCGAGACCAAGGTCATCTCCCTCGACGAGAAAGGCGAGTTCCGACAGGCCGCGGAGATGCCGACCCTGGTGCGGGGCTATCAAGACCAGAAAGGCGGCCGGCAGTTGGCCCTGCAGCAGATCACGGAGGACGCCTCATTCCCCTTCGGAGCCATCTACCCGCTCGTGTACAAGGACGGCAAGTATGGCCCGGGCAAGCCCGCGGTGGACTTCCTGAAGAGCAAGAACCGGGTGGACTGGATCTATGACTTCACCTTCGCCACGGTGGACGGCAAGCCCGCCGTGGTGGACGTCACCAACACAGAGCTCGTCCGCGTGCGCTTCGCCAAGGGCTCCTGGAAGACCGCGGAGTCCTACTCCCAGACCCCGAACCGGGTGCGCTGGAGCGGAGACCGCATGCTGCACTTCCGGCCCGCCATGCCCGTGCGCTACGACGACAAGGGCTTCGCCGGGCTCTACGCCATCAAGAACATCGGGGCGTTGGGGACCCTGGCCACCCCGTTCGGCATCTTCTCCCGCGCCGAACTGCGCCGCCTGGACTGGACGGGGCTGAGCCTCGCGCCCTCCTGGACCGCGGAGCTGGGGGGCTACACGACCGGGCTGGCCCTGGTCTCGCCCCCGGGCGGGTCCCAGGAGCTGGCCGTCATCGTGGTGGGCACGGCAGGCCGCTCCTCGATCTGGGCCTACGAACCCTAGGACGCCGGAGCCAATGAAGAAGAAGAAGATCCTCATAGTCGACGACGACCAGTCGATCCGGGAGATCCTCTGCACCCAGCTGGGCCGCCTGGGCTTCCAGACGGCGGCGGCCGCGGACGGGAAGGAGGCCGTGGAGCTCTTCAAGGCCGGCCAGCCGAACCTCATCCTGATGGACATGATGATGCCGGTCATGGACGGGCTGGCCGCCTGCCAGCAGATCCGCGCCCTGGAGAAGAAGGGGGCCCGCGTGCCCATCCTATTCCTCACTGCACGCGACACGCGCCACGACCAGATCAGCTCGGCCCTCTGCGGCGGCGACGAGTTCATCACCAAACCCATCAGCCTCCAGGAGCTGCGCGAGCGCGTGGAAGCCGCCCTGGCCCACGCCAAGCACAAGCCGGACCCATGACCGCCAACGCCATTCCTCATGGCGGTCATGACGCCTGCGGTATCGGAAGTTCCGCAGGTGCCGGCCGGACGAATTTCCATACGGCCGGCGACGTAAGGAAATCGTCGCCATGACGTCGCTCCTGGCCCTGCTCTTCCTGGCGGGGACCGTCCACGCGGCGCCCGCGGCCCGGCCGGCCTACCCGGGAGCCATGTCGGACAAGGCCTTCGGCGTGCTGCTCCTGGCGGAAGGCGGCGGCCGGGACCTGCTCGACTCCATCACGACCATGACCACGACCTACGCCGCGCAGTTCCCGCTCGAGTACGCGGGCGGCGAGGCGGACGTCAAGGCCATCCAGAAGGCGGTGGACCGGCTCCAGGGCCGGCGCATCAAGAAGCTCGTCGTGGTGCCGCTCTACGCCAGCTCGCACTCTCCCCTCATGGAGCAGACCCGCTACATCTTCGGCATCCGGGAGGAGCCGCCCGCGGAGTTCTTCACGGCCGCGCGCCGGCCCGCCGGCTATTCCATCCAGCGCCGTGTCCAATTCCAGGGCAAGCTGTCCGTCGTCCTCGCCGCCGCCCCGGACGACGACCCCCTGGTCGTGGACGTCCTGACCTCGCGGGCCCTGGCGCTCAGCAAGCATCCCGACGCCGAGGCGCTGGTCCTGGTGGGGCTGGTCCCGGACGCGACGCCGCCGGACGAGGCGGTCCTGGGCCGGGGGCCCAAGCCTCCGACGGCCGCGGACGGGTTCCGCCAGACGCTCTCGTTCCTGGCCGAACGGGTGCGCGCCCGCGGCGGCTTCAAGTCCGCCCACCCCGCAGTCCTGTCGCCCGAAGCCCGGCACCAGTCCGAGCGGGAGGGCCGCGAAGAAGAGCTGCGCAGCCTGGTCCGCAGCCTCTCCCGCAGCCGGCGCGTCCTGGTCGTCCCTTGCGCGGTCACCGGCGGAGAGACCGCCCAGCACATCGTACGCGCCCTTCGGGGCACGTTCATGCGCTACAATGAGAAGGGCCTCCTGCCCGACCCCCGGATGGTGCGCTGGGTCGGCCAGGCCGTGAACCAGGCCCTGCCCCTGCCGGACATGAGGGTCTACAAGGACGCCGGCAAGCCCTTGCCCGGGGCCGTGAAGCCGCTGGGCGTGAAGCTGTCAGGGAGCTTGAAATGAGGAGACCTCAGGACCGTCTGGACATCTTGGACAAGGGCTTCGTGCGCCTAGTCGACGCCATGGGCGGAGACCAGGCGGTCGTCGACGCCGCGCGGGTCTGCTACGACAGCGCCTCGAAAGGCGAGGCCCAGGACCGGGCACTGATCGCCTACCTCATGAAGCACTCGCATCTGACCCCCTTCGAGCACGCGGTCTTCAAGTTCCACGTGTCCACTCCCCTCTTCGTGGCGCGCCAGTGGTTCCGCCACCGCATGGCCTCCTACAACGAGGTCTCCGGCCGCTACACCGAGGTCAAGGACGATTTCTACATCCCGGCGCAATGGCGCTCCCAGGACTCGGTCAACAAGCAGGGCTCGCTGGCATCGGCCGGTCTCGACCATCGGGGACTCTCCGCCAAGCTCTCGGCCCAGGTGCGCGGCGCCGTGGCCGCATACCGGGATCTGCTCGCGGCCGGCGCGGCGCGCGAGCTGGCCCGCCTGGTCCTGCCCCTCAACCTCTACACCCAGTTCTACTGGACGGTCAACTGCCGCAGCCTCATGAACTTCATCAGCCTGCGTGCCGACGAGCACGCGCAATGGGAGATGCAGCAGTACGCCCTGGCGCTGGCGGAGTTCTTCCGCCGCCGCATGCCCTGGACCTGGGAGGCCTTCCTGGAGCACGCCTGGAAAGGCCGCAACCCGGCGCTCACGGGAGGCAAGCCGTGACCGCCAAGACCATTCCTTATGGCGGTCACGACGCCTGCGGTATTGGAAGTTCCGCAGGTGCCGGCCGGACGGATTTCCATACGGCCGGCGACGCAAGGAAGATCGTCGCCGTGATCCGCGTCCTCCTCCTCGCCGCGCTCTGCTCCGCCCCGGCCTCCGCCCAGGAGGCGGGGACCGTCAAGCGCGGGAGCATCGACCAGGTGGTCCGCGTCGTCGGCACCATCCTGCCCGTCGACATCTTCCGGATCAAGTCCACCATCGAGGGACGGGCCACCCGGATCTGGACCAGCACGGGGGTCTGGGCAGGGCCGGACCAGGACCTGGGCTCCCTCGTCAACAAGGAGTTCGCGGCGCTCAGCGACGCGCGCGAGACCACCTCTCAGGGGGTCATGGAGGACCGCTGGCAGACGGTCTACCAGCCCACCCGCCTGCGCTGCCCGTACGACTGCTACATCCTCAAGGCCTTCGCGCGCTCCGACGTCTGGGTCAAGCCCCGCACCGTGCTCTTCGAGGCCGCGGCCCACCTGCGCATGTCGGGCTGGGTGAAGCCGGAGGAGGCCCATCTCGTCCGCGACGGGATGACCCTGCAGTACTGGGCCGTCAAGGACCCGAAGAAGGTCTTCAAGACCAAGATCATCCGCTACATCCGCGACGTCCAGGGCCTGAAGGTCCAGCCCGGAGGCAGCTTCAACCTGGACCTGGTCATGGGGCCGGGGCATTTCTTCCCTCCGGGGACGGAATGGGCCGGCATCGTGGTCCCGTCCCGGAAGCAGAACGTGCTCATGGTCCCCACGGGCGCGCTCATCCGCTTCGGAGATACCGTCTATCTCCCGGTCCGGGTCTCCACCGGCATCACCACGCCGGAATGGACGGAGCTCGCCGCCGGAGTCGAGGAGAAGCGGCCCTTCCTGGACCTCTCCGACCTCCAGCTGCGCCAGGCGCAGCGTCACACGATGGAAGCCGACCTCTCCCTGCCTCCCCCGGCCGCGGAGGATGGCGCCGCCCCGGAGACCCCGGCCGCGCCGGCCCGCCGCGGCCCGGGGGAGCTGCGCGAGCCGGACTCCAACCTGGGCGAAGACCCCTATTCCGAGTGACGAAATCCGTCTGCCTGCACGCGGCCTTCCTGCGCAGCCCCCGCGAGAACCCGTGGACCGGCGGCCTCGACCCTGAGGATTCCGCCTACCCGTACCCGGACTGGACCAGCCGGGCCCACGCCGAGAGCGTCGGCCCCTTCGCCTTCGATCCGCTCCTGGACGCCCACGGCCGCGTGCGCCGCAGCGCCAACCTCCTGGCGTCTCTGAGCTTCAGCTTCTCCCCCCTCTGGCTGGCCTGGCTGGAACGCTGCCGGCCGGGGACCTACGCCCGCGTCCTCGCGGCCGACCGCGATTCCCTCTCGCGCCTGGGCCGCGGCAACGCCCTGGCGCAGCCCTACGGCGACGCGCCCCTGACCCGGCTGGCCCCCCGCGAACAGCGCACCGCGGTGCGCTGGGGACGATCGGATTTCCGGCAGCGCTTCGGCCGGGCCCCCGAGGGCCTCTGGCTGCCCGGCCCGGAGGCCGACGAGGAGGTCTTGGAGGCCCTCGTCGCGGAAGGCTTCTCCTTCACGGTCCTGCCCGCCGCCCGCGCGGGCCGGGTCCGCGCCGTGGGCGGCGCCGGGGCGGACTGGCGGGAGGTCCGCCCCGAGACCTTCAATCCCACTCGGCCGTATCGCTGGCTCTCGCGGCGGACCCCCGGCGCCGAGCTCGCCCTGTTCTTCCCCCACGAGCTCCTCGGGGCGGCCCTGGCCTCGGGCAAGGCCCTGCGCGACGGGGAGGCGCTGCGGCGCTCGGTCCAGGCGCGCTTCCTGCCCGACGAATCGACCCAGCTCGTGCACGCGGGCAACCCCGGCGAGATCTACGGCCTCGACGTCAAGGGCGCGCCCGCGGTCCTGGGAGCGGCCTTGCGCGGCCTCGAAGCGGCCGGCATCCCCGCCGTCAACTACGCCGCCTTCCTGGACCGCTTCCCTCCGCCCCAGGAGGTCGAGCTCCGCGCGGCCGCCCCCGACCAAGAGCCCGCCTGGCTCGCCGCCCTGCGTCCTTTCGCGGAAAGCCTCGACGCCTTCTTCGCCGAGCGCCTGGCCGCTTGGCTCAAGGACCCGTGGCAAGCCCGGGACGATTACGCGGAGCTCCTCGCGGACCCCTCCGCGCGCCAAGCCGACGGATTCCTGGCCCGGCGCAGCCTCCGCCACCTCAAGCCCGCCGAGGCCAGGCAAGCCCTGCGGCTCCTCGAACTGCAGAGGCGCCGGCTCCTGATGCTCTCGGACGGGGACGCCCCTCCGGTCCAGGCCCTCCGGCAGGCCTGCCGAGCCGCCGAGCTCTGCGCCGCGCTGGGAGGCGGCGCCGCGCCGGACTTGGCTGGGACCGGGCTGGACAAGGTCTGGGCCCGCGAGATCGCACCCGCGGCCGTCGACTTGCGGCGCGCCGCGGCCCCCCTCGGTCTGCTCGAGCACCTGGGGGTGGGCGGGGGCCCGCTCCCGGAGCCGCGGTCCGGGGAGCGCTTCTCCCTCAAGGACTGCGCCGCGCGCCGGCAGACCGCCCCTCTGCCCGGCGGACGGGACGCCTCCTGGTCCTGGCTGCGCCTGACCGTGCGCGACGGGGAGAGCCGGGAGCGCGTCCGGGCCGCGGTCTGCGTGCACCAGCTGGAACGGCTGGACCTGGCGGCCTGGGTCCTGCCGCCCCAGGACGAGCCGGCCGAACTCGCGGCGGCCTTCGCCGCGGGCCCGGCCGAGCAGTTCCGCGCCGAGCTGTGCCGCCGCTTCGGCAACGACTTCTTCACCCTCGACGCGCTCGCCGGCGGGGAGCGCCTCCAGGTCCTGCGCTGGCTGATGCCGGACCCCTCGGGCAGCCAGCCCCGGCGGAAGTTCCTCGATGAATGGGCCGCGGCCGTGGGCGCGCTGCGCCGCCGCGGGGAGGACGGCGCCCTGCTGGGGCTCCTGGCGCGCTGCCGCGAGTCGGGCGTGCCGCCCGACCAACTGCCCTGGGCGGCTCTGGCCCGCGACGAGGCCGCCGCGGCCCTGGACGATTTCCTGGACACGGGCGCGCGTCCCGAGCTCGACCGGGTCCTGGCCTGGCTCGCGGCCGCCGAGCGCTCCGGCCTGCACCTCGACCTCTTCTCCCTGCGCAGCCGGCTCCTGGTCTGGCTGGAGGACCTCGCCCCCTGCGCCGACGCCGCCCAGCGCGACCTGGTCCGGTCCCTGGCCGAGAGGCTGGGCCTCTCGCCGTCCCTGTCGTCATCCCCGGAGGCCTGCCCGCAATGACCACGAGAACAATCCGCCTGCGCGACGCCGAGACCGCCCTCGCCATCCTGGGAGAGCAGGACGCCTACCTGCGCCAGATGGAAGCGGACTACGGCGTGGAACTGGTCCTGAGCCAGGAGCCGGACTCCATGGCCCTGAGCCTGCTGGTGCGGGGCAAGCCCGCCCGCGTGCAGAAGGCCGTGCACTTCATCCGCTCCCGCATCGAGTCCGTGGGGCCGTCCCCGCACGTCAAGCCGGGGCACGCCCATGCGCCGGCGCACCTTCATCCGCCCCTGCCGCACGACGCCGTCCTGCGCGCCAACAACGGCCGCCCCATCGCGCCGCGCACCCCCGGCCAGAAGCGCTACCTGGAGGCCATCGAGGGCCACGAGCTGGCCTTCGGCATCGGTCCGGCGGGCACGGGCAAGACCTTCCTCGCGGTGGCCTGCGCCCTGCGCGCCCTGGAGACCCGCCAGGTCCAGCGCGTCATCCTCAGCCGCCCGGTGGTCGAGGCCGGGGAGCGCCTGGGATTTCTGCCCGGGGACTTCCTCGAGAAGGTCAACCCCTACCTGCGGCCGCTCTACGACGCCTTCTACAGCATGATCGGCCCGGAGCGCTTCCGCGCCTGGCGCGACGCGGACGTCATCGAGATCGTGCCTCTGGCCTACATGCGCGGCCGCACCTTCGACGACGCCTTCATCGTGCTCGACGAGGCCCAGAACACCACTTTGGGCCAGATCAAGCTGGCCCTCACGCGCCTGGGCGAGGGCTCGCGCATGGTCGTGACCGGGGACATCACGCAGACGGACCTCGCGGAGGGGACGGCCTCGGGCCTGGTGCGGGTCATGGAGATCCTCAAGGGCGTGGAGGGGGTGGCTTTCCACCATCTCACCGAGGCCGACGTCATCCGCCACCCGCTCGTGCGCAAGGTCATCAAGGCCTTCGACCGCTGGGAGAAGCGCGCGTGACCATCCGGGTCTTCGGCGCGGCCCTGCTGCCGCCCGCGGCGCGCCGGCCCCGGACCATCTCCGCGGTCTGCCGCCGGGTCCTCGTCCTGGAGAAGGTCCGCTCCGGGGGAGAGCTCAGCGTGGTGTTCCTAGACCGCAGGCGCATGCGCGCGCTGAACCGGCGCTTCCTGGGCCGGACGCACGACACGGACGTCATCGCCTTCTGCTACGCGGAGGATGCGGGACCGCTCAAGGGCGAGAAGCCCTTCGGCGACGTCTTCATCTCGGCCTACCAGGCCCGTCTCCAGGCCGCCGATCAGGGCCACGACGTGCTCACCGAAGTTCTGTTCTTGGCCGCGCACGGGACCCTGCACCTGCTGGGCTACGACGACGACACCGCCCGCCGGCGCGCGGCGATGTTCCGCAAGCAGCGGCTGGTCCTGCCCGGGAGAAGGCCATGAAGAGGTGCCCCTACTGCGCCGAGGAGATCCAGGACGCGGCGGTCAAATGCCGCTACTGCCTCTCGGACCTGCCCGGCGTGCCGAAGAAGGCGTCCTCTCCCGCGCCGAAGGCCGCGACGCGCCGCCTCGATGAATACAAGCCGCCCCGGACCGACGGCGTGAGCCTGCCGCAGGTCATCATGGTGGCCTGCGTGCTGGCTGCGGCCGGCTACATGCTCTTCCGGATGTTCCAGGACCCGGAGTCCCGCCGGGCGCGCGCCAGCGACGCGAGCCTCTCCCTGTACCGGACCTATCCGGAGTCCGCGGCGCCGCCCGCCCAGATGATCACACCCCTGCGCACGGACAGCCAGGGCAATCCGCTCTTCAAGGAAGTGGCCGAGCCGGCGGCCACCCAAGCCCCGGCCGACGCCCAGCGGGAGGCGCAGCAGTTCTACCTGGCGGGCATGATCTATTACTCCAAGGGCGACTACGCGCGCGCCAAGCAGGAGTGGGAGCAGTCCCTGGCCCTGGACCCGGGCAACACCGACGCCGAGGCCGGGCTCCAGCGGCTGAAGGGGATCCTGGGCGAGAAGCCCTGAACTAAGTCCGCGGCTGGGCCAGGTAGCGGCCTATCCCAGCGCCGATGGCCAGGCCTATGAGCCACATGCCGTTGCGGTCCCAGCACAACTCGGCGAGCAGGGCGCCGGCGGCCGCACCGGCCAGGGACCCAGCCTGCTCCCGGCGGCCGCTGTAGAGGAGCTCGCCGACGTAGGAGCCCGCGAACTTCCCGGCGATCCAGCCGCCCGCGACCAGGACGGGCCCGGCGATGCACAGGGCCAGCCAGCGGTCCCCGGTCCAGCCGCCTGCCGCGCCCGAATGGAAGAAGGCCCAGGCCGTGCCCGTGAAGGAAGCCGCCAGACCCAGCCATGAGCCGGCGCGGCCTCCGCGGTAGAAGCCCCGGTCCTTGTCCGCGTCCATGCCCCCATCCTATTACAATTGGCCGGCTTCATCAACTTTAAAGATCAGCCCCTCCCGCCACCGCGCGACTTCCCGTCATGCCCGTAAATGGCCAGGGCATAGGCGACGAGGTTGGCGGGGTTGGCATGAGCAAGAGTTTCCTGCTAATCTCTACATCTCGTCCCCGAGATGACCGATTCCTTCCTTCTCTACGGCTATCCCTGGCTGCTCATCGCGGTGCTCGCCGCATGGGCGGCGCTCATCTGGACTAACTTCAAGACCATCCGGAGCCTGTTCTCTCCCCTCATCACGCCCCGCGGCTGGGCCGCAGCAGCCCTCATCTTCCTGGCCGCCCTGTGCCTTCGCCTCGTCGTCTTCCCCCCCCGCCACCAGGTCTATTTCGACGAATTCGCGCACCAGGACGCGGCTGAGAACATCTCCCGCTCCCACACCTTCGGAGAGACCCTGGCCGGAGGACTCGACGTCCCCCCTCTGCTTCAGCCGCCCGCCTCGCCCGGCGGATTTCATGTGCTGCTGGGGACCCTCTTCAAGCTCACCGGACCCAGCGAGACAGCCGCATTCCGGTTCAACGCCGTGCTGGCCTCCTTATCGGTCCTCGTCCTCTTCCTGCTGGCCGCCTTGCTTTTCAACGACCAGCTGACCGGGCTCGCGTGCGCCCTGCTGCTGGCAGGACTCCCGCTCCACATCCGCTTCTCGGGGACGGCCGACCTCTCTCCCTGCTCCACGCTCTGGGTCCTCATCGCGCTCCTGGCGCTGGCCCTCTACCAGAAAGCCGAGAAGCTCCCGATGTACCTGCTCTTGCTGGCCTCTCTCGCCTATTCCGTGAATGTCCGGTTCGAGAACCTCGTCCTGGTCCTCTGCGCAGCCTTCGTCCTGGCGAGACTCTGGCGGCGCTCCGGCAGCGTCCGGCAAGACGGCTATCTCATCACCTCCTGCGCCTTCGCAGGCCCGCTGATTCCCGCCGTCGCCTTGGCGCTGCGCAACCGCGGCCACGGCTTATACGGCTATGCCGACCCCTGGCCGGGACTGTTCCATAATCTCGTCCGGAACCTGCCGTCCAACCTGGCCTACCTGCTCAGTTCCTGGGCTTATGTCCTCGTCCTCGCCCCCGCGATAGCGATCGGCTGGCTCAAAGCAGAGAAGACCGTCCGCCCCTGGATGACGGAGCTGCTCGCCTTGGGCCTGGGCTACCTCGTCGTTTGCTCGGCCCACGCGGGCGGAGACTTCAACGACAGCGCGACGGAACGCCTCGCCCTGCCGACCGTCCTGGCGCTGATTCTGGCGGCCGGCGGCGGATTCAAGGTCATCATGTCCCGGGCCCGTTCCCGCGCGAGCGGCGCAGCCTGGATATCAGGGGCTTTCGTCATGTGCTCTCTGCCGTACTACGGGAAGCTCCCCAGGGAACACTATGAAGCGGAATACCGTCTCGTCGCCGATTCCGCCGCCAGCCTGCCCCAGGACGCCTATGTCCTCGCTTATTGCCCCCCGCTCATACGCGTCGGCGCGCGCAAGCCCGCCGCCTCCCCTGTCCTGGCCCTGCTGGGCGGCGAGGGCTTCCTCGACGACCTGGACGGGAAGGGCGCCCGGCCGCTCATCCTGTTCAAAGACGTCTGGTGGTACAAATACGCTGACGCGTCTGGGAAGCTGGAGCGGATGCTGAGGAGCCGCTACAGGTCCGAGCCGCTGAAGACCGCGAACATCGACGGGGATGAATACGGCTTCCATCTCCTGACCCGGCGCCAGACAATTCCTTGACCTCTTCCCGTTATGCTATTTTGTAAAGGATAAGCCCATGCCCGGCACCGGGACCCAGACGCAGGAGACCGTGGAGCGCATACTCGCCATGAAGAGCGTGGCGGTGGTCGGCTGCTCCCCAAAGCCCGAGCGCCCAAGCCACTACGTGGCCGCCTATCTCCAGAAGCAAGGCTACCGCATCGTGCCGGTCAATCCCGGGCACGCCGAGATCCTGGGCCAGACCTGCTATCCCGACCTGGCCGCCATCCCCTTCCCTGTGGACGTGGTGCAGGTCTTCCGCCGCTCCGAGGAGGTCCTGCCCGTCATCGCGGCGGCCATCGCGGTCAAAGCCAGGGCCCTCTGGCTGCAGGACGGCATCTCCCACCCCGAAGGCGAGGCCCAGGCCCGCGCCGCGGGCCTGCTGGTGGTCTCGGACGACTGCATGCTGCGCCGGCACCAGGACCGACAGAAGCCCTAGGAGCCCGGTCCCGCGATGAACCGGCCGGGCCTCATCCTGCTCCTCATCCTGGCGGCCGGAGCCCTTCTGCGGGCCGCCGGTCTGGGCGCGGTGGACCTCTTCGGCGACGAATACGTCCACATCTTCGGCGCGCTCAAGTTCCGGGACCTGCTCGGCTGCCTGCGCCTGGCGGCCGAGAACCCGACGCACCTCGTCTTCGACCCGCTCCAGGCCTGGCTCATGGGCCTCTTCAGCGACCAACTCTGGGTCATGCGCCTGCCGGCCGTGTTCTGGGGGCTCTTCGGCATCGCCGGCCTCTGGCGCCTCGGGGCCCGGTCCGGGCGCTGGACCATCGGCGCCGCGGCCGCGGCCCTTCTGACGCTCTCCCCGCTGCACATCGAATGGTCCCGCCGCGTGGACTTCTACGCCCTGATGTGCGCCCTGGCCGTCTGGCAGGCCGACGCCCTGCTGCGCCTGGAAAAAGACGAGAGCGTCTGGAAGCCCTACTGCGCATGGAGCGTCCTGTTCCTGCATTCCCACCCCTACGCAGCGGTCATGTGCGCCGTGCACGCGGCCTACCTGGGCCTGCGCGGCGGGACCCGCGCCTGGCGGCCGTTCCTCAGGGCCTGGGGAGTCGCGGCTCTGTGCTACCTGCCCTGGTTCCTCTACTCGGGCCATCATCTGACCCACCGTCAGCTCTTCGACTACCGCTGGCTGCGCCACAAGCTCCCCCTGGGCGCTTTCCTGCTCGGGGCGCCGTCCACCCTCGCCCTGAGCACGGAGTTCTTCGACCCGGCCAAGGAGGGCGGCGCGGCCTTCACCTGGTCGGTCGCGGCCGGCTGCGCCTTCCTTTATATGTCATCCCTCGCTTCGGTCTGGCGCCGCAAGGGTCCGCCCGTCCTGGTCCTGTGCCACCTGGCCGTGCCCCTCGGGCTCGCCCTCGTGGTGGCCGTGGACCTGGCCTGCCGGGCCTTCTTCGCGCCGCGCCAGCTCATCCTGATCCTGCCCTTCTACCTCCTGGCCGTGGCGCACGGCGCCTCAGTGTGGTTGGAGCGGCTGGGGCGGGACGGCTCGCGGGCTGTGCCGGCCGCCGCGTCCGCCGCGGCGCTGGCGGCATTCGCCGCCGGCGCCCTGCCGGCCACCATTGAGTCCACCTGGTCGCAGCGGCGCAGCATGGCGGTCTGGGCCGACATGTCCGGCCACCTAGAAAAGTCCGCTGCGCCGGACGACGTCATCCATTTCGGCAACAGCGTAGTCGCCTCCGTGCTGCTCTACCACCACGACCGCGCCGCCTTCCGGTCTTTGACCGGCTTCCGCCGGACCCCCTACGGCATGGAATACGAGACGGCTCCGGGGATGCGGGTCGGGCGCCGGGGTATCCGCGCGTTCATCGCTCCCGGAGAGCCGGGCATGCCCCGGCCGGTCAAGTCCCGGCTCTGGCGCGTCGCGGGCGAGGACTACGACCTCAGCCTCATCCCCCCCATCCGGGACCGGGGCCGGCAGAAGCCGCAGCCCCCAGGACGGAGGAAATAAGGTCTTCCGCGTCTACGCCTGGGGCTCGTGGGGCCGGCCCACAGCCATGTAGGCCAGCCCGCTCAGGACCACGGCGGCCGTGGTGACGAGCATCGCGCAGTTCACGTACCACGGGTCGGCCGGCGAGCGCGGCCAGATCATGTTGAGCACCGCCCCCGTCCCGTAGAGGAAGGCGGCGGCGTTGACGGGCCAGCCCCAGGCGCCGAGGCGGAAGGCTCCCGACGGCCGCCAGCCCCGCGCGCGGGCCGCCAGGGCCGAAGCCACCACTATCTGGAAAGCCACGTAGATGCCGATGGCGGCGAAGCTGATGATGGCGTTGACCGCGTCCTGGAGCCAGTGGCCGATGGAGGCGATGAGGACGGGGACCACGCCGGTGACGACGAGGGCCGCCACGGGGACCTTGGTGCGCGGCGAGAGCCGGCTCAAAAGCGCGCTGCCGAAGACCATGCGGTCGCGCGCGAAGGAGTAGAGCAGCCGACTCGCCGCCGCCTGCAGGCTCAGGAGGCAGGAGAGGAAGGAGACCATGACGACCGCCAGCACGGCCCGGAAGCCCGTGGGCCCGAGGGCGGCCTGGAGCGTGGCGCCCACCGGGTCGACGACGGACCCCGACACGGCTCCGGGCAGGTCGGGCAAGGACAGCAGGAGCGCCAGGCAGACGAAGGAGGCCGCGCCGCCGCCCACGTAGATGGTCATGCGCATGGAGCGCGGGATGGCGGTGCCGGCGTCGGGGGTCTCCTCGGCCACGTCGCCGCAGGCCTCGAAGCCGTAGTAGCAGAACATCGCCGCCACGGAGGAGGCCAGGAAGGCCGGCAGGTACCCGGCGCCGGAGCCGAAGGCGCCCGTGTCGAAGAGTATGGAGAGCGGCTGGCGGCGCGCGGCGAGCAGGAGATAGCCCCCCACCGCGACCGCGCCCGCCAGCTCGCAGAGGAACCCGAACATGGCCACCCGCGCCAAGAGGCGAGTGCCGCTGACGTTGAGCAGGGTCGTGAAGGCGATCATGGCGACCGCCACCCAGATGGCGGTCGAGTTCGAGAACTCCAGGCCCAGGAGCTGGGCCATGAAGGGCGCGCCGCCCACGGCTACGGCGGCCACGGTGGTGAAGAGCGCCCAGCCGTAGACCCAGGCCGCCAGCCAGGCGGTGCGCCGGCCGACCAGGCGCAGGGTCCACGGATAGAGCCCTCCCGAGATGGGGTACTGCGACACCACCTCGCCGAAGACCAGGCAGACCAGGAGCTGGCCCAGGCCCACCAGGATGTAGTTCCAGAACATCGGCGGCCCGCCGGCCTTGAGCGCCATGGCGAAGACCGAGTAGACGCCCACGACCGGAGACAGGTAGGTGAAGCCCAGGGAGAAGTTCTCCCAGAAGCTCATGGAGCGCTCGAAGCCCGAGGTGAGCCCGAGGCCGGCCAGCTGTCGGGCGTCCGCGTCCCCGGCGGTCGGTTCGGCCATGAGGTCCGCTCAGAGCCGGAGCAGGGCCTTCTCGGCCGCGGCGATGCCGTTGAGGGCGGCGTAGGCCAGGTCCGAGATCTCGCCCGCGCTGTCCGAGGCGGCGAAATAGACCGGAGGCAGGTCCGCCGCAGAGGCGGGCTGCAAGCGCGTGACGAAGCCCACGGTGGTCATGGGCATCGCGTGCCCGCGCCGGAACACGCGCACCTCGCGCAGGCCCTGCTCCGAGCCAGGGACCATGGCGCAGAACTCCGCGGCCGCGGCCTCGGCGCGGGCCAGGACCGCCGAGTCGTCGAGCAGGGAGGCGCGTTCGGCCTCGTCCAACGGGGCATAGACAGTGATGACCTGCCGCCG
>JACRDS010000018.1 GCA_016212825.1 Elusimicrobiota bacterium | reverse complement strand
AGGCGCGTCGTGGATTCCGCGGGAACGCCCTGTGTGCGATTTGTGAACTCGGGCATGGCCTTCATCTCGGCAGCAGGTCCCGGATGACGGCCGAGTCGGCCGAAGAGTAGGCGCCGCCGACCGAATTGAAGATGACCGTGTAGCCGGCGCTGGTGTACGGCGCCGGGATGCCGGGCGAGGTGTTGCGCATGAACACGACCTGCCAGCCCGCGGTCAAGGTCGCCCCGCTGCTGAACGAGGTCGGGATGTTGGGGAAGTACTTGAACGCCGGGATGCTGACGTCGAGAGCATTGAGATCCGTGGCGTAGTTGACGCCGTTGCGCAGGGCCCAGCGCTCCTGGGCGCTGCGCATGTCGCCGACGTAGGACGCGATCTCGGCGACGCGCCCCTTCTCCACGACGCGGAAGTACTGCGGCACGGCCACCGCGGCCAGGATGCCGATGATCAGCACGACGACCAGCAGTTCGATGAGGGTGAAGCCCCGAACGCCGTGAGCCATTCTCAAACCCGCTGTCGTGGCGGCCAGTCTCATACACCCCCCCTAAGAATTATACGGCATCTTCGGAGAGTATATATCATATCGGCAGGATTATGTAAGTATCCCCTGTGTGCTATTTGTGAATATCCCGGGACAGGTCGGAGCGCAACTTGTCCAGAGCCCCCCGGTAGAGCGGCTCCTCCGGCTCCAGGCGCGCGGCCGCCTCCAGCCAGCCGGCCGCCTCGGCCGGCCGCCCGGCCCCGGCCAGGATGACGCCGGCGTTGTAGCGCGCCTGCGCGGAGCGGGGGTCCAGGGCCGCCGCCCGCTCGAAATGCCCGAGGGCCTCCCGCGGCCTCCCCTGCCGCGTCAGGACCACGCCCAGGAGGTCATGCGCCGGGCTCCAGTCGGGACGCGCCTGGAGCAGCCCCGCGAGCCTCCGGCGGGCCTCCTCCAGGTCACCCTGCAGGGCCAGCGCCCTGGCCAGGCACAGCACGGCCAGGCGGTCGTCCCCGCGCGCCGCGCGCAACGCGGCCCGCGCGTAGGGGACCGCGGCGCCGGGGGCGCCGGCGCGGATGAGGCCGTCGGCCAGATTGAGGTTGGCGTTGAACGAGTCCGGATGCCGGGCCGCGACCGGGGCCCACAGTGACACGTCGTCGCGGCAGACCCGGACCTGGGCCCGGACCAGGGGCACTCCGGCCGCCGCGGCCAAGGCCAGGCCCGCGCAGACCCAGCGGCGCCAGGCGACCGGAGCCGCCGCCGCGGCGGCGCCGGCCAGCAGGGCCCAGCCCAGGCAGGCGAGGTAGGAATAGCGCAGGGCCGCGAGCTGGGGCCCGTTCTGCAGGAAGCCCAGAACGGGGCTGAGCATGACGAGGTAGTAGGCCCAGAGCGCGGCTGCGGCCCG
Source organism: Elusimicrobiota bacterium (assembly GCA_016212825.1). GTDB lineage: Bacteria > Elusimicrobiota > Elusimicrobia > UBA1565 > UBA9628 > UBA9628. The sequence goes on along the minus strand of JACRDS010000018.1, from coordinate 28,242 downwards.
GCCCCTCACGCCGAGCCAGCGCATGACCCCGGCCGCGGCGGCCAGGATGAGGAGTCCCCACGCGGTCATGGGGCTCCAGAGGCTCAAGGCCCCGGGGAGCGGATAGTGGGCGAGCAGCCCGGAGGGGACCGCGGTCTTGGAGATGTAGAAGCCGAGCCCGTGGACGGCCTGCGCCAGGCGGGCCGCCAGGCCGTGCTGGCTCAGGGACGCGAAGTTGCCGGTGACCGCCTGGGCCCGGATGGCCAGGGATGCGTCCGCGGCCGCGATGAGGAAGAAGGGGGCCTTCTCCAGGAGCAGGCGTCCGGACCATCTCCGACGCAGAGGATAGAAGTCCAGGATCAGGAGCACGGCCGGCAGGGGCACGACGCTCGGCTTGGACAGGGAGGCCAGGACGAAGGCTCCGAATGCGGCAGGACGCCTGCCATCCACATAGAATCGGAGGGCGGCGAGGAAGAACAGGCCGGAGAGAAGGTCCCGGCGCTGGCTGACCCAGGAGACGCTCTCCACGCGCAGGGGATGGACCGCGAAGAGGAGCGCCGCCAGGAAAGCCCCGGCCGCCAGCGCGCGCCGCTCCCCCTGCGGGAAGGCCAGGCGCAGGAGCCGGGCCGCCAGGCCGAAGAACAGGACCGCGTTGAAGGAATGCAGGAGCAGGTTGGTGAGGTGGAAACCGAAGGGGGATAGTCCCCAGAGCGAATAGTCGAGCGCGTAGGAGAGCCACCCCAGGGGCGCGTAGGTGGACATGGTGAAAGTGGTGAGCATCCAATGCAGATGCCGCCAGTCCCACCCCCGGTAGCCCAAAGTGCGGACGACGAAGGCCCAGTCGTCCCAGACGAAGGCGCTGCGCAGGATGCCGGAGAAGGCGAGGGCCGTCAGGAAGAAGAGGGCCGCGCCGAGGGCGAGGGCCCGCTTAGCGCCGGAAGCAGGCCCGGCAGCGGGCTTCATACTTGTCCCCGGTCCCCACCTCGATGAGCTTCTTGGTGTTGGAGAGGCGCTGGGAGCGGTTGGCCGGGCTGCCGCACACCGAGCAGATGGCCAGGTTCTTGGTCACGAACTCGGCCACGCCCATGAGCTGGGCGGTGACGGGGAAGGGGATGCCCCGGTAGTCCTGGTCCAGGCCCGCCACGATGACGCGGCGGCCCTGGTCCGCCAGGGTCTCGCAGACCTCGATGATCCCCTCATCGAAGAACTGCACCTCGTCGATGCCCACCACCTGGGTCTCCGGCTCGACGAGCTCTAGGATGTCCTTGGCCTTGGCCACGGCCTGGGACGGGGTCTTGGAGGAGTCGTGGGACACGATATGGTCCTTGGCGTAGCGGGTGTCCAGGGCGTGGTTGAAGACCTGGACCTTCTGGCGGGCGATGGTAGCCAGGCGCAGGCGGCGGATGAGCTCCTGGGTCTTGCCCGAGAACATGGAGCCGACCACGGCCTCGATCCAGCCTCCGGCCTGCCCCCAATGCAGGGGCGCGGCCGGTCTATGCCCCGACCCCGTTCGCGCACGCTTCATCTGGACGCCCTCCCCTTTCGCAGCGCCGCGTACTGGCGGCTGTAGTAGCTGCGGAAGCCGCCCTTCTTCTTGAGCGGCCGCCACCAGGCCTCATGCCCGCGGTACCAGTCCACGGTGAGCTGCAGGGCCTGGGTGAAGCCGAAAGCGTGCTGGAAGCCGAGGGCCTTGAGCTTGGAGCAGTCCAGTGCGTAGCGCCGGTCGTGGCCGGGGCGGTCCGGCACGCGGCGCACGAGCCCTGGCGCGACCCCCATCAGGACCCGGACCCGCTCCACCAATTCGCGGTTGTCGCAGGAATGCGTGCCGCCGATGTTGTAGATCTCCCCGGTCCGGCCGCGGCGCAGGACCAGGGCGAGCGCCCGGGCGTGGTCCAGGACGAAGAGCCAGTCCCGGACGTTGCGGCCGTCGCCGTAAAGAGGGAAAGGCTCCCGGTCGATCCAATTGGTGATCATCAGAGGCAGGGCCTTCTCGGGATACTGGCAGGGGCCGAAGTTGTTCGAGGCGCGGGTCACCACGGCGGGCAGGCCGTGGGTCACCACGTAGGAGCGCACCAGCAGGTCCGAGGCCGCCTTGGATGCGGCGTAGGGGCTGTTGGGCTCGAGACGGTCGCCCTCGCGGGAGAGGCCCCGGGCCACGCTGCCGTAGACCTCGTCGGTGCTGACGTGCACGAAGCGGCCGACCTTATGGCGCAGGGCCGCGTCGAGGAGGACCTGCGTGCCCACCACGTTGGTGCGCAGGAAGGCGGAGGCGTCGAGGATGGAGCGGTCCACGTGGGTCTCGGCCGCGAAATGCACCACCGCGTCGGCGCCCTTCATGCAGCGGTCCACCGCGGCCGGGTCGGCGATGTCCCCCTTGACCCAGCGGTACCGGGGGCCGCGGGCGACGTCGGCGAGGCTGGCGGGATTGCCGGCGTAGGTGCGCAGGTCGAGGTTGAGGATGCGGACGCCGCGGTCGGCGGCCAGCATGTGGCGGATGAAGTTCGATCCGATGAAGCCCAGCCCGCCGGTGACCAGGAGGCGCATCTAGGCGGCGGCGGCCTGCTTGCGGCCGCGGAAGTAGTGCTCCACGAAGTAGCTCCAGGTGTCGCGCAGCCCGGCCTCGACGCCCATGACCGGCTTGTAGCCCAGCAGCCGCCGCGCCTTGGAGATGTCCGCGGAGGTCTTGCGCACGTCGCCCTTGCGCATGGGGCTGTGGCGGCGCTCCAGGCGCCGGCCCACGATGTCCGAAAGGACCGCGATGATGTCGAGCAGCGAGTAGCACTTGCCGTTGGCGATGTTGAAGTTCTCCCCCACGCCCTTCTTGGTCACGGCCGCCAGCAGGTTGGCCTCCACCACGTTGGCCACGTGGGTGAAGTCGCGCGACTGCTTCCCATCCGAGTGCACCTCCAGCGGCAGCCCCATGTAGGCCTGCTCCATGAACTTGGGGATGACCGCGGAGTAGAGCGACTCCGGGTCCTGGCGGGGGCCGAAGACGTTGAAGTAGCGCAGGCTCACGGTCTCCAGGCCGTAGGTCCTGCAGAAGAGCATGGCGTAGTGCTCCCCGGCCAGCTTCTGCGCCGCGTAAGGGGAGATGGGCCGGGGCAGGTGGTCCTCGCGCTCCGGGAAGACCTTGGCGTCCCCGTAGACGGAGCTCGAGGAGGCGTAGACGAAGCGGCCGGCCTTGGCCTCGCGCGCCGCGATGAGCATGTTGAGGGTCCCGGTGGAGTTGGAGTCGTGGGAGCCCGTCGGATCGTCCACGGACTTGGGCACCGAGCGCAGGGCCGCCTGATGGATCACGTAGGCCGCGCCCTTGGCCGCGCGCCGGCAGTCCGAGAGATCGCGGATGTCCCCCCGCACGAACTCGACGCGGCCGCGGAAGGACGCCATGTGCTCGGGCTTGCCCGTGCTCAGGTTGTCGAGTATGCGCACGCGCTCGCCCCGGCGCACGAGCGCCTCGGCGATGTTGGAGCCGATGAACCCGGCGCCGCCCGTCACCAGCCAGAGTTTCCCTTTGCCTTTCATAGGAGCGGGACCCAGTCTAGCATTTCCGCCGCCGCCTCCGGGAGCGGTCTTGTCTGCCTCCGGCGCAATGCGCTACGATTGGAGCCATGCCCTCCGCGCGGCGCGCCTCCGTCCACCCGGCCCTCCTGGCGGCCCTCCTCTTCGCCGTGGTCGCGGCCGTCTTCTCCCCGGCCCTGGACTGCGGGTTCGTCAACTGGGACGACAACCTCTACATCACGGAGAACCTGGATTTCCGCGGCCTGGACTGGGTCCACGTCCGCTGGATGTTCACCACCATGCACGGAGGCCTCTACCAGCCCCTCTACTGGCTGTCTTTGGGGCTGGACTACGTCCTCTGGGGCCTCGACCCCTTCGGCTACCACCTGAGCAACCTGCTCCTCCACGCGGCCAACGCCGTCGTCTTCTGGGCGGCGGCCTCGTCCCTGCTGGGGCGCGTCCGCCCCTCGCCGCGCCCCGGAGACTCGCGCTGGCCGCTGCAGGCGGCGGCCGCCTTCTCGGCCCTGTTCTTCGCCCTGCACCCCCTGCGCGTGGAGTCGGTCGCCTGGGTCACGGAGAGGCGCGACGTCCTCGCCGGCCTGTTCTACCTGCTCAGCATCCGGGCGTACCTGCGCGGGGCGGACCAGGCCCCCGGAGAGGCCGGCTGGCGGCGCCGCCAGGGCTGGGCCATGCTGTGGTTCGTCGCGGCCCTGCTCTCCAAGGCCACGACCATCACTTTGCCCCTGGTGTTCGTCCTCCTGGACCTCTATCCCCTGCGCCGGCTGCCCACGGACCCCCGGCGCTGGCTCGCCGCCGAGGCGCGCCCGGCCTGGCTGGAGAAGCTCCCTTACCTGCCTCTGGCCGCGGCCGCCGCAGCCGCCGCGTTCGTGGCCCAGAGGTGGATGGGGACCAACCTGTCCTATGAATCGTTCGGACTCGCGCCCCGCGTCTGCCAGACCTGCTACGGCCTGAGCTTCTATCTCGCCAAGACCCTGTGGCCCGCCGGCCTCTGCGCCTTCCACGAGGCGCCGCGCCCCCTGCTCCTGTGGTCGTGGCCCTACTGGGCCTGCGCCGCCGTCATCCTGGCGCTCACGGCCGCGGCGCTCCGGGCCTGGCGCCGCTGGCCGGCCGGCCTGCTGCTGTGGACGCTCTACATCGTCAGCCTCGCGCCCGTGGTCGGCGCGGTGAAGGCGAGCTATCCCGGCCTGGCGGCCGCGGACCGCTGGAGCTACTTCGCATGCATGGGCTGGGCCATAGGGGCGGGCGCGGCCCTGGAGAGGCTGCTGCGCCGGGACCGCGGGCCCGTGCGCGCCGCGGCCCTGGCGCTGGCCGCGGCTCTGCTGGCCGCGTTCAGCTTCCTGACCGTGCGCCAGACCCGGGTCTGGAGGGATTCCATCACCCTCTGGAAGGCGGTCCTGGCGGTCTACCCGGATTCCACCGTGGCCCACGGCAACCTCGGCCAGGCCCTCACCGTGGCCGAACGCTGGGAGGAGGCCGTCTCCCACATACGCAGCCAGATGGCCGGGATCCCTTCGGAGATGATGGACGCCCGGAGCCGGGCCGCGGTCCTGAAGCTCGACGCCCAGAACCTGATCGCCGCCGAGTCCAGGCGCGGCTGGAGCAAGGGCGGCCGCGCGCAGTACTACAACAACCTGGGGGTGGACCTGGCCGCGCAAGGGCGGCTGCCGGAGGCCGGACTGGCCTTCTCCAGGTCCCTGCAGGCCGACCCGGGCCGCGCCCTGACCCACGTCAACATGGGGCTGTGCCTGCTCCGGCAGGGCCGGCTCCCCGAGGCCGAGCGCCACGCCCGCCGGGCCGTCCGGCTCGACCCCCGCGCCGCCGACGCCTCCGCGGCCCTGTGCGCGGCCCTGGCCGCGCAGGGCAAAATCGATGAGGCCGTCTCCGCCTGCCGCCGGACGCGGGGAAGCTCTCCGCCCTGAAATGTTATCATAGCGGACGGAGCCCCATGAGAAGCTCGCTGCTGAAGGACCTCCTGTTCCGCATGAAGCGGGTCCGCGGCGTGGAGCTGGCCATCGAGGCCGAGTACCCCAACGACGAGATGAAGACCCCGGTGCACCTCTGCATCGGCCAGGAGGCGGTCCCCGTGGGGGTCTGCGCCGGCCTGCGGCGGGACGACTACGTGCTGAGCAACCACCGCGGCCACGGCCACTACCTCGCCAAGGGCGGGGACCTCAAGGCCATGGTCGCCGAGCTGTACTGCCGCGAGACCGGCTGCTCGCGCGCGCACGGCGGCTCCATGCACCTCATCGACACCGCGGCGGGGCTGCTGGGCTCCTCGGCCATCGTGGGCGGGGGCATCCCCCTGGCGGTCGGGGCGGCGCTGGCCTCCCAGCGCCTGGGCCAGAAACGGGTCGCGGTGACGTTCTTCGGCGACGCGGGGGCCGAGGAGGGCGCCTTCTTCGAGAGCCTGAACTGCGCCCGGCTCTGGAAGCTCCCCGTGGTCTTCGTCTGCGAGAACAACCTCTATTCCGTGTGCTCCCACATCGACGCCCGCCAGCACACGCGGGAGGTCTTCCGGCGGGCCCGGGCTTTCGACATCCCCGCGGCCCGGGCCGACGGCACGGACGTCCTGGACGTCCTGCGCAAGGCCTCGGCCGCCATCTCCCGCGCCCGCCGCGGCCGCGGTCCCTCTCTCCTGGAATGCCGGGCCTACCGCTGGCGGGGGCACATCGGCCCCGGCGACCCGGGCGCCGAGCTCTACCGCAAGCCCGGCGAGAGAGCGCGCTGGCTCAAGCGCTGCCCCATCCGGCTCCTGGAGAGGCGCCTGCTCGCCGCCGGCGCGCTCTCCGCGCGGGAGCTCCGGGAGATGGAGGCGCGCGCCGCCGGGGAGATCGCCGAGGCGTTCCGCTACGCCCGGGCCAGCCCCCTGCCGGGCCCCGAGACGCTGGGGCGCCACCTCTTCTTCGCGGAGCCGGCGGCCTGACCATGCCCTGGACCAAGGTCCTGGTCGAGAAGTCCGCGCCCGATTTCGACGATCCCGCGGGCCGCGGGACGCGCCAGCTCTCCTACGGCGAGGCCATCCGCGAGGCCCTGGACCAGGCCCTGGCCCGCGACCCGCGGGTCTACGTCATGGGGCAGGGCGTCGACGACCCCTCCGGGACGTTCGGCAGCACCCTGGACCTGCACCGCAAGCACGGCCGCCGGCGGGTCTTCGACACGCCCCTCTCCGAGAACGCGCTGACCGGCATGGCCGTGGGCAGCGCCCTGGCCGGGATGCGGCCGGTCTACGTGCACAACCGGCCCGATTTCCTGCTCATGGCCATGGACCAGATCGCCAATCACGCGGCGAAATGGAGCTACATGTTCGGAGGCCGGAGCCACGTCCCGCTCGTCATCCGGACGGTGACCGGCCGCGGCTGGGGCTCGGCCGCCCAGCACTCGCAGGCCCTGCAGGGGCTGTTCCTCCACGTCCCCGGGCTCAAGATTGCGATGCCGGCCACGGCCTACGACGCCAAGGGCCTCCTGCTCTGCGCCATCGCGGACGGCAACCCGGTCCTGTTCCTGGAGCACCGCTGGCTCTACAAGCACCAGAGCCACGTCCCGGAAGAGCCCTACCGCATCCCCTTCGGCAAGGCCCTGGTGCGCCGGGCCGGCGGGCACGTGACCATCGTGGCGGTCTCCCAGATGGTCATCGCGGCCCTGGCCGCGGCCGACGAGCTGTCCCGGGCGGGCATCTCGGCCGAGGTCATCGACCCGCGGACCCTCTGCCCCCTCGACACCGCCGCCATCCTGGGGTCCCTGCGCAAGACCGGCCGCCTGGTGGTCTGCGACACGGGCTGGAAGACCGGAGGAGTCACGGCGGAGCTCGCCGCCTTGGCCGCGGAGAAAGGTTTCGCCTTCCTCAAAAGGCCCGTCCGGAGGGTGGCCTGCCCGGACGTCCCGACCCCGGCGGGCTGCACCCTGGAGGAGGCGTTCTACCCCGGCCCGGCCGACATCGTGGCGGCGGTCAAGGAGGTCATGGCATGAAGGTCCTGGTGACTGGCGGGGCGGGCTACATCGGCTCCATCCTCGTGCCCCGGCTGCTCGAGCAAGGACACGAGGTGGCGGTGATCGACAACTTCATGCACCGGCAGACCTCCCTGCTGGACTGCTGCCATGACCCGAAGCTGACCATCGCGCGGGGCGACGCCCGGGACCGCGGGCTCCTGGAGCAGCACCTCCAGGACGCGCAGTACGTCATCCCCCTGGCCTGCCTCACCGGCGCCCCCCTCTGCGACCGCTTCCCGCAGGAGGCGCGCAGCGTCATCGTCGACGCCCTCAAGCTCCTCGTCGAGCTGCGCCGGCCGGGCCAGAGGATCCTCTATCCGACCACGAACTCCGGCTACGGCATCGGCCAGGACGGAGTCCGCTGCACCGAGGAGACCCCCCTGCGGCCCATCTCGCTCTACGGCAAGCTCAAGGTCGAGGCGGAGCGGCTCCTGCTCGCCGCCGGCGACGCGGTCACCTTCCGCCTGGCCACGGCCTTCGGCGTCAGCCCGCGCATGCGGCTCGACCTCCTGGTCAACGACTTCACCTACCGGGCCGTCCACGACCGCTTCATCGTCCTCTTCGAGGCCCGTTTCAAGCGCAACTTCATCCACGTCCGCGACGTGGCCGCGGTCTTCCTGCACGCCATGGCGAACTTCGACCGCATGAAAGGACAAGCCTACAACGTGGGCCTCAGCGACGCCAATCTGAGCAAGGAAGAGCTCTGCGCCCAGATCCAGAAGCTCGTGCCGGAGTTCTACTTCGTCGAAGCCGAGGTGGGCCGGGACCCGGACCAGCGCGACTACATCGTCAGCAACGAGAAGGTCGAGAAGACCGGGTTCCGCCCGGCGGTCTCGCTGGCGGAGGGCATCCGGGAGCTGATCAAAGGCTGCCAGGTGCTCAAGCGCGACCATTTCGCCAACAACTGAATTGTCCGAGCGCGTAGACATCCTCTTCATCAACCCAGGCGACCGGGACCGGATGTACGGGGCCCTGGCGGAGAGCCTTGCGGCCTGCGAGCCCCCCCTCTGGACCGCCTTGACGGCGGCCTTCCTGCGCGGGAAGGGCCGCTCGGTCAGGATCCTGGGCGCGGACGCCGAGGGTTGGTCGCCCGAGCGCGCGGCCGACGAAGCCCGCGCCCCCGCTCCCGGGCTGGTCGCCATCGCCGCGGCCGGGTCCAACCCCTCCGCGGCGTCCACGCCCAAGATGGACGCCGTCATCCGCCTCTCCCGGGCCCTGCGCCAGCGCCTGCCGGGCGTGCCGGTCCTCGTCTACGGCATCCACCCCTCGGCCCTGCCCGAGCGCACCCTGGAGGAGACCGGAGCCGAGTTCGTCTGCCGGGGCGAGACCTTCCTGGCCCTCGACGCCCTGCTGGCCGCGCTCCAGGCGGGCCGCGGCCCGGAAGGCATCCCGGGGATCTGGACCCGCCGCGGCAACGCGGGCTGGGCCGAGCTCCTGCGCGACCTCGACGAGCTCCCGGCCCCGGCTTGGGACCTCCTGCCCATGGAGAAGTACCGCGCCCACAACTGGCACTGCTTCGACCGGCTGGACCAGCGGCGGCCTTACGGGGTGGTCTACACCAGCCTGGGCTGCCCGTTCGGCTGCACCTTCTGCAACGTGAGCGCCCTCTACGACGGCCGGCCCGGCGTGCGGTTCCGCAGCCCCGCCCGGGCGGCCGCGGACGTGGACCTGCTCGCGACGGAGTACGGGGTGCGCAACATCAAGATCCTCGACGAACTCTTCGTCCTCAAGGCCCCGGCGGTCCTGGAGCTCATGGACCGGATCATCGCGCGCGGCTACGGCCTCAACCTCTGGGCCTACGCCCGCGCGGACACCGTCGACGAGAGGCTGCTACGCCGGATGAAGCAGGCCGGCGTGAACTGGCTGGCCTACGGCATCGAGTCGGGCAGCCCGGAGGTGCGCCGGGGGGTCGCCAAGGGCCGGCTGAGCCAGGAGCTCATCCGCCGCGCCGTGAAGATGACCCAGGAGGCCGGCATCCACGTGGTGGGCAACTTCATCTTCGGCCTGCCCGACGACGACCGCGCCAGCCTCCAGCAGACCTACGATCTGGCGGCCGAGCTCAACTGCGAATACGCGAACTTCTACACGGCCATGGCCTACCCGGGGTCCCGGCTCCACGAGGACGCGGTGAGCCGGGGGCTCCGGCTGCCGGAGACCTGGGCCGGCTACGCCCAGCTCTCCGAGGAGTCCCTGCCCCTGCCCACCCGGCAGCTCGGCTCCGGCGAGGTCCTGCGCTTCCGGGACGAAGCCTTCGACCGGTACTACCGCCGGCCCGAATACCGCGCCATGATCCTGAGCCGGTTCGGCCCCGGGGCCCTGGCCCACATAGACGAGATGCTCGCGCACAAGCTCCGCCGCAGGCACGCGGCGGCGCCGGAGGCCGCATGATCATCAGCCGCACGCCCTTCCGCATCTCCTTCTTCGGCGGAGGCACGGACTACCCCGTCTGGTACGAGGAGGACCACGGCCAGGTCCTGGCCGCGACGATCAACAAGTACTGCACCATCTCCTGCCGCTACCTGCCCCCCTTCTTCGAGCACCGGCACCGCATCGTCTACTCGCACATCGAGAACGTGCGCCGCGTCGCGGACATCCGCCACCCCTCGGCGCGGGCCTGCCTGCAGTTCATGCGCATACGCCACGGCGTCGAGATCCACCACGACGGAGACCTGCCCGCCCGCTCCGGCATCGGCTCCAGCTCGGCCTTCACCGTCGGGATGCTGCACGCCCTCTACGCCCTCAAGGGCCTCATGCCCTCGCGCCGGCAGCTGGCCACCGACGCCATCCACATCGAGCAGGACGTCCTCAAGGAGAAGGTCGGCGCCCAGGACCAGATGCTGGCCGCCTTCGGGGGGCTCAACCTGGTCTATTTCGGAGGGCCCCGCCACCTGCAGCTGCGGCCCGTGACGCTGCCGCCGCAGAGGATCGCCGCCCTGCACTCCCACCTCATGCTGTTCTATTCCGGTATGCCGCGCATCGCCTCGCAGGTCGCGCGGGAGCAGGTCGAGCGGACCCGGTCGCGCCGGCGCGAGCTCACGCTGATGCGCGGGCTGACGGACGCCGCCCTGGACCTGCTCAACAGCCGGCGCGACATCGCCGAGTTCGGGCGCCTGCTGCACGAGAACTGGCTCATCAAGAGGAGCCTCTCGAGCCGGGTCTCCACCCCGCGCATCGACGACATATACCGGGAGGCCCGGCGCGCCGGGGCCCTGGGAGGCAAGGTCCTGGGCGCCGGCGGGGGCGGCTTCATCCTGCTCTTCGCCGAGCCGGGACGCCAGGCCCGGATCCGCGCGCGCCTCGCCAAGCTCCTGCACGTCCCCTTCCAGTTCGAGAGCATGGGCAGCCGCATCATCTTCTACAGCCCGGATGATTAGCGCGGACGCGGTGGTGCTCTGCGGCGGCCCCGGCCGGCGCCTGCGCGAAGCGGTCCCGGACCGGCCCAAGCCCCTGGCCGAGGTGGCCGGCCGGCCGTTCCTCGACATCCTGCTCGACTACGCCGCCGGCTTCGGGCTGCGCCGCTTCATCCTCTGCGCCGGGTACAAAGGCGAGCAGATCGAGGAGCACTGCGCGCGCGGCGCGCGGCCGGGCCGCGAGGTGCTCGTCTCCATCGAGGCGGAGCCCCTCGGCACGGCCGGGGCCATCAAGAACGCCGCCGCCCTCATCCGCACCTCTCCCTTCCTGGTCCTCAACGGCGACTCCCTCTGCCGGGCCGATCTGGGCGCGTTCTGGACCTTCCATCAGGGCCGGGGCGGCCGGGCCAGCGTGGTCCTGGCCCCGCCCGAGGCAGGCGACGACTACGGAGCCGCGTCCCTGGACTGCGAAGGCCGCCTCACCGCTTTCGCGGAGAAATCCGCGGCCGGGCCGGGCCGGCTCATCAACGCCGGCATCTACCTGTTCGCGGCCGCAGTCCTCGCGGACATCCCCGCGGGCCGGGCCTCCTCCCTGGAGCGCGACCTGCTCCCCGGGCTGGCGCGCGCGGGCCAGGCCTGGGGCTGGCCCGTCCCGGAGCGGGTCGTCGACATCGGGACCCCCCGGCGCTACGCCCAGGCCCAGGCGCGCCTGCGCCCAGGAGACCGACCATGAGGATCCCCTTCGGCACCATCGCCGTGACCCCCCGGGCGCGCCGGCTCATCGACGCCGCGCTCGACTCCAACCGCCTCTCCAGCGGCCGGCTGGTCGGCGCCTTCGAGCGCCGCTTCGCGCGGCTGGCCGGGGTCCGGGAGGCCGTGGCCGTCAGCAGCGGCACGGACGCCGACACCCTCGCCCTGGCGGTCCTGCACGACCTCGGCGCCAGGCGCGGCGACGAGGTGATCGTCCCGGCCCTCTCCTTCGCGGCCACGGGCAACGCCGTGCTGCACGCGGGCTTCACCCCGGTCTTCGTGGACGTGGAGCGGGACACCCTGAACATCGACCCGGCGCGCATCGCCCGGGCCGTCACGCGCCGGACCCGGGCCATCATGCCGGTCCACCTCATGGGCAAGCCCGCGAACATGGACGCGGTCAACCGCATCGCCCGGAAGCGCCGCCTGCTCGTGGTGGAGGACGCGGCCGAGGCCCACGGCGCGCTCTACAAGGGCCGGCCGGCGGGGAGCCTGGGCGACCTGGGCGCCTTCAGCACCTACATCGCCCACGCCGTCACGACGATCGAGGGCGGGGTCGTCACGACGGACCGCCGGGACCTCGCCGCCATCCTGCGCTCCCTGCGCAGCCACGGCCGCGCCTGCAAGTGCGGCGTCTGCGCGCTCAACGCGGGCCAAGCCGCGCCCTGCCCACGGCGCTTCCGGTTCGGGAAGGGGACGGACATCCGCTTCGTGTTCGAGCGCATCGGCTATTCCAGCAAGATGAACGAGCTCGAGGCGGCCGTGGGCTTGGGCAGCCTGGACCGCTGCCGCGCCGTCATCGCCAGGCGGCGGCGCAACCTCCTCGCCATGATGCGGGGCTGGCGGCGCTTCGCGCCGCACCTGCTCACCTTCCGGGAGGAGCGCCACGAGCGGATCGGGCCGCACGCCTTCCCCATCCTCCTGGGTCCGGACGCCCCCTTCAGCCGCGACGAGCTGGGCTCCTTCCTGGAGAAGAACGGGATCGAGACCCGGCACCTCTTCTCATCCCTGCCGACCCAATGCCCGGGCTTCAGGTTCCTGGGCTACCGCAAGGGCGATTTCCCCGAGGCCGAATACGTGGGCGCCAACGGCCTGCACGTCGGGGTGCATCAGGACCTGGGGCCGGAGCACGTGGCGCACCTGCTGGAGACGGTGGAGCGGTTCCTGTCCGCGCGCGGAGCCGCGGCGCGATGAAGACGACCCTGCTCGTCCCCACCATGAACGAGATGGTGGGGATGCGGGCCATCATGCCCCAGGTCCGCCGGGAGTGGGTCGACCAGATCCTGGTCGTGGACGGCGGGTCCACGGACGGCACCCAGGAGTACGCCCGGGCCCAGGGCTACGATCTCCACGTGCAGACGAAGCCGGGGATACGCCACGCCTACATCGAGGCCTTCCCTCTGGTCCGGGGCGACGCGGTCATCACGTTCAGCCCGGACGGCAACTCGCCGCCCGAGGCCATCCCCAGGCTGCTGGAGGCCTACGGCCAGGGCTACGACATGGTCATCGGCTCCCGCTACAAGGAGGGCGCCCGGAGCGACGACGACGACGCCGTCACGGCCTTCGGCAACTGGCTGTTCACCAAGTCCATCAACCTGTTCCACGGCGCGCGCTACACCGACGCCCTGGTGATCTACCGCATCTACCGCACGAAGCTCTTCTACGACCTCGACCTGGACCAGGAGGAGTCCTATTTCACGGAGAAGTGGTTCGGGACCGTCATCGGCGTGGAGCCCCTGCTCTCCATCCGCGCGGCGAAGTGCCGCCTGCGCGTGGGCGAGATACCCGTCGACGAGCCGGACCGCATCGGGGGCGCGCGCAAGCTCCAGGTCCTGCGCTGGGGCGCGGCCTATTACGCCCAGATCCTGGCGGAGACCGCCTGCTGGAAGCCGCCCCGCGCGGGCTGACCCCATGAGCCGGCACGAGCCGAAGCCCCACGTCCTGCTGCTCTACCCGAAGACCGGGATGGATTTCGGCTCCACGGTCGCGCCGCCCCACGCCGTCCTGGCCGTGGCCGCGCCGCTGCTGCAGGCCGGCTACCGGGTCGAGATCCTCGACCAGCGGACCCAGGCCATCACCCCGGAGACCCTCCAGGCCCGTCTTTCGGACGAGCTCCTCTGCATCGGCCTGTCGACCATGACCGGGACGCAGGTCAGGCACGCCCTGAACCTGGCCCGGCTGTGCCGGCGGCTCACGGACGGGCGCGTCCCCCTGGTCTGGGGCGGCTGCCACCCCTCCGTGCTGCCGGAGCAGACCGCGCGGCACGAGGACGTCGACATCGTCTGCGTCGGCGAGGGCGAGGAGACGGCCCTGGAACTGGCCGCGGCCCTGTCCCGCCGGTCCGGCCTGCGCCAGGTCAAGGGCATCGTCTTCAAGGACGGCGGCCAGGTGGTCAGGACCGGGCCGCGGCCGCTGCTGGACGTCGAAGGACTGCTGCCCGTGCCCTGGGACCTGGTCGACGTGGAGAAGTACGTCCACCCCGACATGTACCTGCAGGACAGCCCGCGCACCCTCGACATCGGCCAGACCAGCCGCGGCTGCCCGTTCCGCTGCGGGTTCTGCAGCAGCGCCGCCATCCGCCAGAGCCGGTGGCGGCCCATGTCCGTGGCCAAGAGCCTGGCGGCCATCACGGAGACGGTCCGGCGCTTCCGGCTCGACGGGATCTGGCTGCGGGACGACGAGTTCTACATCGACCGGGGCCGGGTCAACGCCATCTGCGAGGGGATCGTCGGCAGCGGCCTGGGCATCTCGTTCTACACCTCCGGCACCCGGGTCGACGTCTTCGGCAAGGCCACGGACGCCGAGGTCGCCGCGCTCAAGAGGACCGGCGCCCACACGCTCAAATTCGGGGCCGAATCGGGGTCGCCGCGCATCCTCAAGCTCATGAACAAGGGCATATCGGTCGAGCAGACCCTGGCCGCCAACCGCCGGTGCCGGGAGCACGGCATCATCCCCGCGTTCAGCCTCATCATCGGCTACCCGACCGAGACCTTCGACGACATCCACCAGACCATCGACCTGGCCTTCCGGCTCAAGAAGGAGAACCCCGCCTGCCAGCTCGAGACCATGGCCATCTACACGCCCCTGCCCGGCACGCCGGACTTCCAGCTGGCGCTCGACCATGGCCTGCGTCCGCCGCAGAGCCTGGAGGGCTGGGCGGACTGGGTGTTCGACGACTACGACGAGGAAGGCCAGAGGAACCCCTGGTTCGGGGCCGAGGCCAGGCGCTGGCTCGGCAACATCGCCTACATGAGCATACTCGCCAACGCCCTGACCAACGTGGTGGGGAGCCTCAAGAACGCGCCCCTGCGCGCGGCCGCCAGGGCGGCCGCCCGCCTCGCCAGCCGCTGCTATTCGTTCCGGCTGCGCAACAAGATGTACCGCTGGGCCCCGGAGCTGCAGCTCGTCCGCCGGCTGCGCCGCGAGCTTTTCTACAAGCGCGAGCTGACCCTGTCCTGACCGCCGCCCGGCGGGCGGCCCCTTGCGGCCGGCGCCGGCCGGGGCTACACTATCGGTCCCGATGCCCCTCTGGAGCTTGCGGACGTCTTTGCTTTGCCTGGCCCTGCTGCCGGCGGCGCCGGCCGGCGCCTCCCAGGCCAGCCGGGTGGAGGCCGGCCCCGCCGGCGGCTCCGCCGCCGTCGGGCCGGTCGGGAACCTCGGCTCCGCCGGGCCGGGGACCCTGAGCGGCGCCGTCGGCGCGGTGCCCCTCCTGACGCCGGCCCTCTCGCCGGCCGCCCTCGCGCCCCAGGTCAAGGCGCCGCTCGGGACGGCGGCCCCGGGCGTCTCCGCCCTGCCCTTGGCCGCCGCCGCCCCGGTGCCCGCGCTGCCGCCCAGCCTCCTGCCGGCCCCGGCCCAAGACCCCGGCCAGCCTCCGCAGGCTGAAGGACCCTCGATAGCAGGAGAAGGAAGGGACCCGCAGGGCTCACCGGGACAGGGCTCCGACCGCGGCAGCGAGGATTCCCGCAGCGCGGCCGCGCTGCGCTTCGACGGCTCCGCCGCGGCCCCTGAAGCCGTGCTCCCGGAACTCCCGGCAGCGCCCTCCCGCCGCGCCGCCGACCACGTCGGGGTGCTCCTGCGCAGGCTCGTCGACGATGCCATCAAGGACGGCCGCGTCAGCGGCCGGCTGGGGCAGGAGATCAAGTACGCGGCCTACATCGACCCCCTGACGGGAGCCCTGAACCGGCTCTATCTCGACGAAGAGGGCGACCGCGTCATCGCCGGGCGCAAGACCCTCATCACCTTCAAGCTGGACTGGCTCAAGGAGATCAACGACGCTGCGGGCCACGCGGCCGGAGACCAGTTCCTGGCCGAGACGGCGCGCATCGTCCACCGCGTGCTGGGCCCGGACGGGCTGCTGGTGCGGCGCAGCCCCACGGGCTTCGCGGTCTTCACGGACCTCTCCGGGCGGCAGGCCGAGCTCCTGGCCGAGTCCCTGCGCGCCGCGGTCGCCTTCCGCCTGGCCGGCCGCAGCAGCCTCGCCTACGACGTCAAGACCAAGGCGCCCCTGGACTCCACCATCCAGCTCGGGGTGGCGCCCATCGCCGGGGGCTACGAGTCCACCTTGGCCGCGGCCGAGCGCTCCCGGCAGGCGGCCAAGGACGCGGGCGGAGACCTCGTGGCCGACGCGCAGGGCCGCATCCTGCCGAAGCCGGGCATCGCCCTCCTGCGCCGCGAGCTGCGCGCCGGAGGCAGGACGGCGCTGGCCGGCCGGCTGGAATCCGAGCTCTCCCGGGTCCCGAGGGACGCATCCGCCGCTCCCCGCCGGCGCGGCCGCCGGCTCAACGACATCCTCCGCGACGTGCCGGATGCGCCCCTGCGCGACGCGGTCTCCGATTTCCTCTTCCGCAACCGCTTGAGCGGCCTGCACAACCGGCGCTGGCTCGATGAGAACGTCGCGGACCTGGTGACCGGGGGCCGCGTCACCCGCTACGCGGCCCTGGACCTGGACAAGTTCGGGGACATCAACCGCGCCCTGGGCGAGGTCAAGGCGGACAAGGTGCTCGCCCGCTTCGGCCGCATCCTGGCCGAGTTCGCGGCGGGGCACGACATCGAGATCGTCACGGGCCGGGACCTGGAGGCCATCACGGCCCGGGACCTGGAGGCCCTGCACTTGAGCGGCGAGGAGTTCTGCCTGCTCATCGGCCCCAAAGAGACCGACGTGCGGGGCCTCCTGGAGAAGCTGCGCCAGCGGGTCGCCGACGAGCTGGGACCGCGGGCCCTGAGCCAGGACGGGGTCGCCGGGCCGGGCGGCAAGCCCCTGCGCGTCACGGTCTCCATCGGCGAGGCCCGCCTCAGCCAGGCCAACCTCAACCCCCTGGAGCTGGTCCTGGAGGCCGGGGAGCGGGCCGAGCGTTCCCTGGTGAAGGCCAAAGGCGGAGGCCGCAACCGCGTCGTGCTGGAAGGCGACTGAGCCAGGGCTCCGCCTGCCGTCGAGGAGGCGATCAACGGAAGCGACGCCTTCCCGCGCAAAGACCGTCCAGCCGCCTTTCCAGCCGGCGCTCGCGCTCTTCGGCAAGGAGGTCGCCGGCTTCCTCGGAAAGCTCCGTCGCGTCGATCTGGAGGCTGTAACCCAGCCCTTTGAAAAGCTTGCCCCAGGTCGAGAGCTTCGCGTCTTCGCCCCGCTCGGCCCTATGGACGACCGAAGCGTTGACGCCAGCATGATCGGCGAGTTGCCGCTGGGAGATCCCGCGTCCCAGCCGCAATTCCTTAAGCAATGTCGCCATGCGAAACATCGTCTCTTGGGAAGCCATACCATTCATACGAATGACCCCCGAAAAAGTTCCTCGCCGACCCTCGCCTCCCTTGGTCCTTTGCATTGATGCAAAACGGCGCGGAATAGATGCCCTGATTTGCTCCGTTCAGGACTGATTTTGCACTGAAGCAAAGGACCAACGGGAGGACGCTCAAGGACCTCCGGCATCCCAAAGATGCCGGTCTGCGCCCGATCAGCCTGGCCCCATCTGAAGTCGGAGCGCTAGGGCCGCTCTTCCCGGCCCTGCCGCCGCTCCGGGAACCACTCCGACTCCCAGTCGTGGACCTTCTGCCGCTCCGAGTCGTAGCCGCCGAACTTCATCTCGATGCGGACGCTGACCTCCTTGACGTTGCCGGGCCGGAAACGGCAGGCCAGCTTGGTGTAGAAGTCGTGCCAGCGCCGCACGATCTGGGCCTCGCGGTCGAAGACGTAGAAGGCCCTCAGCCCGTCGATCCCTCCGGGGGAGCGGACCGAGGAGCGCAGGGCCCCGCCGAGGTGCAGGGTCCCGGAGGAGTTGGTCCAGCCGAACTCCGTGTTGAGGTAGTAGCGGTCCGCCTCGGAACGGTTGTAGCCGACCCCCGCGCTGACGAAGGTGCGCAGTTCGTCCCCCCAGGTGCCGTTGACCACCGTGTTGCGGTTCCCCGTGCCCAGAAGGTAGTCGTTGCGCAGGGTCAGGTTGAAGTCCGGGCGGGGCGTGAAGATCAGGTCGGCCTGGATGGGCTGCAGGCTCTCGTGGAAGCCCACCGCGCGGTCCCGGTATCCGCGGAAGTCGTAGCCGGAGCCCACCCGCGCCAGGATGCTGCTGGCGGGCCGGTAGGTGTGCGTGAGCGCGAACAGGTTGGCCTCCACGCCGTAGTCCACGGCCCCGGCGTCCAGGTCGAAGGAATCCGACTCCAGGCGCCGGGCGTAGGTGTGCGTGAGGTCGGTGTCTCCGGCCCGGCTCCTGAGCCTCAGGGTGCCCGCCGCGAGGTAGCGCCCCACGGCGGCGTCCCGGTCGCGCACCGTCGCGGTCGTGGCGGTGAGGGCGTTGTCCCAGTCGTACCAGGTCTCGCTGTAGCTGGCGCGCGGCGTGAAGCTGAGCCCGCGCGCGAGCCGGAAGGAGCGCGTGACCTCCCAGGCCCCCCCCACCGAGTTCTGGGTGAAGCCGCGGCTCCGGTCGTAGTTGTTGACCGCGAAGCCGGAGAGGGTGTTGAGCCAGGGCAGGCCCAGCAACCGCAGCGGGACCGACTGGACTTCGAGGCGCGGCGTGTCTTCGCTGGACTTCACGAAGGTCCTGGTGGACACGGCGTTGTCCTGGCGGTTGTAGCTCAGGCGCGCCGTCGCCTGAGGCAGGCGGTAGACCAGGGCGCCGCTGTTGGAGAGGTAGGAGGCCACGGGCAGCAGGCTGGCGCGGGAGTAATCGTTGTTGAAGCGCGGGTCGGACATGGCCTGCAGGTGTCCCTGCAGGGCGAAGGAGGAGGCGAAGGCCTGGTAGAGGTCGCCGTTGACGGCCCAGCGCCGGTCCCCCTCCCGGCTCTCGCGGATGTGGTAGGCGGAGAGGATGCCGCGCGAGTCCTCCCCCTGGCGGCGGATGAGCTCGCCGCCGCTGCCGAAGCCCTCGTTCGAGTAGTAGTCCAGGAAGAGCTTGCTGCGCCAGGCTTCCGAGTGCTGGGTGTTCAGCGTGCTCTTGAGGAAGGCCCCGTTGCGGTGGTCGTAGCCGGGCTGGAGCCGGAAGCGCAGGAAATGGGTCTTGGCGAGCGACTTGTAGAGCAGCGGGGTGTAGAACAAGGGCACTTTGCCGAGGAAGTAGACCACGTTGCGGCCGAGCATGTACTTGCCCGGCACCACGGTCACCCGGCTGGCGTAGAAATGGTAGTGCGGCGGGACGTAGTCGCAGCTCGTGAAGCGGGCCCCGCTGTAGTAGAGGCGGCGGTTCTCGTCGAGCACCATGCTCCGGGCGTGGACCCGCCAGTCGCCGTAGCCGGCCGAGGCGTTGAAGAGCCGCCCGGAATGGTCGTCGAAATCGAAGTCGCCGGAGGCGCCGGACACGGCGCTGACCCCGTCGTCGACGAACAGGTGGCCCTCCGAGCGGCCGCGGCGCCGGGCGGTGTCGATCCAGAGCTCGTCGCCCTTGAGGGTATAGGTGGAGTCCTTCACGCGCACGGCGCCCTTGAGATGGATGAGCGCCTGGTCCCGGTCGTAGTCCAGATGGTCCGCGACGAAATCCAGATGCTGGCCCTCCGGGGGCGCGGGCAGGGCATAGGCGGCCGTCGACGTGGAGGTCTGGGCGCGAGCCGGGCCCGGCAGGCTCAGCAGCGACGCCAGCAGGAGGCCGGTCAGAGGCAGGTCTCCTCCCAGGCGAGCAGGGCCGCGCCCACGCAGCCGCCGTCCGGGTCGGCCGCGCAGCGCAGGGACACCGCGCGCAGGGCCGTGCCGAAGGGCCTCTCCCGGAACACGCGGCGCACGGGCCGCAGGAGCCAGTCTCCCGCCCGGGAGACCCCGCCCAGGAGCAGGAGGGCCTCGGGGTTGACCAGCATGACCGCGTCGGCCAGGCCGAGCCCCAGCATGGTCCCGGTGCGCTCCCAGACCTCGGCCGCGAGGGGGTCGCCCTGGTCGGCCGCGGTCCGAAGGACCTTCGGGGTCAGAGCCTTGAGGTTGGGACAGAGCCGGCGCAGGACGCGGCCCCGTCCCGGTCCGGCGCGCAGGAGGCGCCGCGCCAGGCGCAGGATGCCGTAGGTCCCGGCGTAGGCCTCCAGGCAGCCGCGCGAGCCGCAGCGGCAGGGCTCTCCCGGCCAGGCCACGCGGGTGTGCCCGATCTCTCCGGCCGTGCCCGTGGCGCCGCGCTGCAGCCTCCCGTCCACCACGATGCCTCCGCCCACGCCCGTGCCCAGGGTCACGCCGATGAGGCTGCGCGGCCGGCGGCCCAGTTCGACGGCGTAGGCGCCCCAGACCGCGGCGTTGGCGTCGTTCTCCATGACCGTGGGCAGGCGCAGGCGGCGGCGCAGGGCGTCGCGGAAGGGATAGCCCGGCCAGCCGGGCAGGTTCGGGGTCAGGCGCAGGCGCCCGCGCTCGTGGTCCACGTCGCCGGCGACCGCGAACCCCAGCGCCTCGGCCCTGAGGCCGCGGCGCCGCCAGGAGCCCAGGACGGCGCAGAGGCGGTCCGTGAAGTCGGCGGGACCGGCGTGCGGGTCGGTGGGGATCTCGTCCTTGCGCAGGACCTTCCCGGCCCGGGTCACGGCCGCGATCTTGGCGAAGGTCCCGCCCACGTCCACGCCGAAAGCGAGCCTAGACATGACCGCCTCCCTGAAGCGCCCGGAGCGCCTCCGCCGCCAGGTAGAAAGAGCCGCAGACCACCGCGGTCCGCGGCGCCGCCGGGTCCTTGAGCCAGCGGCGCAGGGCCGCGCCGGTCTTCGGCGCGGTGCGCACCGCCGCGGCCGGCGCCTGCCGGCGGATCTCCTCGGCCCGCCGGGCGGCCGGCAGGGCCCGCGGATGGCGCGGGGCCACGGCCACGGCGTCCCCTATCAGAGGCGCCAGGCGCCCCACCACGCCGGCGCGGTCCTTGTCCTTCATGATGCCTACGATCCAGCGGGCCCGGCCCAGGCGCAGGCCCCGCCAAGTGCGGGCCAGGGCCTCGGCGGCCTCGGGGTTGTGGGCGCCGTCGACGAGCGCGGTCTTGCCGCCCCGGTGGATGATCTCGCAGCGGCCCCGCAGCCGCACCGAGGCCAGCCCGCGCCGCCAAGCCCTCAGGGACGAGGGCATGACCCGCTCCAGGACGGCCTTGGCCAGGGCCGCGTTGCCCCGCTGGCGGCAGCCGATCAAGGGGAGGCCCGCGGTGGCCAGCTCTCCCAGCGGCCGCACCACGCGCAGCGGCGCTCCCAGCGCCCGGGCGCGGCGGGACACGACCTCCAGCGCCGGACGCGGGAGGGCCGGGCAGAAGACCGGGACGCCGGGCTTGATGATGCCGGCCTTCTCCTCGGCGATGCGGGGCAGGGTCTTTCCAAGCCACTGCATGTGGTCGAAGGAGAGGGAGGTGATGACGCAGGCCAGAGGCCTGGAGACGACGTTGGTGGCGTCGAGCCTGCCGCCCAGGCCCGTCTCCAGGACCGCGGTCGCGACTTCGCGCTCCTGGAAATGCAGGAACGCGACGCAGGTCAGCAGCTCGAAATAGGTGAGGCGGTCCCGCCCTTCGGCCGCGAGGACCCGGCCCAGCAGGCGGGCGAAGTCCCGCTCCGGTATCATCCGGCCGGAGACCTGGATGCGCTCGCGCACGGACGAGAGGTGCGGGGAGAGGTAGAGGCCGGTGCGGCAGCCCGCCTCGCGCAGCACGGACTCGAGGATGGCGCAGGTGGAGCCCTTCCCGTTGGTGCCGGCCACGTGGATGGCCGGCGGCCCCTCATGGGGGTCCCCCAGGCGCCGGAGCACCCGCCGGACGCGGCTCAGTCCCAGCCGGATGCGGCTCTCATGGCGCCGGTTAAGGACTCGGAGCGCCGCCGCGTAGGTCATCGCCTGACGCGCCGGATGCGCGCCCCGGCCGCGCGCAGCTTGGCCTCGATGCGCTCGTAGCCGCGGTCGATGTGGTAGACGCGCTGCACCGTGGTGCGTCCCGGCGCGGCCAGGGCCGCGACCAGCAGCGCCGCTCCGGCGCGCAGGTCCGAGGCCATGATAGGCGCCCCGGAGAGGCCGGGCACGCCGTGGACCGAGGCCGTCTCGCCGGAGAGCGCGATGCGCGCGCCCATGCGGGAGAGCTCGGCCGCGTGCATGAAGCGGTTCTCGAAGACCTCCTCCCGGATGCGGCTGCTCCCCTGGGCCAGGCTCATCCAGGCCATCCAGGGGGCCTGGAGGTCGGTAGGAAAGCCCGGATGCGGGGCGGTGACCACGGAGACGGGCCGGGGGCGGCCCTTCATGGACACGGCGATGCGGCCGCGGCCTTCCCGGACGGCCGCGCCGGCCGCGCGCATCTTGGCGATGAGGGCCTTGAGGTGGGCCGGTTCGGCGCCGGCCAGCCGCAGGCTGCCCTGGGTGGCCGCGGCGGCGAGCATGTAGGTCCCGGTCTCGATGCGGTCCGGAATGACGCTGTGCTTGGCGCCGCGCAGGGTCCGGGACCCGCGGATGGTCACGGTCGAGGTCCCGGCGCCGCTGACCCGGGCGCCCATGGCGGCGAGGAAGCTCCCGAGGTCCTCGATCTCGGGCTCGCGGGCCGCGTTGACGATGACCGTGGTCCCTGCGACGGCCGCGGCGGCCATCATGAGGTTCTCGGTGGCGCCCACGCTGGGGAACTTGAAGCGCACGCGGCCGGGGCGCAGGGGCGAGTCGAGGATGAGGTCGCCCTGCTCGAGGACGCGCCGGGCGCCGAGGTCCTCGAAGCCCTTGATGTGGATGTCGATGGGCCGCACGCCGATGGCGCAGCCGCCCGGGATGGGGACGCGCACCCAGCCGAAACGGGCCAGCAGCGGCCCGGCCACCAGGACCGAGGCGCGCATCTGCTTGACGAGGTCGTAGGGGGCGCGGGTCTTGAGGGGCTTGTCCGCGTGGACGAAGACGCGCGAGCCGGAGACGTCCACGCATTTTCCGATGGCCTCCAGGACCCGGATGGTGAGGCGGATGTCGCGCAGCTTCGTGGGGACGTTCTCGAGGAGGCAGGGCTCGTCGGTGAGCAGCGTGGCGATGAGGATGGGCAGGGCGGCGTTCTTCGCGCCGCTGATGCGGATGGTGCCGCGCAGGGGACGGCCGCCGTCTATGACGAAGCGGTCCATATTTGGAAGGAAAATTATACATAAACCCCGGCCCGTCCCGGGGCCGCGCCTAGCGGGCCGGGTCGGCGAAGAAGCTCAGACGCCGGGCCTGCAGCTGGTCCAGCTTCTGCTGCAGGCGCGTCTGGGCGGGCCGCGGATGGGGATAGAACCCCGTGGCGCGCGCCGCCGCGTCGGCATCGGGCCGGGACCGATAGGCCCGGACCCACTCCCTCTTGGCGGCGGTCAGGGCGTCGGCATAAGCCCGGTCCTGGGGGATGGGGCGCTGCAGCTCGCTGGCCACGGCCAGGACGGCGAGGCCCGCCAGCAGGGCCCGGCGGGCCCGGCTGCGCGCGGTCAGCTGCAGGTAGAGGAGCAGGGCCGCGGCCCCGGGGATCAGATAGACGGCATAGCGCGAGCTGCCGGCCTCGAAGAGCCCCAGGCTCACGCGCCCGTACGCGGCCGCCGCCGCGAACGCGGCGGAAGAACCGGCCAGCAGCAGGAGGACGGCCGCTTGGCGGCGCTCGAGCCCGGGGGCGGGCCGGCCGCGCAGGCGCGCGGCGGCGTCCGCGCCGAGGACCGCGAGCACGCCCGCCAGGGCCGCCGCCCCGCACAGCAGCCAGGCCGGATGGCGGCTGACCGCCGCGAACCGGTAGGCCATCACGGCCGCGAAAGCGGGGTACTGCCAGAGGCGCGGATGGATCCATTGGAAGCTGTCGTTGGCGGGCGAGAAGCGGTAGCCGGCGAAGAACAGGACGAGCGACAGCAGCGCCGCGGCCAGCGCGAGGGCCTGCAGCCGCGCCTCGGCCGGACCCGGCGCCCGGCGCAGTTCCCAGAGCAGCAGGGGCAGGACGACGAAGCCGGCGAGGAAGCCGAACCCCGTGGAGACGAGCGCGAGATTGACCACGACGACCGCCGCGAGCCTGGCCCGCGGGGACTCGATGGTCCAGGCCAGGGCCAGCGCGATGAGCAGGGACAGGGGCAGCACGCCGTGTGCCGGGTTGGGGATGGCCAGGAACGTCGTGTAGCTGACCAAGGTGAAGAACAGGCAGGGCACGACGCAGTCGCTGGCCTGCCAGCCCGCCTTCAGGCGCCTCTTGAGCCAGAGGAAGCCCAGGCAGGAGAGAGCCTGGATCGCGCACATCGCCATGACCTCGGCCCGCGTCGACCAGCGCGACGGCGCGACGACGAGATGGAAGACGAGCACCCACAGCCCCATCCGGGTCGGGCCGTGCTGCCAGCGGAACTGCTGCCAGAGGGAATGCGGCGAGAAGACCGCCTCATAGAAGTCCCACTGGTCCCAGAACAGCAGGTCGACGGAGTGCGCCCAGTGATAGAGGAAGAAGCGCGCGGCGAACAGGCAGAAGGAGACGGCCAGGGCGGCGAGCGCCAGCCGCGCCGCCTGGGGACGCCGCATGGCGCTAGAACCGCGCCACCGCGATGCGGTCGAGGCCCTGCAGGTCCCTGCGGACCTCGACGGCGGCGCCGCCGGCCCCCTCCAGGAGCCCCCTGACCGCGGCGCCCTGCTCCGAGCCGATCTCCAGCACCAGCCAGCCCCCCTTCCGGATGTGCCGGGGAGCGTCCGCCGCGATGGCCCGGATGGCGTCGAGGCCGTCCTTGCCGCCGTCGAGGGCCAGGCGCGGCTCCTTGCGGACCTCGGGCTCCAGGCGGTCGATCTCGGCGCTCGGGATATACGGGGGATTGGAGACCACCAGGTCCGCCCAGCCCGCGCCGCGCGCCGCGGGCTTGAAGAGGTCCTCTTTCAGGAAGCGGATGCGGCGGCTCACGCCGTGCGCCTCCGCGTTCCTCAGAGCCAGGGCCAGGGCCGCGGGGCTCAGCTCCGTGGCGTAGACGGTCGCCCCCGGCAGGGCCTTGGCCAGGGCGATGGCCACGCAGCCCGTGCCCGTGCCGATTTCTAGGACCGTGGGATCCGGCCGCCCGGCCTGGAGCAGGTCCCTGGCCGCGGCCGCCAGTTCCTCGGTCTCCGGCCGCGGGACCAGGACGTCGCGCGTGACCGCGATGTCGAGGCCCATGAAGCCCTGCGAGCCCAGGACATAGCCCAGGGGCACCCTCTGTCCGCGCTCCTGGACCAGCTCCCAGAAGTGGAAGCCCTGCTTCTCGCTCAGGGGATGGGAGGCGCCCAGACGCACGTCGTTGCGGCCCGTCTCGAGCACAGCGGCCATGATGAACTCCGCGTTGGCCTCGGCCTCCGGGACCCCCTTCTTCCGGAAGAAGGCCGCGGCGTCGCCGAGCCATTCCCCGGCCGTGCCCTTCCAATTCCGGGGATGGGCCGGCAGAGGCACGCCCTTCTTGCGCGCCCAGAGCGTCAAGCTTAGACGCCCTCCAGGGCCTTGCGCCGGGCCTCCGCGCGCAGGGCCTCGAGCACCGGGCCGATCTCGCCCTCCATGATGGCGGGCAGGCTGTGCCAGGACCGCTCCAGGCGGTGGTCGGTCACGCGGTTCTGCGGGAAGTTGTAGGTGCGGATCTTCTCCGAGCGGTCGCCCGTGCCGACCTGGGAGCGCCGCGCCGACGCGTTCTGGGCGAAGGCCCTCTCCCGTTCCTGGTCGGCCAGCTTGGCCAGCAGGCGCCTCATGGCCTTCTCCCGGTTGCGGCCCTGGGAGCGCTCCTCCTGGCATTCGACAACCAGGCCGGTGGGGATGTGCGTGATGCGCACCGCGGTCTCCACCTTGTTGACGTTCTGGCCCCCCGCGCCGCCGGAGCGGTAGGTGTCGAACTTCAGGTCGTCGGGCCGGATGGACACCTCGACCTCCTCCACCTCGGGCATCACGGCCACGGTCACGGTGGAGGTGTGGATGCGGCCCGCCGACTCGGTGGCGGGCACGCGCTGCACGCGGTGCACCCCGCCCTCGTAGCGCAGCCAGGAGAAGACCTCCTTGCCCGTGATGAAGATCACGGCCTGCTTGAGCCCCTTGAGGCCGGTCTGGGAGAGCTCGTGCGTCTCGGTCTTCCAGCCCTTGGCCTCGGCGAAGCGCGTGTACATGCGCAGCAGCTCCGCGGCGAAGAGAGCCGCTTCCTCGCCCCCGGCCCCGGCCCGGACCTCAAGGAACACGTTGCGCGCGTCCGTCGGGTCCTTGGGCGCCAGGTCCAGGCGCAGGGACTCCTCCAGGGACCGGATCTTCTCCGCGACCTGGGGCTTCTCGGCCGCGGCCATGCCCCGCAGCTCCGCGTCGCCGCCGGCCAGAAGGAGCTCCAGGTCCTGGAGCTCCTTCTCCAGACGCTCCAATGACTGGATGCGCCCGGCCAAAGGGGCCAGCTCGGAGTGGCGGCGGGAGAGGTCCTTGACCTCGGCGGCGGACAAGCCGCCCTGGGCGAGGCGCGCCTCTATCTCCCGGGAGTCCGCCGCGAGCTTCTGCAGTCTGGGGTCCATGGTCTAAAGCAACGGCCCCGACCCGGACGGGTCGGGGCCGGCGCGGGACTCGGGCTAAGCCTCTTTCTTGGCGGCCGGCTTCTTGGCCGCCCCGGGCTTGTCTTCCTTCTTGGGAGCGGTGCTCAGGACGGCGCGGCGCAGGGCCTTGTTGCTCGCGACCGGCTCGAGGGCCTTCTTCGCGGTCTTGGTCGGCTTGCGCACCACGGTCTTGCCGTCGGTGGCGGAGAAGCGCTTCTTGAAGCGCTCCACGCGGCCGGCGGTGTCGACGAGCCGCTGCTGGCCGGTGTAGAAGGGGTGGCAGGCCGAGCAGATCTCCAGCTTGATGAGCTCCTTGGTGGAGCGGGTCTCGAAGGTGTTGCCGCAGGCGCAGACCACCTTCGCGTTGGTGTAGATGGGATGGATGCCAGCTTTCATTTTTTCTTCCTTCCTCTAGGGTTTAGGAAGATATTATAGCAAAAGTCCGCTCAGCGCCGGCCCTGCGGTATCGGAAATTCCGCAGGTGCCGGCGGGACGCATTTCCTTACCGCCGGCCGATCTTCTGGGACGGGTTGACGGGGTTGCCGTGGCGGTCGCGGACCTCCCAGTGCAGGTGCGGCCCGGTGGAATTCCCGGTCGAGCCGACCTTGCCGATGAGGGTCTTGCCGCGCTGGACCAGCTGTCCGTCCTTGACCGTGATCTTGGAGAGGTGCCCGTAGCGCGTGGAGAAGCCGTCCGGATGCCGGATGATGACCAGCATGCCGTAGCCCTCGCGCCAGCCGGCCTCCACCACGATGCCGCTGCGCGCCGGATAGACCGGCGTGCCGTAGGGCTTGGGGATGTCGATGCCCACGTGCTTGCGGCGCTCGTGGGAGATGGGATGGCGGCGCAAGCCGAAGCGGCTGCTGAGCCGCTGCACGCTGGTCACGGGGTAATGGTAGGTGTCGAAGTTGATCTTGATGCCGGGCAGCAGGAGGCGCTCCCCCTTCTCCAGCTCGTAGTCGTCGATGAGGGCGTAGCCGGGCAGGCCGTTGGCCTTGACCACCCACTCCTTGAGCTGGCGCCGCTCGGTCTGGCCGATCTTGAACCGGGCCACGATCCCGTCGAGAGTCTCCGTGTCCTTGCGCACCTCGTAGAGCAGGCCCTCCTTGTTGAGCACCGTCAGGTAGCGGGGCAGGAGGTAGAGCTCGTCGCGGTTGGTGGACTGCAGGCTCATGAGCGTGGTGCCGTAGAGCCTGGCGATCTGCGCCGCGCTGTACTCCCCCTTGACGACCTTGTGCGTGGCCCACAGGAGCCGATTCACCTGGCGCAGGACCTCGGGCTTGGGCGCCTCGGGGCCGGCGGGGGTCAGGACGGAGAAGCGCGCCCAGGAGCGCAGGGAGTCGGCGGGGCGGGGCTGGGCGGAGGCCAGCACGGACAGGAACAGCAGGGCCCCCCCCAACGGCACTAATCGGCCTCCGCCAGGCTGGAGAGCTCCATGGACTTGAGGAAGTCCTTGTTGTTCTTGGTGGTCAGCAGCTTGTCGCGCAGCAGCTCCATGGCCTCCACCGAGCCCAGCGGCGCCAGGACCTTGCGCAGGATCCACATCTTGGTGATCTCTTCCTCGGAAAGCAGGAGCTCCTCCTTGCGCGTGCCGGAGCGGTTGATCTCGATGGCCGGGAACATGCGGCGGTCGGCGAGCTTGCGGTCCAGGCACATCTCGGAGTTGCCCGTGCCCTTGAACTCCTCGAAGATGACCTCGTCCATGCGCGAGCCGGTGTCCACCAGGGCCGTGCCCATGATGGTGAGGCTGCCGCCCTCCTCGATGTTGCGCGCCGCGCCCAGGAAGCGCTT
>JACRDS010000163.1 GCA_016212825.1 Elusimicrobiota bacterium | reverse complement strand
GCCCGAGGCGTGGGAGAGCAGCTGCTGGCAGATGACGGCCTGCAGCACGAAGGAGAGCTGGATGCGCACCTGGTCCATCTGGTGCTGGGGGAACACGTCGATGATGCGGTTGATGGTCTGGGCGCAGTCCGTGGTGTGCAGGGTGGCGAAGACCAGGTGGCCGGTCTCGGCGATGGTCAGGGCCGCGGAGATGGTGTCGAGGTCGCGCAGTTCGCCGATGAGGATGACGTTGGGGTCCTGGCGCAGGACGTGCTTCAGGGAGGCCGTGAAGGACTCCGTGTCCTGCCCGACCTCGCGCTGGTTGATGATGCACTTCTTGTGGCTGTGCACGTACTCGATGGGGTCCTCGACCGTGAGGATGTGGCCGGGGCGGTTCTCGTTGATGAAGTCGATCATGCTGGCCAGGGTCGTGGACTTGCCCGAGCCCGTGGGTCCGGTGACCAGGACCAGGCCCTTGGGGACCTTCATGACGTCGTAGATCACGTTGGGGAGGCCGATCTCGTCGAAGGTCTTGAAGGAGGAAGGGATGGCGCGGATGGCCGCGCCGATGGCGCCGCGCTGGCGGTACACGTTCATGCGCAACCGCCCGATGCCCTTGAGGCTGAAGGCCAGGTCGAGCTCGTTGGTGGCCTCGAAGCGCTGGCGCTGGCTCTCGGTCAGGAGCGAGAAGATCAGGGTCTGGCTGGCCTCGTGGGTCAGCTTCTCGAAGGGTGTGGGCACCAGGCTGCCGTCGATGCGCAGGGTGGGCGGCGCGCCCACGGTCATGTGCAGGTCGGAGGCGCCGCGCTCGTGCATCAGCAGGAACAGCTCGCTCATCGATATCATGGTTTCCCCTTGTTTCAGCCCTCGATGTCCGAGGCCGTGACCCGGATCATCTCCTCCGCCGTGGTGACGCCGCCCAAAAGCTTGCGGATGGCGCACTCGCGCAGGGTCAGCATGCCCTGCTTGCGCCCCTGGTCCTTGATCTCCTTGGCCGTGGCCTTGTCCAGGATCATCTGCCGGACCGTGTCGGTGACCTCCAGGACTTCGTAGAGGCCCTGGCGGCCGCGGTAGCCCGTGCCCGCGCAGTTCTCGCAACCCTTGCCCTTGTGCAGGGAGACCTTGCCGTTGCGGGCCTGCAGGAGGTTCTGGGGCACGCCCAGCTTGAGGAGCCAGTCGACCTCCACGTCGTAGCTCTCCTTGCACTTGAGGCAGATGCCGCGCACCAGGCGCTGGGCCACGACCATCAGGATCGAGGAGCTCGACAGGAAGGGCTCCACGCCCATCATGTTGAGGCGCGTGATGGAGCCGGGGGCGTCGTTGGTGTGCAAAGTGGAGAAGACCAGGTGGCCGGTCAGGGCCGCGTTGATGGCGATCTGGGCCGTCTCCAGGTCGCGGATCTCGCCGACCATGATGACGTCCGGGTCCTGGCGCAAAAACGAGCGCAGGCCCGCGGCGAAGGTCAGCCCGATGGCGGCGTGGACCTGGACCTGGTTGATGCCGTGGAGCTGGACCTCGACCGGGTCCTCCACGGTCATGATGTTGTGCTCGGGAGTGTTGAGCACCGAGAGGGCCGAGTAGAGCGTGGTGGACTTGCCCGAGCCCGTGGGCCCGGTGATGAGGTTGATGCCGTAGGGCGCCTTCATGCAGCGGTTGAAGACGGCCAGGGCCTCGGGCTCGAAGCCGAGCCTGGACATCTGGACACTGAGGCCCGCGGTGTCGGCGATGCGCATGACGATCTTCTCGCCGGGCGCGCAGGGCAGCACCGAGACGCGCATGTCGATCTGCTTGTCCGCGACGCGCACCTTGAGCCGGCCGTCCTGGGGCAGGCGCCGCTCCGAGATGTCCAGGTTGGACATGATCTTGAGGCGCGCGCAGATGGCGGCGTGGAACTTCTTGGGGGGCGAGGGCTGCTCGTGGAGCACCCCGTCGATGCGGTAGCGGATGCGCAGCTCCTTCTGGTAGGGCTCGATGTGGATGTCCGAGGCCTTGGCTTTGATGGCGTTGGCCAGGATGAGGTTCACCATCTTGATGACCGGGGCGTCCTCGGCGGACTTCTCCACGGAGAGGGAGTTCTCCTCCTCCTTCTTCTCCTCCACGTGCTCGACCCCGTCGGCCGCCTCCTCGGAGGTCTGGCTCTGCTTGAGGATGTCGTCGAGGGCGTCCTGCGAGCTGGCCGGCTTGTAGTACTTGTCCAGGGCCGCCAGGATCTCGGTCTCCGAGGCCAGGGCGGCCTTGACGTCGCAGCCGGTCATCATCTTGAGGTCGTCGAGGATGAGGACGTTGAGCGGGTCGGCCACCGCGATGGTGATGGCGTTGTTGGTCTTGTTGAAGGGGAGGAGGGTGTGCTGCCGGGCGATGGTCTCCGGGACCAGGGCGATGACCTCGGGCGCGATCTCGGGCATGCCCGAGAGGGTGATGTAGCTGATGTCGCACTGGGCCGAGAGGAACTGGAGGATGCGCTCCTCCGTGATGAAGCCCTTGGCGATGAGCACGGTGCCCAGCTTCTCGTTCTTCTCGCGCTGGGCTTCCAGGGCCTCCTTGAGCTGGGCGGAGGAGATGATCTTCTCCTGGACCAGGAGTTCGGCCAGGCGTCGGGAGAGGTTCAGCGAGATCACATGCTCGTTGTTGGGCATGAGCCTATAGATTAGCCGCCTGGCTGGGGTTTGTCAAGCGCGGGCGCGCAAGAATATTTCTCGATATTTAATACCCGATTCAGGGATTGGTCCGGACCGTGTCGGAGCGGAAGGCGTTCTCCTCGTCGGCGGGGGGGGCGAGCTCGTCGTCCGTGGGCAGGGGCAGCAGCGGCACTTCCTTGGGTGGCGGCGGGGGCGCGGGGGCCCGCCGCGGCGGGGTGCGCTTGCGGGGCTGGGCCGGCCGGGCTTTGGCGGCGGCGCGGCCGCGCACCGGGGTGCCGCCGGCGAGCATCTTGCGGGCCGCCTCGTTCATGCCCTTGACCGTCTTGCGGGCCACGTCGGCCTCGAAGAGGTAGGTGATGGCGTCCTTGCCCGTGGGCTGGGCCGTGTACTTGACCGCGTAGGTGGTCTCCTCGTAGGCGCCCGCGTCCCACTTCTCCGTGTCCGCGGCGCCCGGGCTGGCCGCGAAGGAGTACTGCAGCCACTGGCCGACCGTGCCGCGGTCGCCGTCGAGCGGGAAGTCCTTGACCAGGGCGATGGCCGCCGGGCGCTCGTCGCGGGGCGTCTCGGCCGGGGGCGGCTCCGGCGCCGGCAGGGGAGCCTGGGGGGCCGGCTCCGCCTGCGGCTGCGGGGCGGCCTGCGGCTTGGGCTGGGCCGGGGCCGGCAGGTCGGCGGCCTCGGAGCCCAGGGGCGGCCGGCCCGAGTCCATCTGCATCGCGGTCTTGAGACCGGAGGAGTCGCGGAAGAGCAGGAACCAGCCGGCGCCCGCCACCACCGCGGTCGCGGCGACGATGACGATGATCATGGTCCGGCCGCGGGACTTGGGCGGGGCCTTGGGAGGCTCGGTCTTGGCCGGCGCGGGCTTGGCGAGCTTGGCCAGCACCTGCGCCGTGGAAGGGCCGGCCGAGGGCGGAGGCGACATGATGGCCGGCCCGGTCGCGGGCGGGGCGCTCTCGGAGCCCGCGGAGAAAGCCATGGTCATGTGCGGCGTGGCGGCCGGGGTCAGGGAAGGGACGGGCGGGGGCTGCAGCGTCTGGGAGGGCGGCGCGGACAGCGGCGGCGGGGAGAGGACGGGCTGCGGCGGGACGCTCAAGGACGGCATGAAGGACGGGACCACGGTCGCGGGCGGAGCGCCGGGCTCCGCAGGCGCGGGCGCCGGCGCGGCCTGGGGGCCCCAATCGTAGGGGTTCTCCGCGGGCTTGAGCGCCGGGCCCGGGAGTGACGGCGGCTGGATCGCGGGCGCGGAGATGTCCGGGGTCGGGACCTTGTCGGCCGGGGGCGAGGCGGGCTGGCTGGCGCGCGTCACCTTGCGCAGGGACTGGGGGGCCGAGACCTTCACCACGCGGCGGGGCCGCCCCTTGGGCGCGGGCGGGATCTCGGGCTCCGAGGCCGGAGCCAGAGGAGCCTGGGTCGGCGGCAGGGCGGAGCCGGCCACGGGCAGGCCTCCGCCTATGGGGAGCTGGTCTTCCCAGCGGTAGGGGGACTCGTCCTGGCCCAGGGCGGGGCCCGCCTGCTCCGGAGGCTTGAGGGTCTCCGGGACCTTCACCTCGGGAAGGGGCTGGAGGACGGGCGGCTGGACCGGCGGCGCGGGGGCTCTTTCGTTCTCCTGGGCGGGCGCGGGGGCCGTCGGCAGGGGCGCGGCCGTGATGGGGGGAGGGGCGGGCGGCCGCGGCAGTGCTTCCAGCTCCGCGAGCCTGCGGCTGAGCTGCTCGATCTGGGAGGTGAGCTCCCCGACGCGCTTCTGGGCGCTCTTGAGCTCCTCGACCGCGGATTCATCCGGCTTGGGCAGGTCCTTGGGCGGGATGCGGGCCGGGGCCGAGAAGAGGTCCGCCAGCCAGCCCTCGCCCTCTCCGGGCAGGGCCAGGACGTCGAACTGCAGGCGCTCCATGAGCGCGAAGTCCCGCTCCAGCAGGACGTCCTCGCCGCCGGGCGGCGGGGCCGCGGCGCAGAGGCCGGCGAGCTCGCCGATGTCCTCGGCGCAGCGCCAGTCCATGTCGACGCTGGAGGCGCCGGCCTCGGGGCAGACCAAGGTCTCGGGGCGCACGCCCCCCGCCAAGGCCAGGTCTTCCTTGGCCAGGGGGCCCAGTATCTGGGAATCCTTGTAGACCCAATATTTCATGGGGTCGGCACCCCCATGATAGCCCGGGGGGTGTTACGTTTTCAAGGCGGGAAAAAAAAGGCTTCCGGACCCGGGGGGCCGCGGCGGCCGGGTCGGCTCAGGCTTCCCGGCTGGTCTCCTCGCCGATGCCGCGGAAGTCCGCGGCCGGCTCGGCGAGCTCGGGCACGCTCTCGGCCTTGCCCTGGCAGCCGATGCAGTAGCGGGCGAAGGGCAGGGCCTCCAGGCGGGGCTTGGGGATGGACTTGCGGCAGGATTCGCAGGTGCCGTAGGTCCCCTTGTCGATCTTGCGCAGGGCGGCTTCGATGTGGTCGAGCGTCGTGCGCTCGTTGTCGGAGAGTTCGAAGAGGAGCTCCTTCTCGATGGACTGGCTGGCCTTGTCCGCGTCGTCGCCGGTGTCCGCCTCGGCGCTCTCCTCGAGCTGCTGGGTGCGCACGGTGCGGATGAGGTCCTCGCGCATCTCCAGGAGCTTGCGCTTGACGGGCGTGAGCTTGCCCGACGCGGCGGGGGCCGGCTTGCCGGCGGAGGGCTTGCGCGCCGCCCCTTCCGGGAGCGGAGAACGTCTGCCCTTCAGGGACGGCGAGCCCTTGCTCGCCGCGGGTCTGGCCGTCTTCTTCTTAGTCATCATGGACTCCTGTCGGGACGGAAAGCGTGAAATAGTATATCGTTTGAAGTGCCGGGCGCAAGGCCCAATTTGGGCCCAGGTCTCTCAGCTTTGACCCAGCTTTGACATGGCGCCGCGCAGGCGCGCCACGACGGTCTCCCGTCCCATGAGCTCGAGCATCAGGAACAGGGTCGGGCCGTCGGCGCGGCCCGAGACCGCGGCGCGCAGGGGGTGGAAGACTTGGCCGGGCTTGAGGGCCCGGGCCGCGCAGAAGCCGCGGATGGCCTCCTCCAGGGGCTTCTCCGTGAAGGGCTCGAAAGAGGCCAGGAGCCCGGCGAGGCCGGCCAGCACGGGCTTGGCCTCCGGCGCGGAGAGGGTCTTGCGCGCCTTGTCGGTCAGCTCGGTCTCGCGGTAGAAGAAGTCCACGCGCCCCGGCACGTCGGGCAGGAGCTTGAATTTCTCGCGCTCCAGGGCCGCGAGCCGCTCCAGCGACGGGCCCGGGGGCGGCGGGAAGAGGCCGGCCTTCTTGAGGAACGGCTCGGCCCGCTTGACGATCTCGGCGGGCGCCAGGGCGCGCATGTACTCGCCGTTCATCCAGGCCAGCTTGACCGGGTCGAAGGTGGCGGGGTTCTTCTGGCAGCCGGGCAGGTCGAAGGCCTTCACCAGCTCCTCCGGCGAGAAGAGCTGCTTGGACTCCGTGTTGGACCAGCCCAGCAGGGCCAGGTAGTTGCGCAGGGCCTCGGGCAAAAAGCCCTGGTCGCGGTACTCCAGCACCGAGGTGGCGCCGTGGCGCTTGGAGAGCTTGGTGCCGTCCGGGCCCAGGATCATGGAGAGGTGCGCGAACTTGGGCGGCTTCCAGCCCAGGGCCTCGTAGAGGCGCAGCTGCGCCGGGGTGTTGGAGAGGTGCTCGTCGCCGCGGATGACGTGGCTGATGGCCATGGCGTGGTCGTCGCAGACGCAGGCGAAGTTGTAGGTCGGCCCGCCCGTGGTCTTCTGGATGACCAGGTCCGGCGCCAGCCGGTTCTCGAAGTGCACCTTGCCCCGGATGAGGTCGTCGACGATGGTCTCGCCCTCGTCGGGCATGATGAAGCGCACGGCGGCCTTGCGGCCGGCGGCCTCGTGTTCCTTCCGCTTGGCCTCGCTCAGGCGCCGGCAGGGGTCCTCGGGCATGGGCTGGCCCTTGGCCTGGGCTTCCTTTCGCACCGCGTCCGTCTCTTCCTTGGCGCAGTAGCAGGGGTAGGCCGTGCCCTCGTCGAGCAGGCGCTTGGTGTGCTCCTGGTAGGAGGCCAGGCGCTTCATCTGGTAATAGGAGGCGTGGGGTCCCTTCTCGCGCTCGAAATCCAGCGGACCCTCGTCCCAGTCCAGGCCCAGCCAGGAGATGGAATCCAGGATGGCGGTGACGGAGTCCGCGGTGGAGCGCACCTCGTCGGTGTCCTCGATGCGCAGGACGAAGGTCCCGCCGTGGCGGCGCGCGAAGAGCCAGTTGTAGAGGGTGGTGCGGGCCCCGCCGATGTGCAGGTAGCCGGTGGGGGAGGGGGCGAAGCGGGTGCGGATCTCGGGGTTCGGGGTCATGGCGTGGAGCTCTCCAGGAGTTCTGCGGCGTGCTTGCGGCTGGCCTCGGTGGCGGCGAGGCCGCCGAGGAGCTGGGCCACGGTCTCCAGGCGCCGCGCGCCGTCGAGGCTCTCGACGCGCACGGAGGTGCGGCCGCCGGCCGCCTCCTTGGACACGTGGAAGTGGCGCGGGGCGAAGCAGGCCACCTGGGCCAGATGCGTGACGCAGAGGATCTGCCGGGAGCGGCCCAGGGCGGCCAGCCGGGAGCCCACGCAGCGGGCCACGGCGCCGCCGATGCCGGCGTCGATCTCGTCGAAGACCATGACCGGGATCCGGTCCGCCCCTTCCCCCGCGGCGGCCAGGACGGTCTTGAGGGCCAGCATGACGCGGGAGAGCTCGCCGCCCGAGGCGATGGAGCGCAGGGGCCGGATGGGCTCCCCCGGGTTGGGGGCGAGCAGGAACTCCACCTCGTCGCCGCCGGTCGGGCCGAGGCGCCCCGCCTCGGTCTCCACGCTGACGCTCAGCCGGGCGTGGGGCATGCCCAGGACCTTGATCTCCTTGGTCAGGGCGGCCTCGAGCTTCCCGGCGGCCGCGGCGCGCAGCTTGTGCAGGCGGCCGCAGGCCGCGGCGAGCCGGCCCCGAGCCGCCTCGGCCGCGTCCTCCAGGTCCTCCAGGCGCTTCTCGGAGTTCTCCAGCAGGTCGAGCTCCGCGGCCAGCTCCGCGCGCTTGGCCAGGATCCCGGCTATGTCGGAACCGTACTTCTTCTTGAGGCGGGAGAGCTGCTCCTGCCGTCCCAGCAGGGCGTCGAGCCGGGCCGGGTCGGCGCCCGCGCGGCGGCGCAGTTCGCCCAGGCGGCGGGCCGCCTCGTCGACCGAGATGCGCGCGGCCTCCAGCTCGTCGCGGCCCTGGCGCAGGGACTCGTCGAAGCGGCAGAGCTCCTCGATGGCCCGGACCGCCTTCTGCAGGGCCTCGGAGGCCGAGCCGTCCCCGGCGTAGAGCAGGCCGTAGGCGCCGTCGGCCAGGCTGCGGACGCGGTCCGCGTTCTTCAGGAGCGGCAGGTCGGCCTCGAGCTCCTCCTCTTCCCCGGGCTTGAGCTTGGCCGCGTCGATCTCGCCCAGCTGGAAGCGGGCGAACTCGCCGCGCCGGCGCCTCTCGTCGTCGGACATCTTGGCCGATTCGAGCCCCGCGGCGGCGGCGGACCAGCCGCGGTGCAAGGCGCCGACCTCGGCGCGCTTCTCCCCCAGCCCGGCGAAGGAGTCCAGGGCGTCGAGGTGAGCCGCGGGCTTGAGCAGGGACTGGTGTTCATGCTGGCCGTGGAAGTCCACCAGGCCCTCGCCGAAGGCGGCCAGGGCCGCGGCCGAGGCCGGCTTGCCGTCGATGGCGGCGCGGCTCTTGCCCGCGGCGTCGAGCTCGCGGCGCACGGTGGTGGAGCGGCCGCGCGCTTCGAAGACGCCCTCCACCGAGAGCCGGGAGGCGCCGGCGCGCAGCCAGGAGGTGCTGGCCCGCGCCCCGAGAACGAAGCCCAGGGCCTCTATGAGGATGGACTTGCCGGCCCCGGTCTCGCCGGTGAAGACGTTGAGGCCCGGCCCGGGCTCCAGGGAGAGCTCGGAGATGATTGCGAAGTCCCGGACCCGCAGGCTGCGCAGCATACTACCCCTGGGTCTGGCCCCAGCGCAGCTTGCGGCGCAGGGTCTCGAAGTAGGAGTGGTGGGGGTCGAGGACCAGGCGGAAGGGCTTGTCGTAGCGGCGCACCCGCACCTCGTCGTCGACCTTCAGGCTGAACCCGACCTGCCCGTCCAAGGAGACCAGCACGTGGGGCGCCTCGCCGGGGTGGCGCGAGGAGAGCCCGACCGTGAAGGGGCTGCCCGCCGAGACGATGAGCGGACGCTGGGTCAAGGTGTGCGGGCAGATGGGGGCGATGAGGAACACGTCGAGGCCGGGGTCCACGATGGGTCCGGAGGCGGCCAGGGCGTAGGCCGTGGAGCCGGTGGGGGTGGAGACGATGAGGCCGTCGCCGAAGTAGTCGGCCACGAAGCGCGCGCCGGAGCGGGCGGTGAGCAGGATGGCCCGGGCCTGCTCGCCGCAGCGGATGACGCAGTCGTTGAGGGCCAGGTGCGGCCCGAAGACCCGCCGCCGGCCCCGGGCGACCTCGACGGACACCATCCAGCGCTCCTCGATGAGGAAGCGTCCGCGCAGGATGTCCCGGCAGCCCTTGCGGAAGCCGGCCAGGTCGATGCCCGTCAGGAAGCCCAGGTGTCCGGTGTTGATGCCCAGCAGGGGGATGGAGTAGGGGGCCAGCAGGCGCGCGGCGCGGAGCATGGTGCCGTCTCCGCCCAGGGCCACGGCCAGGTCCGCGGCCAGCAGGTCCCGGCCGCTGGCGCGGCCCCGGCAGACGCGCACCGCCGCGCCCTGGCGGCGCAGCAGGGAGGCGACTTCCTGCGTCATGCGTCTGGCCTCGGGCTTGGTCTCGTTGTGGATGATGACCACGGAGCGGACCAACTGGGTCGTTCGGGCGGGCATAAAGGTCTGACCTCGGCTCGGCGTCCGTCGGAGACGGCCTCGACGGAGCCGGAGATGATGCGACGGTGGATTATACTATTTTGACTCCCCCGCTCAATGACGGCCGGCCCTTCCGGTCCTCCGAACTCGAAGCAGGCCGCGCCGGCGCAGAAGCTCCAGGGGGCGCTGACCTGGACCGCTTCGCGCCAGGACAGGCCGCGGGCCAGACGCCGGCGGGCCGGGCGCGGCCAGGCCCGGGTGAGCACGACGCGGTCGAGCCGCGAGACCCGGCGCTGGCGCAGGGCCTTGAGCACCGCCGCGGCGCGGCTGCCGGGGTCCACCAGCCAGGTCCGGCCGTCCGCGAACCGGACCAGGGCCGGCTGGGACGAGGGCAGATCGAGGTAGAGCACGCTCACGGCCGGCCGGGAGAGGCCGCGGGCCGCCGCGGCTCCGGCCAGGACCAGGAGGCCGGCCGCGGCCAGGGCCCCGGAGGCCCTCCAGCGCGGCAGGACCAGGGCCGCCCCGGCCAGGAAGTAATAGGAAACGACCGCGGGCGGGCTCATGGGGGAGAGGTCGGAGGCGGCCCCGGGCAGGGATGCGAAGGCCTGGCAGACCCGTACGAAGAGCCTGGCCAGCAACGCCAGCAGGGGGCCGGAGGGGAGCGCCGGGCTGGCCAGCCAGGCGCCGAATCCCGCTGCCATGAGGGGGGCGGAGGCCGGGACCAGGAGCAGGTTGGCCAGGACCCCGGCCAGGGACCCCCGGCCGAAGACGTTGGCGAATATGGGCCAGAGCATGGCCTGGACTATGACGCTGATGGCGGCCACCCTGGCCAGTCCGCGGGGCCGGGGCGGCAGGCTCTGGGTGGCGGCCTGGATCTGGGGCATGGCCAGGACCAGGCCCAGGACCGCGGCATAGGTCATCTGGAAGCCTACGCTGAAGAGTTCCCTGGGGCCCCAGAGCAACGTCAGCAGCGCGGCCAGCACTGTGGCCTGAAAGGCCCCAGAATCTCGGCCTGACAGCAGGCAGACCCAGAGCGCGGTCCCGCCCCAGAAAGCGCGGGTGTATGGGGCTTCGGCACCAGCCATCAATGTGTAGAATCCCCCTATAGATAAGCTCAATAAAAATCGAATTAAAATATGAATCCTGCATAGTGTGGCCAAAAAGACCACACATAGCATGACAATAGCCGTCTTGGCGCCGGACGGGACGATGAGATGTATGGTCCCGGCGTCCTGTATGGCCCGGTTCCAATCCCTCCTGAGGGGGCCTTTATACCCCAGGCAGAGGCCTGAAAAGACATGAGCCTCATCCTTGGGAAGGACCTTTTTGAAGAATCCTTCCATTGATTGCCGGGCCGCTTCCGCCCAGGCTTTGGGCAGCCAGAACCATGGGAGCTGGCCCAGGACCTGGAGTTCGTCAACGGACATGACGGCGCAGGCGCCCCGGTCCTCCAGGAAGGTCTTTTCATCGAACCCCCCGGGGTTGAGGGGGGCGCGGGGCCGGCGCAGGTCGCCCTGGAGCCTGACCGGCATGCCCGGCCGCAGGCGGGTCCAGTCCTGCCCTTTGGGGAGGTAGGCCTGGAGCTTATGAGGGTAAGGCCGGCTGTTGATGGTGTCGGCCTGGATGAAGGCTTTCCAGCCGAAAGAGTCCTCTTTGAGGGGGGAGACGAGCCGGCCCTGGACGGCCACCCCGTTCAAGCGGCGGTAGAGGGCCAGGGGTTCCGGAGGGCTGGGCCGGAAGAAGCCGCGGCTATGAAGGAAACAGAGGACGGCTATGTAGGCCAGCAGGCAGAGGAACAGAGGCCTGCGCAGGTACGAAAGGGGCATACTCTATATACGAGCATGGGCGAAGGAAGTTCCACTTGTGTCCGTCCGCTTCAGCCGCCTCCGCGCAGGGGCAGGAATGGCAGGATGGAGAGCCGCACGGAGAGGACCTCGACGTCTTCCCCGGGCAGGGGGAGTTCGCGGTCGAGGCTGAAGACCTGGACCGAGTGGAACCGCTCCGGGGGGGCGGCGCTGTGCCGCGCGTTCAGGGAGAGAAGCTCCGGGTTGTACGCCAGGCCGAGGGGTTCGTGTATGTAGAAGACGCGCGGCTTGCCGGAAGGCGGCTGCCGCGGGTGGTCCGACAGCACTCCCCAGGCCGCGGCGGTCCAGCCGGTCCTGCCGTAGGCGTGCCACGGGACCCGGGGGTCCTCCGCAAGGACCGCCTGGGTTCCGCCCGCGTGGGAATATATCCAGGACAGGGCTTCCAGCTTCACGCTGAGGTTCGCCATGTGCCAGGAGATGCCGCCGCTGGTCTCCACGAAGCGGGCATAGAGGGAGGAGGCGGCCAGATACGAGGCGAGCAGCGCCGCCAGGAGTCCGGCTCCCGCCCAGCGCAGCCGCGGCGCATGCGCCTGGGTCGGGCGGCGCAGGGTCAGGGCGATGGCCAAAAACGGCGCCGGGAAGAGGAACACGAACCATTGGTGCGGATGCTCCCGGAAGAACAGTCCGGAGAGCGCCAGCAGCCAGAGGGAGGTCCAATTCCAGCAGAACAGGACCTTCTCCGGCAGGGAGAGGGTCCGCCACCGGAGCAGGGAGCCGGCGATGTAAGCCAGGAACACGGCCACGGGCAGGCTCAGCCACCGGCCCCCCGAGTGCAGCCAGGGGCTGTAGACGGGGATGTCCCCGGCCACGTGCCGGGCTATGTAGGCGTTGAACGCCGGCAGCAGGTCGATGAGGCGGCCGAGAGCGGCGAGCGGATGGAAATCCGGGACGACGGCCAGCGCGGCGGCCAGGGCGAGGGGCGGCCCCAGCAGGACGGCCGGGGCGAACCATCTCTCCGCCTGGATGCCGCGGCGCACGCACAGCAGGGGCAGGTTCAGGACCGCGCCCAGGGCCAGCAGGGCGGGACGGTTGTCAGTCCAGGCCCAGGTCAGCAGGTGGGCCAGGGACAGCATCAGCAGCGACAGGCAGGCGAGCATCTGCCTGTAGCCCGGCCGGGCCGGCCGGGGCAGCAGCGCGGGCAGGAAAAGAACGGTTGGCAGCAGGAGCATCGCTCCCTGATGCAGGCCGATGCAGAGTCCGACGCCGAGGTACGCGCCGGCCAGGGTCTGCCAGCGCCGCGTCTTGACGTAGCGCAGGGCCAAGAGCAGGGTCAGCGTGGAGAAGAACGGGAGATAGGCGACCTGCCAGAGCTTCTGGTTGTAGAACACGAAGAAGGCGGGGGCGA
This sequence comes from Elusimicrobiota bacterium, assembly GCA_016212825.1. Lineage (GTDB taxonomy): Bacteria > Elusimicrobiota > Elusimicrobia > UBA1565 > UBA9628 > UBA9628. The sequence continues at coordinate 3,864 of JACRDS010000163.1, read as the reverse complement.
AGAAGAACAGCAGCGACGCCCAGACCCCTGCGGACAGGTCACGGAGCTCCTGGCCCGCGAGCAGCAGGAGGACGTGCGTCAGCAGGACGAAGGCCAGCACTCCCGCGCAGATCGAATGGATCGAGGGGTGGATCGCGTAGGGGATCGCCCCCAGATAGACGCCGAGCGACGAGTTGGGGCCGCCCTGGGAGCCCATGACGCCGGTGAGGGTGAATATCTTCTGCTCGACCACGGTGCGCGTCAGGAGGACCCACATGCCGTCGTCGCTGGTCAGCTCGAAGTTGCCCCTGAAATGAACGAGGATGGGAAGATAGACCAGGAGGAGCAGGGCGGCCGGGCCGTAGGTCCGCAGCATCCCGGAGAGCGAGGGCTTCATGGCAGCGCGCCGTTCGGCCGATTATGCAACATTTCAGCTAGAATAGGCGCATGCTGAGAATCGCCATCCTGTCCCTCCTCCTGTCGCCGGCCTCCGCGGGAGGCCTCTCCCTCTCGCGCGACGACGCCTCCCGCTTCGCCAAGCTGGCCCTGGCCTGCGTGAGCAAGGAGTTCCCCAACAAGCCGGACCACGTCATGAAGGACGCGGCGGACGTGCGCTCGCCCAAGGCCCAGCACCCCGCCTTCTACGGCTGCTACGACTGGCACTCCTGCGTGCACGGCCACTGGCTGCTCGTCCACATCCTCAAGCAGTACCCCGACCTCCCCGAGGCCAAGGACATCCGCGCCGCGCTCGACGCCAACCTCACCCCCGAGAACATCAAGGGCGAGCTGGCCTACCTCGAAGGGCCCGAGCGCAGGAGCTTCGAGCGCACCTACGGCTGGGCCTGGCTGCTCAAGCTCGCGGCCGAGCTGCGCTATTTCGACGACCACGACGGCGTGCGCTGGTTCATGACCCTCAAGCCCCTCTCCGACGCCATCGCCGCCCGCTACGCCGAGTTCCTGCCCAAGCAGACCTACCCCATCCGCACCGGGGTGCACCCCAACACCGCCTTCGGCCTGTCCTTCGCCCTGGACTACGCCCTGGCGGTCGACGACGTGAAGCTCGCCGTGCTCCTGGTCCAGCGGGCGCAGGACTACTTCCTCAAGGACCGCGGCTATCCCGCGGCCTGGGAGCCTTCCAGCGAGGACTTCTTCTCGCCGGCCTTGATGGAGGCGGACCTCATGCGCCGCGCCCTCAAGGAGAAGGAGTTCCCGGCCTGGTTCCACAGGTTCCTGCCCGAGCTCCCCAAGAACCTCCTGACCCCGGCGACCGTGAGCGACCGCTCCGACCCCAAGCTCGTGCACCTCGACGGCCTCAACCTCAGCCGCGCCTGGGCCATGCGCTCCATCGCATCGGCTTTGCCCAAGAAAGACCCGGCACGCAAGGCCCTGGCCGAGGCGGCCGCCCGCCACGCCAAAGACGCGTTAGCCAACGTGGCGAGCGGCCACTACGAAGGAGAGCACTGGCTGGCCAGCTTCGCCGTCTACATGCTCTCCACGCCGCAGCCTTAGGCGGCGGCCAGCCGCCGCACCGGCCAGGTCGCGGTCAAGGTGCCGACCGCGACCAGCGCGCAGCCCAGGAACACGTACTCCTTGACGTCTCCGCCGTAGACCGCGTTGACCATGAGCCCCATGGTGAAGGCTCCCAGCGGCAGGGCGCGCGTCAGCGCGAAGCCCCAGTCCACGATGCGCGCCACATGCAGGGCCAGCAGCGGCAGCGAGAAGACCGCGGCCAGCGCCAGCGCCAGCGGCACGCCCACCTGCCCCTTGAGGCCCAGCACCCCGAAGTTCAGGAAGAACAGGGAGTAGGTCATGGCCAGCGGCAGGAAGTCGGTCCAGCGGAAGCTCTTGGTGCGGCCCGGGCTGTAGAGCTCGCAGAGGTGCCAGAACCCGGCCCCGAAGAGCAGCACCGCCGCACCCACCAGGCGGAAGAGCATGAAGACCCGGCTGATCGGGCTGCCCGCCTCCGGGATGTCCACGATGACGGACCGGTCCGAGACCAAGTTGTCCGCCTTCCAGGTCAGCACCGCTCCCGAGGCGGCCGAGGGCTGCAGGGCGTGGTCCGGCACGGAGAAGGACGGCGCCTGCGAGGCGTCCAGGCGCATGCGCAGGGCGCGCACCCGCGCGGCCGGCAGAGGGCGCAGGACGAAGCGGGCGCCTCCGGAGGCGGTGTAGCGGGCCTCCACCGTGGTCCGGTCGCCGGCAGGCAGGCGGCCGGTCCAGCGGATGCCGCCGCGGTCGTAGACCGCGTCTGCGGCCTCGGCGCGCCCCTCGGGCGTCACGAAGTAGAGGAACACGTCGCGCGCCTCGGTGGTTCCCAGCGGGAAGGGGAAGTCCAGCCGCACGCGCGGGCCGCCGCCGGCCACCACGTAGCGCCCCGAGACCTCGGCCGAGGTCCGGGTGTAGACGGCCGAGCCGTAGCGGACCTGGCTGGCGGCCAGCCGGATGTCGAGCTCGGCCGAGAGGTAGACGGGTAGGCCCTGGGCCGGCGCCGCGGCCGGCCGCTGCTCCTCCTCCCGCAGGGCCTTGCGGTCGGCGTCGGCCTGCGCCGCCGCCTCGCTGACGCTGCGGTCCCGGTACTGCATCAGCTGCACGAACTTCGGGACGGCTATCGCGGACAGCGCTCCCATGATCACGACGACGACCATGAGCTCGATGAGCGTGAAGCCCAGGTAACGCCTCTGCCGTCTTCTCGTTTTCGTCATCTGACCCCCTTGCGCCGTTAGGTATGGAATTATGAACAGGGGAAGAACGCGCGGATCGGCGCGCGCGGCCGGATGACGCTATCAGCATAGCTCCCGGGGATGGATTCGGGGTGAGCGCCGTGTGGGCGGAATGTGAAAAGGTTTGACGGCGACGGGCCAAAGACCTAGAATCGGCTTATGAACAAGCGGAGAGACAACCTTTTCAGCGGACTCATGGCCGCGCTTCTCCTGGCCGGCGTGCCGCCGGCCGGCGCGCAGGAGAAGGTCCAGGACGAGATCGCCCGGGTCCAGGCCGCCATCAAGGCTAAGGGCGCCAGGTGGGCGGCGGGAGAGACCCCGCTGTCCAAGCTCTCCGGCGGCGACCTGTCCGGCCGCCTCGGCGCCAGCCTCGAGCCCATAGACGCTCCTCCGGCCGAGGTCAGGATGACGGAGACGCTGCCGCCCCGCATCGACTGGCGCGACCACGGCGGCAGGTACGTGACCGGCGTCCGCGACCAGAAGAAGTGCGGCAGCTGCTGGTCCTTCGCCATGACCGGCGCCCTGGAGTCCAACATCCTGCTGACCCGCCATATGCCGGGCAAGGACCTCGACCTCTCCGAGCAGGTCCTGGTCTCGTGCTCCTGGGTGGGCTCCTGCAACGGCGGCCTGCTCGTCCCCACCTTCGTCAAGAACACGGGCCTGCCGCCCGAGGCCGACTACCCCTACACCGCGACCGACGGCGACTGCGACTCGGCCGCCCCCGGCTGGAAGGGCCGCGCCTACAAGATCGGGTCCTGGGGACTGGTCTCCCGCAAGCTCGCCGCCCTGAAGGCCGCTTTGGCCCAATACGGGCCGCTGCCCACCGCCTACATGGTCTACGAGGACTTCAAGCACTACAAGTCGGGCGTCTACTCCTACGTCTCAGGCAAGAAGCTCGGCGGCCACGCGGTGCTGCTGGTGGGCTACGACGACCAGGAGCAGTGCTTCATCGTGAAGAACTCCTGGGGCCCGGACTGGGGCGAGGGCGGCTTCTTCCGCATCGCCTACTCGGAGGTCGACGGCGTCGTCGGCTTCGGCCGGAACACCGTGGCCTACAAGTCTCCGGCCGCGGCCAAGGCCGACCTCCTCTCCGGGGCCCGGGACAACGGCCTCGACGCGGACGCCCGGCTCGAGAAGCTCGAGGCCCTGCTGCGGAGCCGGCCCT
>JACRDS010000162.1 GCA_016212825.1 Elusimicrobiota bacterium | reverse complement strand
GTTCATGCCGCGGGGCTTGGACACCTTCTCGACGTTTATCTCAGGGAAGATCATCTGCTCGCGCAGGCCCAGGTTGAAGTTCCCGGTCCCGTCGAAGCCGCGCGGCTCCAGGCCCCGGAAGTCGCGGATGCGGGGGATGGCGACCGAGATGAGCCGGTCCAGGAACTCGTACATCCGGTCCCCGCGCATGGTCACGCGCAGGCCGATGGGCATGCCCTGGCGCAGCTTGAAGTTCGAGATGGACTTGTGCGCCCGGCGCAGTTGCGGCCACTGGCCGGTGATGAGGGCCATCTCCTCGCGCGCGCCGTCGATCATCTGGACGTTCTCGCGGGCCTCGGAGACGCCCACGTTGAGCACGACCTTGAGCAGGCGCGGAACCTGCAGGGGGTTCTCCAGGCCGTGGCTCTTCATGAGGGCCGGGACGACCTCCTCCTGGTAGCGCTTCTTGAGGCGCGGGACCGGATGCTTGACCTCGCGGCCGTCGGAGACGGCCATCGCGGGTCCGGTGGGCTTGGCGCCCTTGGCGTCGGGGGCCTTCTTGCCGCCCTTGGCCTGGGCCTGGGGCTGGGCCGGCTTCTTGGCCGGCGCGGCCTTCTCTTTCGCGTCCTTCTCAGCCATAATGTCCTCTGGGGTCCTCTTAAAGTATCGTCTCGCCGCAGCGGCGGCACAGCCGGACCGTCTCGCCCGTGGCCAGCCGGTCGAGCTTGGGCCGGATGGGCTTCTCGCACTTCGGGCACATCAGCATGGCGTTGGAGTAGGCGATGGCCGCCTCCATCTTCTGCAGCCCGCCGGGCTCGGTCTGTTTGGGCTTCTTGTGCTTGGTCACCATGTTGATCTTGCTGATCAGGATGCGGCCCTGGTCCGGGTATATCTTGAGGACCTCGCCGGTCTTGCCCTTGTCCTTGCCGGCGACGACCATCACCTTGTCCTTCTTGCGCAGCTTGAGTTTCATCGCTTCAGACCACCTCGGGGGCCAACGATATGATCTTGAGATATTCCAGGTCGCGCAGTTCGCGGGACACCGGCCCGAAGACCCGGGTCCCCCGGGGCTCACCGTTGTCGTCGATGAGGCAGGCCGCGTTGTCGTCGAACCGGATGTAGGAGCCGTCGGGCCGTCGGCGGTTGTGCACCGTGCGCACGATGACGGCGCGGACCTTCTCGCCCTTCTTCACGGCGCTGTTGGGCATGGCGTCGCGCACGCTGGCGACGATGACGTCGCCCACCGTGGCGTACTTGTGGTAGTGCCCCTTCTTGACGTGGAAGCACTGGATCTTGCGCGCGCCGGAGTTGTCGGCGACGTTGATGATGGAGCGCAGTTGGATCATGGCTTGGCCTCCTCGACGCGGCGGGGCGCGGCCTTGATCACGCGGACCACGCGCCAGCGCTTGGTCCGGGAGAGCGGCCGGCTCGCCATGATCTCGACCAAGTCCCCGGCGTGGGACTGGTTGGTCTCGTCATGCGCGCAGAAGCGGCTGCTCTTGCGGATGATCTTCTCGTAGAACGGATGCCGGACCGCGCGGGCGACCTCGACGATGCGGGTCTTGTTCATGCGGTCCGAGACGACGATCCCGGAGAAGGTCTTGCGGTTGTTGCGCTCCACGACGGTTTCTGGGGACATGGTCAACCTCACGATTTGGCGGGCGCGGCCGGAGCGGCCGGGCGCTTCTCACGGATCCAGGTCTCGAGCCGGGCCACGTGACGGCGCAGGTTGCGCATCTCCATGGGATTCTTGGCCGGCGCGACGCCGTGCTTGAACTGCAGGCGGAAGAGCTTCTCGCGGGCCTGGGTCAGCTGGGCCCGCAGCTCCGCCGCGGAATGGTTGCGCAGGGACTCCTTTTCCTTGGACTTCATATGTGCTCCCGTTGGACGAATGCGGTGCGGATGGGGAGCTTGAAGGCGGCCACGCGCAGGGCCAGCTTGGCCTCTTCCAGCGTGACGCCTTCGAGCTCGAAGAGCATGCGGCCGGGCCGCACGACGACGGCCCAGTGGTCCGGGGCTCCCTTGCCCTTGCCCATGCGGGTCTCGGCCGGATGCTTGGTGATGGCCTTGTCCGGGAAGACCCGCAGCCACATCTTGCCGCCCTTCTTCATGTGGCGGCTGATGGCGACGCGCGCGGCCTCGATCTGGCGCACGGTGACCCACTTCGGCTCCAGGGCCTTGAGCCCGTACTCGCCGAAGGCGATGCTGAAGCCCTTCTTGGCCGGTCCCTTGATGCGCGGATGGCTGTGGGGCTTGCGGTACTTGACGCGCTTAGGCATCAGCATGGGGGGGGCCTCCTTCCGGGGCGGGCGCGGGGGCCGGCGCCGCCGCGGGCGCGGGCGCG
>JACRDS010000161.1 GCA_016212825.1 Elusimicrobiota bacterium | reverse complement strand
GCCGCCGTCTGCCCCAGGTACTCGTCGGGCCCGAAGAAAGCCGGGCTTTGCTCTCGGTTCTGCCGCCTGGCCTCGTCCTGCACCTTGGGCTTGAGGTAGTCGTAGATGTCTTTGGCCTTGCGCTTGCCCTGGTCCAGGGCCTTGAGGAAGTAGTAGGTGAACATCCCGTGGCCCTGCTCGTCGAGCGACCCCGTGATCTCGTCGCCGGCCGAGGCCGTGAACAGGGTCACCTCGCCTTCCGGCCGCATCTCCTCCATCTTGGTCACCAGGGGCTTGGTCCCCGGCGCCAGCACCGAGCGGCCGCCCGCGCCCGAGAAGCAGGAGTCGAGCGCCACGATGGTGCGCCGGGCCTTCAGGGCCGCCAGCTGGGTGTAGAGCTTCTTGACCGGGTAGGCGGTGGACTGCAGGAAGACCGGGTCGCCGTCCCAGGGCAGCAGGAAGGCCTGGCCGGTCTTGGGGTCCGGCGCGCCGTGGCCCGAGTAGTAGAAGAAGACCGTGGAGTCGGGCCGCACGTTCTTGGGCAGCCACTCCTCCAGGTAGGCGGCCAGCTGGCTGCGCACCGCGCGCTGGCCCTGAAGCATGACGATGTTGCGCTCGGGCAGGCCCAGGGCCAGCAGGTGGCGCTTGACCGCCTCGGCGTCATGCTCCGCGTGGCTGGCCGCGGGCAGGCGGGAGTAGTTCTCGATGCCCACCACCACGGCGAAGTCCTCGGGCCGGGGCGCCGAGGCGTAGCGCGGCGCGTCCACATCCGAGGTGATGCGCGGGGCGGCCGGGGCCGAGGCGACCGCGACCGGGGCGGCCGGGGCCGCCGGCTTTTCCCGGGTGAACTTCTCGAAGAACGGCCGGTCCGCCAGCAGGGCCTCCACGAGCTGGGCGACGAGAGACTGGGCCGCCACCGTCGGGCCTTCCTTGTAGGAACGCGCCTCGCTGAAGAGCTTCCAGGCCGCGACCATGTCGAGGTTGATGTTATAATTCTTGAGGGTGGCGCCCAGGCGGTCCTGCGCCTCGGCCGTGACCGAGACCTCGTTGCGGTCATTGTACTCGATGAAGGGCACGGGCAGCATCAGCATGAAGCCGGTCAGGAAGGCCTTCGGGAGTTTGCCCGGGTCCGAGGTGAAGCTGCGCTTGAAGTCCGCGGTGATGACGACGTCCGTGTTCTGCTGCGCCTCCTGGGTCCGGGGCATGGGGTAGCGCACGGCCTCGAAGAGGCGGGACTGGCGCAGACCGTCGGCGAACAGGCGGCCCATGTCCACCACGCTGTTGGCCACGGCGAAGGCCGCGAAGCCGCTCGCCGCGATGGGGGGGGTGGGGTTCTCCACCATGAGCCCGACCTTCAGGGGCACCGGGGTCCCCGAAGCCCGGGGCATCTCGGTGGCCGGCGGCTTGTAGCGGATCCCGGTGCATCCCGCGGTCCCCAGGAACGCGGCGGCGAACAGTCCCGGCAGCAGCTTGGCGGTCTTCATCGTCATCTCCCTGCGGCTAGCGTCCCATGAGGCTGACTAGGATGGCCTTCTGCGCGTGCAGGCGGTTCTCCGCTTCGTCGAAGACCACCGAGTTCGGGCTGTCCACGACTTCGTCGGTCACCTCTTCCCCGCGGTGCGCGGGCAGGCAGTGCATGAACAGCGTGTCCTTCTTGCCGGTCTTGGCCATGAGCCCGGCGTTGATCTGGTAGTCCTTGAAATTGCGCACGCGCTCCGCGTGCTCACCTTCCTGGCCCATGGAGGCCCAGACGTCGGTGTAGATGACGTCGGCGCCCTTGACCGCGGCGGTGTCGGAGGTGACCAGGATGCGGGAGCCGGTGGCCTTGCCGTCCTCGACGCACTGGTCCACCACGGACTTCTGCGGCTCGTAGCCCTGGGGGCAGACGATGGTCACGCTGACGCCCAGCTTGGCGCCGCCGAAGAGCAGGCTGTGCGCCACGTTGTTGCCGTCGCCCACGTAGGCGAGGGTCAATCCCTTGAGCCGCTTCTTGTGCTCCAGGACGGTCAGGTAATCGGCCACGGCCTGGCAGGGGTGGGAGTAGTCGGAGAGCCCGTTGATGACCGGCACCGTGGCATACTTGGCCAAGGTGGTGATGTCGGAGTGGGCGAAGACGCGGGCCATGATGCCGTCGCAGTAGCGCGAGAGCACCTGCGCGGTGTCCGCGATGGTCTCGCCGCGGCCCAGCTGCATGTCGTTGCCGGAGAGGTAGAGCCCGCCGCCGCCGAGCTGGCGCATGGCGATCTCGAAGGAGACCCGGGTGCGGGTGGAGGATTTCTGGAAGATCATGGCCAGGTTCTTGCCGGCGAGCAGGGGGTGGGTCTTGCCCGCCTTGAGCTCGGTCTTGAGCTTGAGCGCCAGGTCGAACCAGGCTTCCAGCTCGGCCCTGGTCACGTCGGAGAGGCTGGCGAGGTCCTTGCGCGTCTTGGTCATATGCTTGCTCTTGGTCATGATAGCATCTCCTGGGCTCAGTCTTCTTGATAGCGCTGGATGTGCGTGCCGGCCTTGCCCTCCAGCGCCCGGGGCAGGCTCTCGATGTCCGTGATGATGACGCGGCGCCCCTCGTTGGCGAGGTGGTAGAGGGCGGCCTCCACCTTGGGCCTCATGCTGCCCTCGGCGAAGTGGCCTTCCTCCAGGTACTTGCGCAGCTCCTTGGTGGTCACGTGCCCGAGCTTCTTCTCCTGCGGGGTCTTGAAGTGCACGCAGACGTTGGGCACGGCGGTGAGTATGATGAGGCAGTCGGCGCGGATGTTGCTGGCCAGGTTGGCGCTGGCTAGGTCCTTGTCGATGACGGCCTCCACGGCCTTGTAGGTCTTGTCCGGCAGCTTCATGACCGGCACCCCGCCGCCCCCGACGCAGATGACGATGTCGCCGAAGAGCACCTGGGTCTTGATCATGTGGCGCTGGATGACCTTGACCGGCTTGGGCGAGGGCACCACTCGGCGCCAGCCGCGCTTGGAGTCCTCCTTCATGATCCATTGGCGCTCGGCCATGAGCTTCTGGGCCTGGTCGGCGGTGTAGAAGCTGCCCACAGGCTTGGAGGGCTTCTGGAACGCCGGGTCCTGCGGGTCCACGATGACCTGGGTGATGGTGGTGACCACGTAGCGGCGGTACTGATGCCGCCGGAGCACGTTGAGCATGCCCATCTGCAGGAAGTGGCCCATGCTGCCCTCGGACATGGCCACGCAGGTGTCCAAGGACAGCGGGGGGACCTCGGAGGAGGCCAGCTCCTGCTGCAGGTTGATGTTGCCCACCTGCGGCCCGTTGCCGTGCGTGATGACCAGATGGAACTCGGGCTTGAGCAGGGGCGCCAGCAACTCGCAGGTGCGCTCCGCGCTGCGCATCTGCTCCTCCGTGGTCCCTTTTTCCTTCGGGTCCAGCAGGGCGTTGCCGCCCAGGGCTACGACGAAAAGCTCATGCTCCATAGAAAAATGGGGTCAGATCTTGAAATTTGAGTTTCTCAATTCTCAAGACCTGACCCCTTCCGATCAGGTCCCCAGCACCTTCTTGAGGCGGGAGAAGGCCCAGTCGATCTCCTTCTCCGTGATGACCAGCGGCGGGGCCAGGCGGATGACGTGCTCGTGGGTCTCCTTGCAGAGCATGCCGCGGCGCATGAGGTCCTCGCAGAAGCGGCGCGCCCCGCCCGCGGCAGGGTGCAGCTCGATGCCCACCAGCAGGCCCCGGCCGCGGATCTCCTTGACGTAGCCGCTCTTCAGGGAGCGCAGCCTGCCCATGAGGTACTCGCCCATCTGGGCCGAGCGCTCCACCAGGTTCTCGGACTTGAGCACCCGGATGGCGGCCCGGGCCACGGCGCAGGCCAGGGGGTTGCCGCCGAAGGTCGAGCCGTGGTCGCCGGGCTTGTAAACGCCGAGGATCTCGTCCGAGGCGCAGGCCGCGGAGACGGGCATTGCGCCGCCGCCCAGGGCCTTGCCCAGGATGAGGACGTCCGGGCGGATGCCCTCGTGCTCGAAGGCGAACATCTTGCCGGTGCGTCCCATGCCGGTCTGTATCTCGTCGAGCATGAGCAGGACGTTGTTCTGCGTGCAGATCTCGCGCACCTTCTGCAGGTAGCCCGGGGGCGGGATGAGGATCCCGGCCTCGGCCTGGATGGGCTCGACCAGGAAGGCCACGGTGCTGGTGGTGATGGCGGCCTTGAGGGCTTCGGCGTCCCCGAAGGGCACGATCTTGAACCCGGGGGTGAACGGCCCGAAGTCCTTGCGGTACTGCTCGTCGCTGGAGAAGCTCACGATGGTCACGGTGCGGCCGTGGAAATTGTTGGCCGCCACGATGATCTCGGCCTTCTCCTGGGGCAGGCCTTTCTTGAGGCAGCCCCACTTGCGCGCGGTCTTGACGGCGGTCTCCACGGCTTCGGCCCCGGAGTTCATGGGCAGGGCGCGGGGGAACCCGGTCAGCTCGGAGAGCTCCTTGAGGAACAGCCCGAGCTGGTCGTTGTGGAAGGCGCGGGAGACCAAGGTGACCTTCTTGGCCTGGTCCACCAGGGCTTTGATGATCTCGGGATGGCGGTGGCCGTGGTTGAGAGCCGAATAGGAACTGAGCATGTCGAGGTACTTGCAGCCCTCCGGGTCCTTGACCCAGACGCCCTTGGCCTCGCTGACGACCACGGGCAGGGGGTGGTAATTGGGGGTGCCGTACTTCTCGGAGAACTCGATGTATTCCTGGGTGGGGGTCTTGCTGTCGGGGGTGGCGGTGGTGATCATGGGGTCTCCTCTATCCTCGAGCGGCCATGGCCTTGGTCACGGCATCGCGCAGGGCCCCGCCGGTCTCCTTCAGGTCGTAGGTCACTCGCACCGAGGGTTTGTTGAGCTTCAGGAGCCGGGTGAGGTCGATGGGCGTGCCGATGATGACCAGGTCGCAGGGCGTGGCGTCGATGGTCTGGCGCAGGTCCGCCATCTGCTTGTCCCCGTAGCCCATGGCCGGCAGGATGTCCGTGATGTGGGTGTACTTCTCGAAGGTCGTCTTGATGGAGCCCACGGCGTAGGGCCGGGCGTCCACGATCTCCTTGGCTCCGGCGCGCGTGGCGGCCACGTGGCCGGCGCCGAAGCGCATCTCGCCGTGGGTCAGGGTCGGGCCGTCCTCGACGACGAGGACGCGCTTGCCCTTGACCTGGCCGGGGTCGGTCACGGTGACCGGGGATTCGGCGCGGATGACCTTGGCCCGGGGGTTGGCGGCGCGGATGTTGGCCTCGACCAGCGCGACCTTGTCGGGCTGGGCGGAGTCGACCTTGTTGATGATGACCACGTCGGCCATGCGCAGGTTGGTCTCGCCGGGGTAGTAGGCCAGCTCGTGGCCGGGCCGCAGCGGGTCGGTGACCACGATGTGCAGGTCCGGCTTGTAGAAGGGCAGGTCGTTGTTGCCGCCGTCCCAGAGGATGACGTCCGCCTCGGCCTCGGCGCGGCGCAGGATCTCGCCGTAGTCCACGCCCGCGTAGAGGATGTTGCCCGCCGCGATGTGCGGCTCGTACTCCTCGCGCTCCTCGATGGTGCACTTGTGCAGGTCCATGTCCTCGAGCTTGGCGAAGCGCTGGCAGATCTGCTTGGTGAGGTCGCCGTAGGGCATGGGGTGGCGGATGACCGCGACCTTCTTGCCCAGGGCCTTGAGGTACTCGCAGACCTTGCGGGTGGTCTGGCTCTTGCCGCAGCCGGTGCGCACGGCGCAGACGGCGATGACGGGCTTCTTGGACTCCAGCATGGTCTGCTTCCAGCCCATGAGGCGGAAGTCGGCGCCCGCGGCGTTGACGATGGCGGCCTTGTGCATGACGTCGAGGTGGTTGAGGTCGGAATAGGCCAGGGTCGCCTCCTCGACCTTGTGCTTCTTGATGAGGTCCACGATGTCGGCCTCGTTCTCGATCGGTATGCCCTTGGGATAATCGGGGCCGGTGAGCTCCCGGGGGTAGACCCGCCCGGCGATGTCCGGGATCTGGGCCGCGGTGAAGGCCACGACGCGGTAGTCGGAGCGGTTCTTCCAATAGACGTTGAAATCGTGGAAGTCGCGGCCGGCGGCGCCCATGATGATGAGGTTCTTCTTCACGGTCTTGGCAGGCATGTGATGTCCTCCGGGGCGATGTTCCTATCGAGAATGCAGTATAGCAAAAAGGTCCTGCGGGAGGTGTCGGGGAGGGCCGGCGTCTAGCCTTTCTTGAAGAGCCGGGCGCCGAAGTGGCCGAGCAGGCCTCCGATGAGCCCGCCGACGAGGGCCCCGATCGGCCCGGCGACGAGGGCCCCGAGGAGGCTGCCTGCGGCCACGCCTGCGGCTTCCGGGTAGCGCTTCTTGGCGAAGAGCCAGGCCGCGGCCACGCCGGTGGCCACGCCCGCGGCGATGCCGAGGACTGTGCGGCTCAGGAAGCTCGTGGGGCCGGGCAGGGGGAGCGAGCCGGCGCTGGCGAGAGTGAGGGGCTTGGGGACGTCGGCCGAGGCGGTCTTGGTCCCAGAGCCGGACTTGGAGAGGGAGAGGCGGGAGCGCTCGACGGAGCGGCCGTCCGCGCTGACCGCGCCCTGAGCGGGGGAGCCGCCCTGGAAGGCCAGGGTCGAGAGCTCCCTGGCGTCGGCCGGGGTGCGGGCGGCGGCGGCGGCCAGGCTGGCGCCGGAGGCGTCGCCGGCGCGGGAGAACGCGTCGCCCGCCTGGGCGGGCGCTGCGGCGAGGGCCGCGGCGATGAATGCGGCTGCGAGCACGAGATCAGGATAGCACCGGACCGCGGGCCGTGCCTGGGCCGATGGGGAAACAGCCGGCTGGCAGGGGACCTAGGGCGGCTGGGACCGCGAGATATCACCGCCCCCTTCGGGAGAGGAGAATCGCTGCCCTCCAGGGCCGGCGCGCCCTGGCGCGCCGAGCAGGCGGAGGCGTTCCGACTGGTTGTGGCTGCGGCAGAGCAGGCGGATGTTGGCCGGGTCGTTGGACGGTCCGCCCAGGGCGAAAGGGACGATGTGGTCGAACTCCAGCCAGGCCGTCTCGCCGCAGCGCCAGCCGTCGGCGCTGACGAAGGCGCAGCGGCCCGAGTCCCGGCGCCAGACCTCGTCCCGCACCCATTTCGGGATGTGGCGGCCGTCGGGCGAACTCGCGCGAGGCCTGCGGCTCGGCCCGGCCGGGATATCGTCGTGCACGAGCCTGCGCAGCGCTTCGCCGATGACCTCCTCCATCCGGCCCATGGGGAAGCGGTGGCGCAGCAGGTCGCGCGCCTGTTCGAACCAAGAGCGCACCTCTTCGCTCGCCGCGAAGGTGAACACCACGCGCGAGGATGCGCTGGGGCCGAGCTCGGGAGCCGGCTTAGGCGAGGACTGCGGCACCGTCATCCCCGCGGCCACGGGCGCGGGTTCAGGCATGGGGTCGAACATGGGCAGTGCTCCGGCTGAGGGGTTCGGTTCGGGCGCAGACGCGACAGGCGCGGGCAACGCCCGTATCCGGTCGCGCGGTTCCGCCTCAGGCGGAGACAGTTCGGCGACCATGCGCTCGACTTCGCGCGTGCTCCTGCGCGCCGTCCGGCGCAACAGGCGCTCGTGGTTTTCCGACGTGAGGAATGGCTGGATCAAGGAGACGCTGACCAAGTTGAGCTCGCCGCTGGCCAGCATGCGCAGGATGGACGGGTACTGGCGCGCGGCGCGGGCCGTGCGCACGCGCCGCAGGGCGTCGCTCTCCGCATAGCCGAGGCGACGTGTCAGGTATGCGAATGTGGTCGGGAACCCCCGGTCCTCGCACGCGGTCCGGTCATCGAGCTCGCCCAGATGGACGATCAGATTGATGAGATTGAAGCGTTCGGTCTGGGCCAACGCTTCGACCTTGCCGAGAAGGGCTTCGTTCGATAGCTGAGATAGGTCCATGCTCTTCATACGATTCAGCATGCGTTAAGTTCCAATGGATGGCGACCGTGGTTGCGATAAATCCATATTCCATAATCACTATTTTTAAAAAACCTCCAGCGCTGGCGGTGGACGCACATGAAATCGTTATTTTATAATGATAAATTCATTTCAGAGCCGCCGTCCCCTTAAGCCTGGCACGGCGTAGGCAATCTTATTCTAAGTTTGCCATCATCCTCCAGCTGTTCCCCGACGTCAGCGTTGGAATCGAGGCAGGCAATCCCGGAGGCAGCGCTGGCCATTGCATAGGCCCCGGGCCCAAATCGGCTGGGTCCTAGGCCCCTCCCGAGCCGCGAATCCAGGGGCTATTCTTACTATCGAGATGAAAACTATCCGGCGCGGGATGACGATTCTCGGCCTGCTGTGCGCCTTGGCGCTGCCGGGAGCGGCCGCGGTCCAGAGCAAGGCCGCGGCTGTGCCCGCCGGCGAGCTGCGCCTCGGCGATGTCGGGGGAGCGCCGGCCCCGGGCGTGGGCCAGGGGCTGAGTTCATCTCTGGTCCTGAACTCTCCGCTCTCCGGATTTTTGAGCTTGGTCCCGGCGGTGCATCCGGACCTCAAGCCGGTCGCGGGCCTCAACGCGCCCGCGGCGATGCCCGCTCCGCTGATCCCGGTCTCGGCTGCACCGGCCCCGGCAGCGGTCATGCCGCAGACGCCGGAACCGCCCTTCCCGGCCGCGCGGGGCCCTCCGAAGTCCCAGACCGAGCTCCCTTCCGACGTCTCCGCTTTCCTGACCAGCGCGAAGTCGGCTCCAGACTCCCGGCAGACCCATGAGTTCCTGGCGTCCCTGCCGGCCCGGTTCGACGGGCTGTCCCGCGCAGAACGCGGGACGGTCCTGGCCGGCCTGGAGGATGCGGCGAAGTCCTCTCCCCAGGCGCTGCATCTGCGCCGGACCCTGCAGTCCCTGATTGTGCGCGACGAGGCGGAGCACATCGAGCCTCGCCTCCGGGGCGTGGAGATGACGCCTTCGCGCAAGGAGGATGTGGCCTCCCGGACGCGCTACGAGGACGTGAAGTGGTACCACCATCTGATCGGACGCATCGCGCATCCCGAAGCGGACGGCGTGGCCCAGCGCGAGGACCTGTCCATCAGCCTTCATGTGAAGAAGGGCTGGGAGAAGATGCCTTCCTTCACCGATTTCTATCGGGCGCTCTTCGCGCATGAGTACACGCACCGCCTGCAGTTCGAGGGTCATGTGACGGAGAAGCTGGGCATGGAGATCCCGCCCGTGGGGACCGAGATCCTGCGCGGCATCGAGCTGGTCGGGCTGGAAGGACTGAGGCAGGGGCTCATCGGCTTCATCACGCAGAACGTGCTCTCCGGCTTCGACCAGGGACGGGACTGGATGCGCTCCGACAAGCGGACCGAGGGGCACGGGCTCTACTGGAAAGGGTTCCTGGCCGGCGCGGCGTATGAACTGGCCCTGCAGACCGGGCGCTGGGCGGATGCGTGGCTGTTCCACCGGCAGGTCTCCGCCGGGAAGTCCCTGCGGGAGGCTGAGCAGTCGGTCCGGGGGGCGTCTCCCCTAGGCAAGCTGACCAGCCGCAAGCCTGACGCGGTCCTCTTCGACTGGGACAACACCTTGGTGGACGAGCGGGGCGCGGTGGATGCGGTCCGGATGAAGCTGTTCGCAGAGCTGGGCGTGCCGACTCCGACCTCGGAGGAGGCGAACCGGGTCTGGCGCACGGACCGCGACGGCTTCTACGACGGATATTTCCCTGGGATTCCGCGAGACAAGGTGAACTCGACCTACTATGCGCTCATGGAGCGGGTGCGGCAAGAACGCGAGCGCGGCGGCGAACCGCTCAATCCTCTCCTGCCGGGGGCGAAGGAGACGTTGGCGGCGCTCAAACGCTTGGGCGTGCCGCTGGCCGTGGTGAGCAACAAGCCGCATGAGAAGCTGGTGCGGGAGCTCAAGACCCTGGGCCTCGAGGATGTCTTCGTCTACGTGCAGGGGCACGCCGAGGGGCGAGAGCTCAAGCCTTCGCCCCAGCCGGTCATGGAAGCGATGAGGAAGTCGGGCGTGGCCGGCGGGAATGTCTGGTATGTGGGCGACGAGCTGGGCGACATGGCCGCGGCGCGCGGAGCGGGGGCGCAGGGGATCTTCTTCGGGACGCGGGACGCGGATGCCGTGAGGAAGGGAGCGGCGGGGGAAGTGGTCCAGGTGGACGACCACCGGCAGCTCGTGGAAGCCGTCGTCGAAAGGCTGCCGCAGTAGGGCGCCGGAGCGGCCGAGGCGCATGTGCTAGAATGCCATGCGGAGCTCAAGGACTCTGATGAAGAAGCCAAGGACGGCCGCCGCGGCCATCGAGGCCCTGGGCAGAGTGCTCGCCGAGGTCTCGCGGCAGTTCTCCCGGGACCACCGGCTGGCGTGCCGGGCGCACTCCCGGGAATGGCCGCTGCTGACCGTCAGCTTCGGCCGCGCCGTCCATCGCCTGAGGCTCGTGCCGGCACGGGACTGCCAGCGCGGGTCCATCTGCCTGCCGGGCTTCCATCTGGTCCGCCTCGGCCGGCAGGACCAGGCCCAGGAGCAGCTCTTCTTCCGGTTCCTCAGGGTCCTGCTCCGGCATGAGGGCTGGCGGCTGGCCCTCTCGACTTTGGCCGCTCCGGCGCAGGCCTCGCGCGCGACCGTGGTGGAGCGCCTGCTCCTGCTCAAGCGCTGCAACCAGCGCTGCCGCTTCTGCGGAGGGAAGGAAGGCCAGGACCTCTCCCGCAGCGAAGCCGAAGCCGTCCTGGAGGACATCCGGAGGCGGCACCCGAAGGACATCGCCTCGGTCCTGCTCGTGATCACAGGGGGGGAACCCACCTTGGCGCCGCACCTGCCCCGGCTCATCCGCCGCGCCCATGCGCTGGGGATCGAGAGCGGCCACGTGCTCCTGACCACCAACGGCGTGCGTCTGGCCGACGCCGGCTACGCGGCCTCGCTGCAGGCGGCCGGCCTGACCAGGGCCGAATTCGCTTTCCACTCCCACCAGGCCCGGGCCTACGACCTCATCACCGGGACCAGGGGCCATTTCGCGAAGGCCGAAGCGGGCCTGCGCCAGGCGCTGAGCCGCTTCGAGGTCACCGTCAACACTGTCATCAACCGCTACAACTACACCCGGCTTCCCGACTTCGTGCGCTATCTGCATCGGATGCGGGATGAGACCTGCGGACGCCTGCGCCTGATGCCCTCCATCGTGGTCATGGAGATGGACCCGGCCCGGGGCGCGGACTGGGAGGACATCTCCGTCTCCTGCTCCAAGCTCGCCCCGTTCCTCGTGGAGGCGGTCCGGTGGGACCACGCGCAGGCGCAGCGCATCTTCATAGACCACTTCGACGGGCACTGCTACGCCCCCGTCTGCGTGGGCCGGGGCTCTCCGGAATTCCTGGAGCACGCCCCGGTCGCGCCCGTCGCCGAGACCATCCCCTACCTCCGCGACGGCCGCGGCGCCGCGGGGCCGGACGGCAGCCGCGTCAAGGCCCTCTCCTGCCGCCGCTGCCGCTACGACCCCTTCTGCCTCGGAGTGACCCCGGTCTACGCCGCCAAGTACGGGCTCGGCGAGCTGTCGCCTCTCTGAGCGCCGGCAGTCCGGCCGGCGCAGGATAAAGTACAATCATCGCGGGGGTGCCCAGAATGCTCGATCCCACCATCGACAAGCCCATGTCGGACATCCGGGAGACCATCGAGATCGCGGGCGGCAAGCGCCGCGTCGACCTGCTCCTGCGCAACGCCCGGGTCATCAACACGTTCTCCGGCGACGTGCACAAGACCGACGTCGCCATCCACAACGGCCGCATCGTCGGCTTCGGCGCGTACAGAGCCAAGAGCGCCCTGGACCTGCGCGGCGCGCATCTGGCCCCCGGCTTCATCGACGGCCATGTCCACATCGAGAGCACCATGGTCAAGGTCCCCGAGTTCGGCCGCATCATCGTGCCCCGCGGGACCACCACCGTCGTCGCCGACCCCCACGAGATCGCCAACGTCCTCGGCCTCGACGGCATCCGCTATATGCTCGCCTCCAGCCGCGATTCGGTGCTGGGCGTCTACGTCATGCTGCCCTCCTGCGTGCCCGCCACGGGCCTGGAGACCGCCGGGGCCGAGCTCTCCGGCCACGACCTCTCCCTGCTCCTCAACGACGAGCGCGTCCTGGGTCTGGCCGAGATGATGGACTACCCCAGCGTGGTCCGCGGCTCCGCCGGCGCCCTGGAGAAGATCTCCATCGTCCGCGGCAAGCGCATCGACGGCCACGCCCCCATGATGCGCGGCAAGGACCTCTACGCCTACGTCTCGGCCGGCATCAAGTCCGACCATGAATGCACCACGGTCGAGGAAGCCCGCGAGAAGCTGCGCGCCGGCATGTACATCATGATCCGGGAGGGCACCGCGGCCAAGAACCTCAAGGCCCTCCTGCCCCTGGTCAACTCCGAGAACTCGCGCAAGTGCCTGTTCGTCACCGACGACCGCCACCTCGACGACATCCACTCCCAGGGGCACATGGACCACCTCGTGCGCTCCGCCATCCGCCTGGGCGTGGACCCCATCCGCGCCATCCAGATGGCCAGCATCAACACGGCCGAGTACTTCGGCATCAAGGACCTGGGGGCCGTGGCGCCCGGCTACCGCGCCGACCTCATCGTGTTCGACGACTTCAAGAAGCTCAGAATCTCCAAAGTCATCAAGGACGGGCGGTTGGCGGCGGAGGACGGCAAGCTCAAGGCGTCCGCGGTCACGGACTATAAAGGGAAGGTGCGCGGCACCATCAACGTGCGCTGGATCGAATACGAGGATTTCGCCATCAAGGCCGCGGGCAGAAGGGCCCGGGTCATCAGCGTCATCCCGGACCAGATCGTCACCAGGAGCCTGGTCTGCCCGGTCAAGACCGACGGCGGCTTCGTCACGGCCGACCCGGCCAAGGACATCCTCAAGGTCGCGGTCATCGAGCGCCACATGGCCTCGGGCCGCATCGCCAAAGGCCTGGTCAAGGGTTTCGGCCTGAGGAAAGGCGCCATCGCCTCCTCCATCTCGCACGACTCCCACAACATCGTGGTCATCGGCGTGCACGACGGGGACATGTACACGGCCGCGGTCCAGGTGGTCAAGATGCAGGGCGGCATCGTGGCCGCCCGCGACGGCCAGGTCGTCGAGGCCCTGCCCCTGCCCATCGCCGGGCTCATGTCCGACCGCAGTTCCGAGTTCGTGCGCGAGAAGCTCCACCGCCTCATCGCGGCCGCCCATGCCATGGGGTCCAGGCTCAAGGACCCCTACATGGCCATGTCGTTCTTGACCCTGCCGCCCATCCCCGAGCTCAAGATCACGGACCGCGGCCTCATCGACGCGTTGGAGTTCAAGGTCGTGCCCCTCTTCGTCTGAAGGCCGGCTAGCGGGAACGCTCCAACCCGCCCAGCACCGCGTCGCCCAGGACCGCGTAGCCGATCGCGTTGGGGTGGAACCAGTCCCGGGGCCCGTGGATGAGGCGCTTCTCCGCTTCGGCGCGCATGGCGGGGCGCGCGTCTATGAAGGGGACGCGGCAGCGCTCCGAGGCTTTCCTGATGAGCCCCGCGATGAGCTCGCTGCGGGGCCGGACCAGCCGGGAGTCGTAGAGTTCGCCCCGGGAGTGGTAGCGCTCGATGGAGACCTTGGGGGAAGCAAGCTCGTAGCAGGACAACGGCGAAGGGATGTAGACGGTATAGACGCGGGCCTTGGGGAAGCGGCCGGCGAGATGCTTGAGGGACTGCTCGAAGACCCAGGCTGCCCGCTCCAACTCGGGGACCGTCAGCTCCAGGGCCGGGGATTGAAGGGCTGGAGGCAGACCGACCTCTTTGCCGTCCACCAAGACGCGGTTGACCGGGGGAGGGCTCGGCGCGGGCGCGGGGCGCAAGCCGTTCATCAGGACAGGTTTTGAGTTCCTGGTGAAGAACCTCGACAGGTCCGGCCGCTTGAAGGAGGTGTTGGCCCAGCTCCTGGCGGCATAGTTGCGGATGAGCCGGGCGAGCAGGAGGTTGTCGTACCACCGGAAATCCCGCGCCACGCGGTGCAGGGGGTGCTCCGCGAGGACCACGCCTTCGATGAACTCCCGGAAATAGGCAGGGTCCTTGAAGCGCGCCGCGTCGGACTTGCCGTCGTAGCGCTGCTCGAGCTCGCGGATGCTGTCGTCGAGGTCGTTGCCCTCGTAGAAATAGGCCAGGATGACGGACGGCTCGGGCACCCGGTAGAGCCGGGTCCTGGCGAAGAACTCCAGGGTCCCGATGGGCGTCCCCACCAGCCCGCCCAGGCTGCCCGCGCCCGGCTGGCCCAGGGCCAGGATGTCCCGGCCGGTCTTCCGGAACAGATAGGCGTCGGAAGCCCGGCCCAGGCTGGAGAATTTCGCCAGCCCCGCCTCGTCGCTGATGACCCCGGCGGCGTGGGAGTCGCCCACGATGGCGATGTAGTCCTTGGGCAGGCGGTGCCTGCGGGTGCTCTGGGTGAAGAGCAGCAGGGGGTCGTTGGCCCGCCATTGGAGCCGGTGCGGGAAGTGGATCAGGTTGAGGGGGAACACCACGAGCTCGCAGAAAAGATAGAAGAGGAGGAGCGAGGCGGCGGACAGGGAGAGGTCGACCAGGAGGGACCTGAGCCGGCTCATCGGCTCAGAAGAGCGCGCCGGCCTCGGAGAGCAGGGGCAGGGCCGCGTCCTTGGCCGTGACGATGGGGCGAGCCACCGGCCAGGGAATGGCCAGGGTCGGGTCGTCCCAGCGGATGCCCGCGTCCACCTCGGGCGTCCAGTAGTCCGTGACCTTGTAGAGCACGTCGGCCTGTCCGGAGAGCGCGCAGAAGCCGTGGGCGAAGCCCGCCGGGATCCAGAGCATCCGGTTGCCCTCGTCCGAGAGCTCGACCGAAGCCCACTGGCCGAAGGCAGGCGAGCCGCGGCGCAGGTCCACGGCCACGTCGAAGATGCGGCCGCGCAGGCAGCGCACGAGCTTGCCCACCGGCCGGACCGGCGTCTGGAAGTGCAGTCCGCGCAGCACCCCCTTCTTGGAGCGGGAGATGTTGTCCTGCACCAGGGGCGGCAGGCCTAGAGTCCGCAACTGGTCGTCGCGCGCGCTCTCCATGAAGAAGCCCCGCTCGTCGGGGAAGGAGCGTCCTTCGACGAGCAGGAGCCCGGGCAGCTTGTAGGGCGAGGCCTGGAAGGGCATCAGCGCGCCGGGGCCTTCGCCTTCTGGGAGCGCCAGTACGCCACCCCTTCGGGCGGCAGGGTGTAGACCGGATCGTAGTACTCGTAGCGCCGCGAGAGCGCCTCGGGGTCGTCGTGCTCGATGGAGGTGCGGTAGTTCTTGGTCCAGTAGGAGACGCCCTTGACCCGGTCGTAGTCCGCGAGCTGATGGATCCAGCGCTTGCCCACGAAGGGAACGTCGCAGGTCACGCGCGGCGTCGCGAAGCCGGGCAGGTAGCCCATGATGTCGTGCTGCAGGGACTGGGCCTCGGCCACGGAGAGCCGCCAGTGCTCGCAGTTGGGGATGATGTCGCACATGTAGAAGTAGTAGGGCATGACCCGGGCGTGGTCCACCATCATGAAGCAGAGCTCGAGCATGTCCTGGGCCGAGCTGTTGACCCCGCGCATGAGCACGCCCTGGTTGCGCACGTCGCGGAAGCCCGCGTCGAGCACCGCGCGCACGGCCTTGCCCACCAGGGGCGTGACCTGGGAGGCGCAGTTGATGTGCGTGTGCATGGCGATGTCGATGTTGCGCTGGCGCGCCTTCTTGGCCAGGCGCTCCAGGCCGCGCCGGACCTCGTCCTGCAGGAAGTGCTGGGGCAGGCCCTGCAGGCCCTTGGTGGCCAGGCGGATGTCGCGGATGTTGGGGATGTCCATGAGCGCGGAGACGAAGGGCTCGAGCTGCTGGATGGGGACGTTGGCGATGTCCCCGCCGGAGACCACCACGTCGCGCACCTGCGGGGTCTTGCGCAGGTACTCCAGGATCTTCTCGAAGCGCTCCTTGGGCGGGGTCTGGAACCGGCCCTTGGTGACCTGGGGCGTGGAGAGCCCCACCAGGTCCATGCGCGTGCAGTGGCCGCAGTACTGGGGGCAGGTCGCCACCAGTTCGGCCAGGACCTTGGTCGGGTAGCGGTGGGTCAGGCCTTCCACCGCCCACATATCGCTCTCGTGCAGGCTGTCGCGGGAGGCCATGGGGTGGGAGGGCCACTCAGGATGGCGGTCGCTGGCCGCGGGGAGCATGTAGCGGCGCACCGGGTCGTGCCGCAGGTCGCCTTCGTCCATGCAGTTGATCATCTGCGGCGGGATGAGGATGGACATGGTGGCCCAGTCGCGCTGGTCCGCCTCCAGGTCCGCGAGGAAGGCGTCGTCGAGGAACCCGCCCAGCACGGCCTTGAGCTCCTTGAGGTTCTTGACCGTGTGCTGGCGTTGCCAGAGGGCGCTCTCCCAGTCCTTCCGGGCCACGTCCTTATAGCCGGGCAGGCGGCGCCAGTCCGGCTCGATATATCGGCGCTGGAGGGGATATTTGAAGGGCTGCTTGGCGGGGTCCGCCTTGACGGTCCTGGCTGTCGTCTTCATGGGCCTATTCTATCCCGTTTGCGGTCAGGCGCGCAAGGAACGCCGCAACTCGCGGCCGCACCAGAGCAGGGCCACGAAGGCGGCCAGGGCCAGGATGCCGGAGCCGGCCTGCAGGGACAGGGAGGCGTGCCGCCGGTTGAGTGAGAAGGCCCAGGCCAGAGCGCTGGCCGCGGCCGTGGCCCCGGCGGCCAGGAGCAGGACCCGGGCCGCCAGGGGACGCCCGGCCGCGCGCCGCCCCCTCCAGAGCGGCACGGCATAGAGGAGCTGCACGGCGCCGGCCCAGAACAGCCAGGCGCGCAGATAGTCGGAGAGCCAGCGGCCCATGGAGTGGCCGTCGTCGAGCCAGGCGGGAGGATAGGCCAGCAGGGGGATGCACAGGAGCAGGCTCGCGCCGTGCCCCCAGAGGAGGAGGGCCAGCCCCTCCCAGCCGCTGTCCGCGTCGGCGGCGGGCCTGGGCCCGCTCGGGCCGCCGGTCCCGCTCTCGCGCTCCAGCCCGCCGCGCACGTACCAGGCCAGGACGGCCAGGGCGGCCAGGAGGACCGCCAGCTGGATGTCGGTCACTTAGGAACGGCTGACCCGGCCGCGCTCGTCTATGCGCAGGCCGTGGCTGCGCTTGAGCTCCTCGAGGATGGCCTCGGCCGGGTGGCCGAAGTTGGCGGTGCGGTTGCCGATGTCATTGAGCAGGGCCTTGAGCCGGCTGGGCGGGTTCTTGGCCCGGGAGAGCATACGCTCGTAGGCCGCGGTCACTTCCTCCAGGGACTTGGCGAGGAACGGGGGGGGCGTCGCGGCCTGGGTTTCGGTCTTGGGCGTCTCCGGGGCCGCCGCCTTGGCGGTCCGTCCGCGGCCTCGGCCGCCGCGGCGGGACCGCGATGAGCGGCTGGAGGAAGTCGAAGAGGAACGGCGCGTGGAAGAGGAGCGGGACATCTCCTCCCGGTCCGGGTGCGAGGTCCACAGGGTGGCCACGCGGCCCACGCGCTGGAGCTCCTGGACGATGCCGGTGAGCGCCTTGTCGTTGGTCACGATGGAGAACGGCACGTGCATGGGGATGCTGGCGTGCAGCAGGCCCGCGTGCATGGACATG
>JACRDS010000017.1 GCA_016212825.1 Elusimicrobiota bacterium | reverse complement strand
TTGAAGGATGTGGCCGCCGACCCGGTCCGCAGGGAAGCGATGAAGGAAGGCATGCGCCTCATCGTGCAGGACGGCCTGGAGAAGGTCAAGATGGGGCTGACCACGGTCCGGGAAGTCCTGGGCGGGCAGGAGTGAGCCATGGCTGAGAACAACACGGCCGTGGCCGGCGGCGCCAAGATGGACGTCAGCACCGCGCTGGAGCTCTTCTCCATCGCGGGCAGCCTCAACTCCACCATCGACCTGGACTTCCTCCTGCAGAAGATCGGGGCCGCGGCCGAGCGCCTGCTCGATTCGGAGGCCAGCGCCATCATGCTGGTGACCGACGACCGCAAGCACCTCTACTTCAAGGTGGCTTCCGGCGAGAAGGCCCAGGCCCTCAAGACCATGACTTTGCCCATCGGGCAGGGCATCGGCGGCTGGGTGGCCCAGCACCGCAAGCCCGAGGTGGTCAACGACTGCCGTTCCGACCCCCGCTTCGCGGGCAAGTTCGACAAGGCCTCCGGCTTCATCACCAAGTCGCTGCTGTGCGTGCCCATGGAGTACCGCGGCGACCTGGTGGGCGTGGTGGAGGTGCTCAACAAGCGCTCCGGCGGCTACACCCAGGAGCACATCGGGCTGCTCTCCAGCCTGGCCAGCCTGGCCTCCGTGGCCATCACCAACGCCAAGGTCATCTCCGAGCAGAAGAACTTCTTCTCCCACATCATGGAGCTCCTGGTGGGGGTCATCGAGACGGCCAAGCCCAACATGACCGAGCATCCGGTGCGCTCGGCCAAGCTGGCCTGCGCCATCGGGCGGGCCCTGGGGGTCGACGAGTACGAGTACCGCATGCTCTACTACGCCGGCATCCTGCATGACATCGGCTACGTGGCCTTCAAGAACCAGCGCATGCTCGCCGACATGGGCGTCATGAGCGTCTCCGAGGAGATGCATCCGCTGCTCTCGGTCAAGATGCTCGAGGGCACCAAGATGGTGGAGGGCGCCCTGCCCTACATCCGCCACCACCACGAGCGCTTCGACGGCTCCGGCTATCCGGCCAAGCTCAAGGGCGAGGCCATCCCGCTGGGGGCGCGCATCCTGGGCCTGGTGGAGTCCCTGGAGGAGCTGCGCCTCATGGGCGTGTCGGGCGCGGAACTCGAGAAGCGCGCCCTGCAGGAGTCCGAAGCCGGCAGGGGCACGCGCTTCGACCCCAAGGTCGTGGAGGCCTTCGCCGCGGTGCTCGCCGAGCAGGGAGGGACCTGGTAGCCATGGGCGAGGCCAGGAAGCCCCGGCACCAGCACCCGGCCACCGGCCAGCTCGAGGAGATGCGGGCCCGGGTCGAGCGGGCCCGGACCGGAGGCGGGCCCGAGGCCGCCGCCCGGCAACACGCCGCGGGCAAGCTCACGGCCCGCGAGCGGCTCGACCTCCTCCTCGACGAGGACAGTTTCGAGGAGACCGACCTGCTCGTCCACGGGGCGGAGGGACGGAGCTACGCGGGCGACGGCGTGGTGGCCGGCTTCGGCCGCGTGGGCGGCCGGCCGGTCTGCGCCTACGCGCACGACTACACCGTCTGGAGCGGCACCATGGGGGTCGCCCAGGCGCACAAGATCTGCAAGGTCCTCGACCTGGCCTTCGAATCGGGGCTGCCGGTCCTGTCCCTGTGCGACTCCGCCGGGGCGCGCCTGGAGGAGGGGGTCGACTCTCTGGGAGGCTACGGGGAGATCTTCCACCGCCACGTGGCGGCCTCCGGCCACATCCCCCAGCTCTGCGCCATACTCGGGCCCTGCGCGGGCGGCGCGGTCTACGCCCCGGCCCTCCACGATTTCGTCTTCATGGTCGACGGCATCAGCCACATGTACCTGACCGCGCCGGAGCTGGTGGCCGGCGTGGGGGGGGAGGCCTGCGACCCGGAGACCTTGGGCGGGGCCGCCATGCACAGCAGCCGTTCCGGGGTCTGCCATTTCCTGGCCCGCTCCGAGCCGGACTGCTTCCGCCAGATGCGGGAGCTGCTCGACTACCTCCCCCAGAACTGGCGCGAGCGCGCCAAGCCCGTGATGCCGTCCGACGACCCCCGGCGTCCCAGCGAGGTCCTGGGGGCGTTGACCGAGATGGACCCCAAGAAGCCGTACCGCATCTGCGAGGTCATCTGGGAGATCGCCGACGGCCACCAGTTCCTCGAGGTCCACAAGGAGTTCGCGCGCAACATCGTGACCGGCTTCATCCGCCTCAACGGCGAGAGCGTGGGGGTCGTGGCCAACAACCCCGCCTATCTCTCCGGGGCGCTGGACATCAGCGCCAGCGAGAAGGCGGCGCGGTTCGTGCGCTTCTGCGACTGCTTCAACATCCCGCTCCTGACGCTCGTGGACGTGCCGGGCTATTGGCCGGGGCTCGAGCAGGAGTACAACGGCATCATCCGCAAGGGCGCCAAGCTCGTCTACGCCTACTGCCAGTCCAGCGTCCCCAAGGTGACCGTGGTCCTGCGCAAGGCCTACGGCGGGGCCTACGAGGTGATGGGCTCCAAGCACATCCGCGGGGACGTCAACTTCGCCTGGCCCAGCGCCGAGATCGCGGTGATGGGCCCGGCCCGGGCGGTGGAGGTCCTCCACGCGGAGCGCATCCGGGCGGCGGCCGACCCCGAGGCCGAGCGCCGCTGCCTCGTCGACGACTACGTCCGGGACTACGCCTCGCCCTATCAGGCCGCGCGGCGGGGCTACATCGACGAGGTCATCGACGCCCGCCAGACGCGGTCCAAGGTCATCCGCGCCCTGCAGTTCCTGCGCCAGAAGCAGGGGGCGCGCATCCCCAAGAAGCACGGCAACATCCCTTTCTGATGCCCAAGAGACTCCTCGTCGTGGGTTCCACGGGCCTGCCCGGCCTCGAAGGAGACGTGCTTCCCTGCGACCGGGCCTCGACGCCGCCGCCGTGCGACGTGGCCGTCCTGTTGGGCGACCCGGAGCGGCGCGGGGACCATGAGGAGCTGCTCGGGCGCAACCTCGGCTGGGTGCGCGCCGCGGCGGCCGCGGTCGCGCGGACGTCCCCGGACTGCGCGCTCATCGTGGCCGCCCGCCCGGTCAACACCTTGGCTCTGGCCGCCCTCCAGGCCGGGCGCCTGCGGCGGGAGAAGGTGCTCGGCGTCGCCGGGCTGGCCGACGAGTTGCGTCTGTCCGGGCTCGTCGGCAAGGCCCTCGGCGTCGACGCCGGGGACGTCCGGGCGGCGGTCCTGGGCGGCTGCGGGGAGTCTTTGGTGGCCCTGCCGCGCCTGTGGTCCGTGGGCGGGATCCCGGCCGGGGAGCTGCTCTCCTGCCAGGACATCGAAGGCCTGCGGCGCGCGGCCTGCGCCGGAGCGGGGCCGGACGAACTCGCGGCGGCGGCGGCGCTGTTGGCCGGGGCCCTGCTGGGAGGGGCGCGCCGACTCTGCACGGCGTCGGTCCTCCTGGAGGGGGAATACGGCGTCGACGGCCTCTGCCTGGCGGTCCCGGTGGTGCTCGGCCCCGGCGGCTGGGAGCGCATCGTCCAGCTGAATCTGAACGTGGCGGAGCGCGCGGCCCTGCTCAAAGCGGCGGCGGCCGGCCGTGCCCTGCGCGAAACTCTCGAGGTATCCCAATGAGAAGGATCATCTGTCTTTGCGCCGTCCTGGCCTTGGCGGCCCCGGCGCGGGCCGAGGTCTACGACGGCTTCGAGCGCTACGCGGACCGGGGCTCCCTCAAGCCGTTCGCCCGGGACCTGGGCGGCATCCTGGGCTCGGCCACCTTCCACACCGCCCGGCCGCTGGGCTTCTCCGGCTTCGACGTGGGCGGGCACGTCGGAGGGCAGGTCTACCCCGCGAAGGGGGATGCCATCCTGCGCAACAAAGGGGTCCGGGTCTTCGGCCTGCCGTGGATCCAGGCGGAGATCGGCATGCCCTACCGCATCGACGGCTTCATCCGCGGCACGAGCCATGAGGGCCTGACCATCGCGGGGGGAGGCATCCGCTACGGACTGCTCAAGACCTCGGACAAGCCGTGGGCCCCCCAGGTGATGGTCTCGGGCGCGGCTCATGCGGTGGTGTATCAGTCCTTCTCGGCCAGCCACGCCGGAGCGAGCCTGGTCTTCTCCATGGGGACCCCGGTCTTCAACCCCTACGCGGGGGCCGGCTTCGATCATGTGCGTCTCATGGTCCGCTCCTCCGCGGCCGACCCGACGCTCAACGGCGCCGCCGTCAACACCCTGGAGAGCCGGTTCACGGGGGGCGTGCAACTGCGTCCGTTCAACTACGCTTCGGCGGCTTCCGGCGAAGGCGGCCGGGCGCGGCCCTTGTCCTTCCTCTACATCCACGCCGCCTATATCCACGTCCACGGCCGGGGCGGAGCCGAGGGCGGCCTGGGCATGCGCTTCTAAGGTGCCCTTTCTCCCCTGGACCCGGGCCTGCTTCGTCTGCGGGCAGGACAACCCTCACGGCCTGCGCCTGCGCTGCCGGCTCGAGGGGGGGCGCGTGCTCCTCGCGCACACCGCGCGCGAGGCGGACCTGGGCTGGAAGACCTTCGTGCACGGAGGCATCACCATGTCCCTGCTGGACGAGGCCATGGCCTGGGCCGCCATCGTGGCGGCGCGCCGGCCCTGCGTGACCGCCGAGCTGTCGGTCCGCCTGCGCCGGCCCGCGGCGGTGGGCATGCGGCTGAGCGTGGAAGGGACGGCGGCCGGCGCCGGCGGGCGCATCCTCGCCACCGCCGGGCGCGTCCTCGACGCGGACGGCAACGAGCTGGCCGCGGCCACGGCGAAATTCGCGCCCATGAACGCCGAGGCGGCCGGCGCCTGGCTCCACGACCTGGTGGTCGGGCCGGAGACGATGCGCCTTGAAGAGCTTTTCCCGGCCGCGCCCTAGCCCCGGTACTTCCCTTTGAAGCTCTTGGCGGCTTCGTGCGCCACGGCCTTCTTCTTGAGGTCCTCGCGCCGGTCCGGCCCCTTCTTGCCGCGGGCCAGGGCCAGCGCCACCTTGGCCCAGCCTCTGCGGAAATAGACCTCGAGCGGGACCACGGTGAGCCCCTTGGTCTGCAGGCTGCGGCCGATGCGGTCGATCTGGGCACGGCCCATGAGCAGCTTGCGGGTGCGGCGGGGGTCGAGAGCGTCCGAGGCGGTGTTGAACTTGTAGGGGGGGATGTAGAAGTTGAAGAGGAAGAGTTCGCCGTTCTCGTGCCGGCCGAAGCAGCCGTCCAGGGAGGCCCGCCCCTCGCGCAGGGACTTCACCTCCGGCCCGGTCAGGCACAGGCCCGCCTCGAAGACCTCGAGGATCTCGTAGAGATGCCGGGCCTTGCGGTGCGTGGCCACGACCTGCTTGGCTTCAGGATCCTTCTTGTCGCTCTTGCCCATGTCGCGTTATTTGCTAGAATGCTGATTGTATCACAGGCTCTTTGGAATAGCCAGGGTTTGGCGCAGGTGGCGGAATGGCAGACGCGCACGGCTCAGGACCGTGTGGCCGCAAGGCCTTGGGGGTTCAAGTCCCCCCCTGCGCATTTTTCCGGCTTCGGCTCGCTGTGCTTTAAGTCACAGAACGGCAGGGTTGACAAGCGCGGCGGGCGGGGCTACAATTGAACCAGTTCATAGCTATATGGGGGCTGCCGATCCGGCATATTTCCCCGTATCATATACTAACGGCAGCAGGGGGTATAGCATGAACAAGACGAAAAAGTGGGGCGCTTCGGGCTTCACGCTCATCGAGCTGATGATCGTGGTTGCCATCATAGGTATCTTGGCGGCCATCGCCATACCGAAGTTCGCCTCGCTCATCCGCAAGTCCAGTGAGGGCGCGTCCAAGGGCAACCTGGGTGCCA
>JACRDS010000157.1 GCA_016212825.1 Elusimicrobiota bacterium | reverse complement strand
TGAGCTGGCCCTGCGCGTAGTCGACGGGTTTGTATCGCGCCATCGAAACCTCCGGGATGCGGTGGCCTCATTTTACCGCTTATGGCGTCGACGAGGAAGGACTTTTTGCCCGACGGAAGGGGTTTTTCTACAGCTTCAACGTGTCGGTCTGCGGCGCGCGCTATATGCGCGCCTCATTGGCTGACCCCACCTTGGCGTTCCCTGCGGGCGCGCGCCCGCAGAACCGGATGTTCGGCGTCATATTGCGTACTGATGAATAAGCTCGGAGACAAAGCTCTGGTATGGTATACCCATTCGCCGGGCCTTCTCCTTGATGCTTGCCAAATCCTGGCTGTTGACGCGGATATTCAGGACGGCGTCTCTCTTTCGTCTGGCCACCGCCTCGGCGATCTTCTCGAACTCCTCTTTTGAGGCGGGGCGGAACTCCCCGCGGCTGACAGCGCGTTCAATGGCCTTCTCACTGAGGCTGAGATTGATTTTCTTCTTCATCGTAGTTCTCCTCGGATCCATTTCTTGGTGTATGCCCGGCTTGGATATAGTGTCTTGAGGAATATCTCATCCTTCGCTCTTACGTATGGAACGACCCAAATGTAGCCGCTGCGCTCGAAAAGCATGAGCTTCTGATGCGGCCGCATTGGGTGCTCCTCAATTGCGACGAGCTTCTCGTGGAGGATCTCCTCGAACGATATGCCCCGGGCACTTTTAAGCCAGGTGCTTTTGGCGGGATCCCATCGAATGCTCATCTGACCATAGTGTAATACTAATGTCTATACAAATCAAGGCCGGAAGCCCTCAGTTTATGAATGCGCCGAACTGCGTTTCATGAGCTCGAAGGAACTCGCGCATCCAAATTGTACTTCAGAAGGCAATCTGGAGCGAGGTGGCCTCGGCTTTCCACTTTCGCAAATGCCGCCCAGCCCGGTCGGCCTTTCCCAGGACGGCCCTTTCGGCACCCCCCTCCCACTTTTGTATCATCGACCCCATGATCACCTTCGCTGACAGCGCCCCCTGCCCCGGCGCCACCCTCTCCGACCTCTCCACCGACCACATCCGGCGCTTTTCCACCATCGCCCAATCCCGCGGCTTCCCCCTCCCCCCTGACGCCGCCCCCAAAACCATCCTCAACCACCTCAGCCTCACCACCCAAGACCAACCCACCAACGCCGCCATCCTCCTCTTCGGCTACGACCCCCAGCAGCACTTCCCCTCAGCCCGCATCCAATGCATCACCGCCTCCGGCCAGCACACCTGCGACGGCACCCTCTTCGAGATGCTCGACCAAGCCATGTACGACATCCTTAGGGACCTCCGAGGCCGGCTCCCCATCGAGGCCGTCCGCGAAGCCCTCGTCAACGCCGCCTGCCACCGCGACTACGCCAGCAACCAAAGCATCCAAGTCAGGCTCACCCCCGACCGGCTCGAGATCCGCAATCCAGGCGCCCCCGACTTCTCCCCCGACCGCCTCGCCCAGCCCCACGGCTCCCATCCCCCCAACCCGCTTTTAGCCGAACCCCTCTACCTCGCCCAATACCGCGCAGCCAAAGCCACCGGCACCATCGACATCATCGACCTCTGCGAAAAAGCCGGTCTCCCTCCGCCCCAGTTCCAAACGGAAGACGGCTTCACCATCACCTTCCCATTGATCACCGAACCCGCGGACCAAACCGCCCCAGAGCCCGGCCCCGATCCCCTGGCCCACCTGATCCCCCTGCTGCGCCTGCTCGCAAAAGCCCCCCTCGGCACAGCCGCCATACTCAAAGGCCTCGAGATGAAGGACCGCAACCACCTTCGCCAGCACTACCTCGACCCTGCCCTGGCCGCAGGCCTCATCGAACTCACCATCCCCGACAAACCAAAGAACCGCCTCCAGAAATACCGGCTCACAGACAAAGGCTCAACCCTGCTCTGACTGGTGGGGTAAGCCAAGACGCGATAAAAGCTGGAATCAGACAAATCCGGCTATTTTATGCGGTTTCCGACTGGTGGGGTCTAGCTCACCCCACCAGTCTTACCCCATGGGTTGGCCCGGCGCAGTCATGCTGGACTTGGATCTGGCCCTAATCTACAGGGTGCCTACCAAGTACCTCAACCGGCAACCGGCTCCGCTGCCCGAAGGACTTCATGTTCCAGTTGACCGAGAAAGAGGATGCTCCTCTGCGGCGCCATTTTGGCACTGCATCCAAGCGCAACACACGCTACCGCCCGTACGCCTTCACCAAAGACGGCATCGTCATGCTCGCCAACGTCCTCAAAAGCCCGGTCGCCATCCCCGCCAGCATCCAGATCGTGCGCGCCTTCAACCGCATGAGGCGCATGGTCGCGGCCCACAAGGACGTCGCGGCGGCGCTCGCTGAGCTAGAGAACAAGGTCGCATCCCACGACGTCCAGATCCAGGCCCTGTTCGCCGCCATCCGGCGCTTTCTGGAGCCCCCGGCCGAGGCCGCCCCGCAAGATCGGCTTCAAGCCCGGCTAGGGCGGTCAGTGCTTGGGCAGGATGTCCGTGGAGAAGACCTGGACATGCGCCAGCGCGGTGCCCTCTAGCCGGGCTTTGGTCTGGGCCAGGCGCGCATTCGGGACGTAGATCGCGACGATGTCCTTCGGAGTGACCGGGTCCAAGGCCACCTGCCCCAGCGTCCCCCCGTCGCCCATGATGCGGCCCTCGTATTCCGACCCCGGATTGTGCACGTCGCCGGCGCGGAACGCCACGTACATGGGATAGCGGTCCTTGCCCTCGGTCAGATACGGGTCCACCACCGCGAATTTCCGGGCCTCGTGGATGGAGCTGGGAAGGTCCATGTACACCCCGTTCTTGAACCGCAGGTTGCGGCCCGCGGAGCGCGGCGGGATGAAGCCCTTCTCCAGCAGGGAATCCACCATGGAGTCCACGCCTCCGCGCACCCCCGTGGCCACCACGCCCGTCTGCGGGTTCTTGAGGCTGTCGTAGTAGGCGCGGTGGTCTTCGCGGAGGACGAACAGGCCCGCGATCACATGGATGGGGTTGACCGGGGAGTGGGCCTCGCCCAAGGGCGCGTTGGTGTGCGCGTTGCGCGCCTGGCTCCCGTGCCTGCTGATGTGCGCGAAAAGCGGATCGTCCACGGTCAGGCCCAGCTCGCGCTCGATGACTTTGGCCACGCGCGGCGGCAGCTCCGGCTTGCGGTAGATCATCGCGCGCACCGCCGCCTGGCGGTCTGCCTCGGTCGGCTCCTCCTCCGCCGCCGCAGGCTTCTCGCCGGTCAAGAGCGCGAACTGCCGGTCCGCCGCGTCGCGGCCGCCGTCAGCCGCCGGCGCCTCGGACTGGCGGCCGGCCTCGGAGACGGAGACCGACAGCTGCTGGACCTTGGTTTTGAAATCCGCGGGCTTGGGGGCTTCGGCCTCGGGCGCCGCCACGGGGACCGGCAGCTGCACCTGCAGAGGCTGCAGGGCCGACAGGGGGGCCGCCGGGATAGGCGCCAGGGAAGGCGTCAAAGGGGCCAAGACGAACTTCAGGTCCGGCTGCAAAGCCGGCACGCCCGAGCCCCCGAGGGCGGGCCGCGCCAGGACGGTCTCCGCAGCGGCTTCGCCCGCGCCCGTGCGGGTCGAGGCGGCGAAAGCGCCGGCCGCGCAGCCGAGGATGAGGCAGATGGCGGACACACTCGCGAGCATAAGGCTAGTATAAGGGGTCTTCGCGAAGCGCGCCAGGGGGGCTGCTTTTATCCTTTGACGACGACCGTGCCGCTGCTCCGAGCCTTGGCCCACTCGGCTTGGGCGCGTCTGTAAAGGTCCTGCTCGACCGGCGTGAGACGGTCCTTGCCTATGGACTTGAAGATGTTGTCGACCACCCGGGCTTGCGCCCCGGTGAGCACTATCGGTCTGGCGTTGGGATCCACGCTGCCCAGCTTCATCACGTCCGCGAGGCTCACGGTCGCGAACGGACTGACGCTGATCGTCCTGACGACCATCTTCGCGAGCAGGTCGAGTTCGGCGTCGCTGAAGGCGTCGCCCGTGATGTTGCGCAGCGTCTTCTTGATGTTGTCCATGAGGTCCGGCGGGACCATGCCCTCCGGCAGCCTCAGGTTCGGGCCCACGGCATTGCCGGCCTGGACAGCCGGGACGCTGGCCGCCTCGGCGCGGGCCGCGGCCAGGATCGCGCCGGAGTCCGTGTCGAAGGCGGGCGCTGCCCAGGCCGGATCCGGACGGAGAGCGGCAGCCAGGGCGAGGAGCCCTATCATGGCCTTCACATCCAACATCATAACTCGGACGCCGGGGGATCCGCGTGGGTCCAAAGTCCTGCTCGGGCCTGGGCCTATAGCCCCTGGGAATGCCGGCGCGCCAGGCTTATGATAGTGGGGACCTTGTAATCCCCGGGATCGGCCGGGGAGCATCCACCTCCGGACCGGAATCCGGAGTCACCAGGGCGAGGCTAGGCGCATGCCCGCTCTGGTTTTCATTCGCGGACCTCTGCCGAGCCTGCGCCGCAGAGCAGAGGTGAGAGAGTGTCCGCCGCGCGACTGAAGTCCCTGTCCTGGGTCCTGCTCGTGGGTTTCGCCGCGTTGGCGGCCGCGCTTGCCGAACGGGACAGCTTGCGATTGGCTCAGCTTCACCCAGGCACCCGGCTGCGCGGCAGGTCCGGGGCCGCTGCCGCGGACCAGCCGGCTCCCGCCGACTTGGCGCTGGCCTTCCAGACCATCACGGCGCCTGTCCGCGGAGCCAGCAGCGAACTCTGGCGGGACGCGGTGGCGGACAGCTCCCCGGCCAAGGCCAAGTAGCGGACCGAAACGACGCGTTACTGGTTCGCGCTCAGACCCGCTGGGTCTAGGGACCTGGCGGCCCCCGATGAGTTATCATATGGCGGGGTCATCAAGGAGAGGCCATGGACTGGTCCGTTCGGGCCGTCATCATCGTCGCCATCGCCCTGGCGTGGTGGCTCGTCTCGTCCCCGCGCGGCCTGGGGGTCCCCCCCGACGCCGTGAGGTTCAAGCTCCACGGCTGCGCCCTGGTCAATCCGGGCTGGACCGTCGACGCCAAGGAGGTCGAGCGCCGCGACTTCGACCCAAAGGCGGCGATCAACGTCGGCGCGGACAGGCTCGAGGTCGGCGTCGTGCGCGAGCGGCTCCTGGAGATCGCCCGGATCGACGCCGGACAGGCCCGCATCGGCGTGGCCGAGGGCGGCAGCGGCCCGGAGCGGGTCGGCGCGCTCTGCCGGTTCCTGGTCCCCGGCGAGGGCGCCTGGACCCAGCAGGAGGAGCTCAAGGTCGACCGGCTCGCGGCGACGCGCTACGCGGGCCCGGATCCCGCGGGCGAGCAGGTCGTCGTCGTGCCCGGGGCCGAGCGGACCTATTTGATCGCTGCGGCGCCGGAGTTCCTCGACAAAGTCCTGCCTCAGTTCCGCGTCACGGAGCGGCCGCATGCGTTCATGCACGCCATCCGCTTCGTCTACGCGAACATGCTGGAGCCCTGGCTGTGGGGGATCCTGAGCGTCCTCGGGACCTTCCTGGGCTGGCTGCTCTTCTCGCCGGGCCCGGCTCAGGAGCCCAAGGCCCGCTAGGCCGCGCTACTCCGCCCAGTAGGTCTCTTCCAGGCTGTCCTCGCGCTCGGGCAGGCCGTGGGCCAGGCGCGGGGAGTTGCGCCTGAGCACCTCGTAGCTGACCCGGTTGGCATACTTGCAGATCTGGTGGATGGAGGAGTAGGTGAGGTACTCCTCCTTGTGCTTGGGCGAGCTGGGCGAGGCCTTGCGGTGGTGGGCGTTGGCCGCGATGTCGTGCAGCAGGGCGGAGAGCGCGGAGTCTCCGGCGCCGTTGGTGCTGCGGATGTCCGAAGGCCCGCCGAGATAGGGGTTGATGTGGGAATAGATCTTGCGGGGCTTGGCGCACTGGCGCCGGAGCATGGCGCGGGAGTACTCGTAGCGGTTGTACTCGGGGATGGACTTGGAGTGGATCTGGTCCGCGGTCTCGCGGGCCAGGGACTCGTCCACGTGCGCGCACAGGTAGAGGCCCTGCTTGTCATGGGTCATGAGCACCAGGTCGGCCAGGTCCAGGGCGGCCTGCCCGGCCAGCAGGGGGTCTGCGACCCCGGTGAGGCCTCCGACCTCCTGGAAGTTGCCGGCGATGATATTGACGCTGCGGCGGATGAGGTCGCGCAGGGCGTCTTTCTGCTCGCGCACCAAGGAGACCGTGCCCAGCGCCAGGGCCACGGGGACCTTGTGCAGGTTGGCGACCGAAAGGGCGCGCATGGCGGCCTCGTAGATGGGGGCCTTAGGGTTGCGCAGCAGATAGGCGGTGAGCACCAGGGCCCGGGAGCGGGAGATGAGGTCCTCGGGCAGGGCCGGGGCCGGGTAGTCGTCCATGATGCCGCGGCTGATGCCGAAGGTGCGCTCGTTGTCCGGGGTGATGAAGCAGACGGCGCGGCCCATAGGGCCCGGGCAGGGGTGCAGATACGAGAGGATCACGCGCGATGAGGTATTGCGCACGTAGTGGAAGGCGTAGTCTCCGACGCTGATCTGCCTGGTGATCGCGCCCAGAAGATAGGAGCGGTCATCGGCGAGCACGGAGTAGTTGTGCAGGGTGTTGCCGATGGCGCCGCCGGCGAACTCGCCGGTGATGCGGCCCTCCGTCTTGAGGCGGGCATAGACGGCCTCCACGCGGGCGTCATCGAGCAGGACGGACTCCCCCTTGGGGATGCCGAGCTCCTGAAGGAAGGGGTCCTCGACCTTGGCTTCGATGTCCACCAGGAGCTGGTCGATGCCCACGATGTAGACCTGGTCGCTGGGCAGCGCGGCGTCGCTGCCGAAGGGGATGCGGTCCTTGTCCGTGATGGGGAAGTAGTGCTTGCTCTTGCGCTTGCCGGGGAATTTCAAGAGCCTCTATTATAGCCTTTGAGCCCCTAGCGCTGCGCGAGAGCCGTCTTCTCTATCTCGAGCCCGTTCTCCTTCCAGCTCGTGAAGCCGCCGTCCATCTCCATGACGCTGTAGCCTCTGCCCGCGAAATACACGGCGGCTTTGGCCGCGAGATGGCATACCACGGAGTAGCAGTACACGATGTTGGGCTTGTCCTGGCTGAGGCCTTTGAGCGTCTCCCACTTCTCCTCGGGGAGGTTGACGGCTCCTGGGACATGGCCTTTCTCATAGTCCTGGGCGCGGCGCACGTCGATGATGTTCATGGGGACTTTCTGGTCCTGGTAGTAATGCACCTCGACGGGGCCGAGGGTGTAGGTCATCTTCTTCTCGAAGAACTCCTTGGCCTTCGTGGGGTCGTTGCGCGTGAGTGTCCAGTTCATGGGCATCCTCCTGCCTTTTCATTCTGCCAGAGCCGGCTCATATCCGTATCAAATCGAATGCGCTATAATATCCCCCTCAAGTGAAGCCCGCCAAACTCCGCACCGCCGTCCTCGGCGCCACAGGCTACGCCGGCTGCGAACTCGTCCGCCTCCTCCTGCGCCACCCCAAGGTCGAGACCCCCATCCTCCTCACCCGCGAGACCACCACCGCCCCCGAACGCCTCGACGCCCACTACCCCGCCCTCAAAGGCGACATACCCCTCCCCCTCGAGCCCTTCTCCTGGGAGCTCCTGGAAAGACGCGGCGTGCGCCTGCTCTTCCTCGCCACGCCCCACGAGCTCTCCCGCGACCTCGCCCCAGCCGCCCTCGACAAAAGCCTGCGCATCGTGGACCTCTCCGGCGCCTGGAGGCTCAAGGACAGCCGCAACCGCGCCGTCTACGCCTTCGCGGACAAGGACAAGGAGAAAGCCGAGCGCTGGGACAAGGAAGCCGTGTACGGCCTGCCCGAGCTCCACCGCCGCAAGATCGCCGAAGGAAGGCTCATCGCCAACCCAGGCTGCTACGCCACATCCGTCATACTCGGCCTCTTCCCCCTGGCCAAAGCCGGCCTCATAGACCGCTCAGCCGGCGTCGTCTGCGACAGCAAGAGCGGAGTCAGCGGAGCCGGCAAGAAGCCCACCAGCAAGACCCACTTCGTCGAGGTCGCCGGCAACTTCTCTGCTTACAGCGTCTTCGGCCACCGCCACACCGGCGAGATCCTCGAGCAGGTCGGCCTCGAAGAAGAGGAGCTCGTCTTCACCCCGCACCTGCTGCCCATCCCCCGCGGCATACTCTCCACGCTGCACGTGCGCCTGCAGAGACAGGCCACCGCCGAGCAGATCCAGCGCCTCTACCACGACGCCTACAACGGCTGCTCATTCATACGCATCTTCGAGCCCGGAGAGCTCCCCCAGATCCAGTATTCGCTCTACACCAACGACTGCGACATAGGCTTCCAGCTCGCGCCCAGCGGCAAGCGCCTCATCGTCGTCTCCTGTCTCGACAACCTCATGAAAGGAGCCGCCGGGCAGGCCGTGCAGAACATGAACCTCCTTTCCGGCTTCGCAGAGGATGACGGCCTCAGATGAAGCTCGTCGTAAAGATCGGCGGCGCGGCGATCGAAGACCAAGGGACGCTGGCGAAGTGCGCCAAAGCCGTCGCGGACCTCTCCGGCCAAGGCCACCAGGTCCTCGTCGTGCACGGCGGCGGCGCCGCCCTCACCCGCCTGCTCGTCCAGCTCGGCAAGCCAGCCGCCTTCGTAGACGGCCTGCGCGTCACCGACGCCGAGACCCGGGACGCCGCCTTGATGGTCTTGGCCGGCATCGTGAACAAGAAGCTCGTCGCCGCCATACTCGCCGCCGGACAGCCAGCCGTCGGCCTCTGCGGCGGAGACGGCGCCGCCTTCAAGGCCAGGAAGAAGGCCCACCCCAAAGGCGACCTCGGCTTCGTCGGCGAGATCGCCTCGGCCGATACCCGCTGGATCCAAGCCCTCTGGGCCGCCGGAGCCGTCCCAGTCATGAGCACCATGGCTCTAGGCCCCGACCACCAATACTACAACGTCAACGCCGACTCCATGGCCGCCACGGCCGCGGCCGCGTGCCAGGCCGACGCCCTGGTCTTTCTGACCGACGTGCCCGGAGTCAAAGGCGCCGACGGAGCCGTCATGGCTTCGCTATCGGTGTCCCGCATCGCCGAACTCGTCAGAAGCGGGGTCGTCAAAGGCGGCATGCTGCCCAAGCTCCAGGCCTGCCAGGACGCCCTGGCCGGCGGAGCCCGCCGCGTGCGCATCCTGCCCTCGGTCAAGGCCGAAGTCCTGCCCCGCCTGCCCGCAGGAGCAGTCCAGGACGGAACGGAGGTCCTCGCGTCATGAGCTTGGCGACCTGGCAGACCGCGGAGAAGAAGCACCTCATACAGACCTACGACCGCTACCAGGTCGTCCTGACCCACGGCAAAGGCGTCCACCTCTACGGCCCAGGCGGCAAGCGCTATCTCGATTTCCTCAGCGGCATCGGCGTCATGGCCTTAGGCTACGCCCACCCAGTCGTCACCAAGGTCATCCGCGAGCAGTCCTCGCGCCTGGTGCACGCCTCCAATCTCTTCTACACCCCCTTCCAGTCCCGCCTGGCCCAGCGCCTGGCCAAGCTCTCCGGCCTGGACCGCGCTTTCTTCTGCAACTCCGGCACAGAGGCCTGGGAAGCCGCCTTGAAGTTCGCCCGCGCCTATGCCCGGGAGCGCGGACACCGCGGCCGCACCCGCTTCCTGGCCCTGGAAGACTCCTTCCACGGCCGCACCATGGGCGCGGTCGCCACCACGGCCACGGCCAAGTACCGCGAGCCCTTCGCCCCGGTCATGCCCGGCGTGGCCTTCGTCAAGCGCGACGACATCAAGGACCTCAGGAAGAAGTTCTCCGCCTAGGTCTGCGCAGTGTGCGTGGAGTCCGTGCAGGTAGAAGGCGGCATCCATCCGCTGAGCCGCGCCTTTTTGATGGAGGCCAGGCGCCTGACCCGCAAGACCGATGCTCTCCTGCTCTGCGACGAGATCCAGTGCGGGCTCGGCCGGACCGGCCGCATGTTCGCCTACCAGCACTACGGCCTCAAGCCCGACATGACCACGTTGGCCAAGCCCCTGGCCTCCGGCCTGCCCCTGGGCGCGGTCCTGGCCACGGACAAGGTCGCCAGGGCCATCAAGCCCGGCATGCACGGCACCACCTTCGGCGGCGGGCCCCTGGCCTGCGCCGCCGCGCTGGCCGTGCTCGACGTCGTCGAGAGCGAGGGACTCGTCAAGCGCGCCCAGTCCCTGGGCTCCTACTTCCTGGCCCGCCTGCGCCTGCTGGCGCGCAAGCACAAGAGCATCAAGCAGGCCCGCGGTCTGGGCCTCATGCTGGCCCTGGAGCTCAAGGACGAGGACAAGGCCAAGGCCGTCCACAGGGAACTGCTGGAGGGCGGCATCATCATCAACCGCACCCACGGCACGGTGCTGCGCTTCCTGCCCCCCTACATCGTCACCCGCCGGCACATCGACCAAGTCGTGGAGGCCCTCGATGAAGCTCTCTAGACCCCAGCGCGTGACCGTGCGCAAGGCCATCCTGCCCGACGCGGCCGCCATCCACGGGCTCATCTTCGAGTACTCCCGCTCCTACAACCTGCTGGCCCGCTCCCTGCCCGAGATCTGCGAGAACATCCGCGACTTCACCGTGGCCGAGGACGGCAAGGGCATCATGGGCTGCGGCGCCCTGCACTTCTACGGCATCCACCTCGGCGAGGTGCGCTCCATCGCGGTCTGGCCCCGCTACCGCAGGCGCGGCATCGGCGGCATGATCATCGACGGACTGCTGGAGGAGGCGGACCAGCACCGCCTGCCCTGCGTCTGCCTCTTCACCCGCATCCCGGCCTTCTTCAAGGAGCTGGGCTTCGCGGAGGTGGAGCGCGGGCGCCTGCCGGACAAGATCTACAAGGACTGCCACGAGTGCCGCCGCCGCGACGAGTGCGACGAGGTGGCCATGGTGCGCGGCCGCCTGCCCAGTCTGGCCCGCCTAGAGCTGGGCGACAAGAAGCCCGCGCGGCCCAGCCTGTCGCGGATATGAAGGTCTGGCTGCCGGCCGGCTTCCGCTTCTCCTGGACCCGCGCCGGCATCAAGCCCAGCGGCAAGCCGGACCTGGCCTTGGCCCTGGCCGCGGAGGGGACGGCGGCCGCCGCTGTCTTCACCCGCAACCAGGCCGCCGCGGCCCCGGTCCTGGTGGGCCGCGGGCATCTCTCGGCCTGCCGGGGCCGGCTGCGCGCGGTGCTGGTCAATTCCGGCAACGCCAACGCGGGGACCGGCAAGGCCGGAGTCCAGGCCGCCGAAGCCTGCTGCGCGGCCCTGGCCGAGCGCCTGGGAGTCTCCCCCTCCGCGGTGCTGCCGTCTTCCACCGGCATCATCGGCGTGCCTCTGCCGGAGGAGAAGATCCTCTCCGCCCTCCCGGCTCTGGCCGCGGGCCTGGCCGAGGGCGAGGCGGCCCTGCGCGGCTTCGGCAAGGCCATCATGACCACGGATATCAGGCCCAAGTCCGCCTTCGCGGGCTTCAAGGTGCGGGGCCGGACCGTCTCCGTGGCCGGGGTGGTCAAGGGCGCGGGCATGATCCACCCGAACATGGCCACCATGCTCTGCTACCTCTTCACGGACGCGGCGGCCTGCACGGAGGAGCTCGGCGCGCACCTCAAGGCCGCCGTGGACCTCAGCTTCAACGCGATGTCCGTGGATGGCGACACCTCCACCAACGACACCGTGGTCCTGCTGGCCTCCGGCCGCAGCGGCGTCGTCTTGTCCGACCCCGGAGCGCGCCGGCCCTTCGTCGCGGCGCTGCGAGCGGTCTGCAAGTCCTTGGCCGAGCAGATCGTGCGCGACGGGGAGGGCGCCGAGCATCTGGTGCGCCTTCGGATCAAAGGCGCCAAAACCCTGGCCGAGGCCCGGGCCGTGGGCCGCCAGATCGCCAACTCGCCCCTGGTCAAGACCGCCTGGGCCGGCTGCGACCCGAACTGGGGCCGCATGTTCGCCATGCTGGGCAACACCGGCTATCCTTTCGACCCGGCCCAGGCCAGCCTCTTCATCGGCAGGCACCGGGTCTTTGCCAAGGGCCGGGCCCTGGCCTTCGACCGCAAGGCCGCGCACAAGCTCATGCAGGGCCCGGAGTACGCGGTGTGCGTGGACCTGGGCAGGGGAAAAGCCGCCTTGGAATTCCTCGCCTGCGACCTCACCCACGAGTACATCCGCATCAACGCGGAATACTCCACCTGACCCTGCAGTCGGGGGCGATGGGACAAAACCCTCGATGGAGACATCCGGGATCGGCCCCAGGAGACCCGGGGCAGAGACTCGGGGTCTTTTCACGGAATCCCGAGGAGTGTCGCATAGTCGCCCGAGATGGAGCGGAGCAAAATTCAGGACTCCTGACCTGTGGCCAAAATCGATGCAACATTCGGGGGCTCGTAGCGCAGGCGTAGCTGGGTCCCCGGATACGTGATTTCAGCCTCGTTCAGCGCTTCACACAGATGCATCACGGCTGCGTTGC
>JACRDS010000160.1 GCA_016212825.1 Elusimicrobiota bacterium | reverse complement strand
CGAGCTTCTCCGGGATGGGGTGCAGCGCGGCTTCGAACCCGAGCGTGTCCACATCCTCGGCGATCTCCGTGTCCCAGTAGTTGAACGGGTTGACGGTGTTCGCGGCATAGCTGTCATCCAGTCCGCTGCCCGCGACGTCGAACGCGTCGTCCTTGGCCCCGCTCTGCATGCGGCCCTTGCGGCGCTCCCGGCTGTAGCTCGCGGTGAGCGAGACCTTGTCGGAGGGTTCGTAGGTCGCGTCCACGCTGCCGATGAGGTTCTTCTGGCTCTTGAGCCCGAACCGGTCCGAGGCTCCGAAAGAGTCGTCCTGATACTGCCCGCCCACGCCGAAGGACACGGTTTCAGCGGGCGAAGCGTCGAAGCGCATGTCCGCCCGGTGGCGGACCCGGTCGGCCCAGTTGTAGTTGACCAGGCCGGTGGCTTCCGGATTGACGGCCGTGTCGCCCAGCTTGTAATTCATCATCGCGCGGCGGGCATAATGGTAGGAGCCCTTCAGGCTGGCGGTCGCGGCCGGCTTGTAGACGAAGCCCGCGCCCGCTCCGAGCTCGTTGGTCCCATCGATGCGCTGGTTCTTGTGGTCGTAGCGGTCCCAGAGCGCGTCGACCTCGACGGTCACGGGCTGAGCGACCTGGTAGTCGGCCGAGAGTTTCGCGGTCTGCCTCACGTAGGAGGCCGGGTCGTTCCTCACGACGCCGTCGTTCGCCCCAGTGACATCGTTCTTGAACACCCTCCAGTAGGATTCCCCAAAGGCCGCGTAACCGGGGAAAAGTATGCTCTCGGAGCGGTTGGAGTAGTCGTAGTAGCGGTACTTCAGCGAGGCCCCGAGCTTCTCGGTGGGCTTGGTGGTGAGCGCGTAGCTCTGCGTGATGGTCCGGATCTCGCCGTTGAAGCGCGAGGTGGGCAGAGCCGCCACGTCGGTCACGTTGGCCGGGGCGCCGCCGATGCCGGCGATGCCCGAGTTGAGGGTGTAGGGAAGCAGGAGCTCGTTCTGGCTGGTCATCCCGTAGCTCAGGTTGCCCGTGAACCGGCTGTGCATCGGCAGTTCCACGGAGCCGGAGGCCGAGACGTCGTGGGACTGGCTCTTCGGCGCCAACGACATCTGGCCGGTCACGAACCGGCCGCGGTCGTAGTTGTTGGCGTTCCCGCCGACAGCATCCTTCGCGCCCAGGTCGGTGGTGCGGAAGGGGTTGCCCCAGCGCAGGGCGCTGTTGCTGTTGTCGAAGTCCGTGAGGGTGTACTCCAAGTCCGCCTGCCAGCTCTTCTTGTAGATGCCGCCGCCCGCGTTGAAGGTCGTGGTGCGGTAGTTGATGGGATCAGCCAGTTCCATTCCGGTCACGACGAACTGGTCTTCGGTGTGCGTGATGCCAGCGGCGCCCTGGGAGTAGCGCTCATAGGTCCCGGCGCCGATGGAGCGGGCGCCGTCGCG
Source organism: Elusimicrobiota bacterium (assembly GCA_016212825.1). Lineage (GTDB taxonomy): Bacteria > Elusimicrobiota > Elusimicrobia > UBA1565 > UBA9628 > UBA9628. The sequence continues at coordinate 41,039 of JACRDS010000160.1, read as the reverse complement.
CAGCTCCTGGTTCACCTTCACCCAGGTCTTGACTTCGGGCGTGACGTTGTAGCCCATGGTCAGAGCGGCGCGCTCGCGCTCCAGCCTGAAGGTGGTCGGATCCGTGGCGCCGAGGATGTTGCGGATGATGGCTTGCTGCTGCGCGTCTTCCCCGGTCGTGTCGACCAAAGCGAGTCCGCCGCGCTCCTGCCGGGTTTGCTCGACGGCCTGGAGGCCGACCTGTATCTGGTTGGCGACGGTCAGCCGCCCGTTGCCCGCCCCGTCGAGGATGAGCGTGCCCGTGTTGAAGTTGTGCGGGGTGCGGTCGAAGGAGACCCCGATGTCCCACTTGCCGTAGGCGCCGCCCTTGGCCTTATAGGACTCGTCTCCCCGGGTCGCGTCCTTGATCAGGAAGTCGAAGTAATACGGCTTGGATTCGCTCTCCAGGTTCAGGCGCAGTTCGTTGAGCAGGAAGCCGTCGCGCAGGTCGCGGTACTCCTGGAACTTCTCCTTGGAGCCGGACACGCTCGTTTTCTGGCCTCCGAGGTCGATGTCGCCGGAGACCATGGCGCCGCCTCCCGCGAAGTCTATCTTGGTCTGGGCCGACGCATTCGCCGCCCAGAACGCCAGGGACAGGAACAGTGCCGCGCGGATCATCTGGTGCTTTCTTGTCATATGTTCTCCTAGAGTCGTCATACCCAGGGAAAGGAGCCCTTATCTCTGCAGGACCGTGCCCGACGGGTGGTTCGAGCCGTGGATCATCATGTGGCAGTTCAGGCAGGAGCGCCCGACCGCGTAGGCGGAGTTCGCGGCCAAAGTCCCGGACTGATGCCGGCCTTGTATATGGCAGGACTGGCAGAGGCGCGGCACCTTCATGGTCAGGAGCTTGTTGTTGGATGACCCATGCGCCGAGTGGCAGGTCATGCAGTCTTCCTTGACCGGAGCATGCTCCCAGAGGAGGGGGGCCTGCTTCTCCGCGTGGCACTCGTAGCACTTGTCGTTGATGGACTTCGCCGCGATGAGCTTCTCGCCGCGCGAGCCGTGGGCGTTGTGGCATGAGGAGCAGGTCATCTTGCCCGCGCCCGTCTTGGAAGCGAAGTCGCGCAGCGGGTGCTTGGAGCGCTTGGCGATGTCGGCTTTCACGTCCGGATGGCAGGAGAAGCAGACATCTTTCTCGGCCGCCTTCTTGAGGAGCAGGTCGTTGCCGCCGTGGACCTTGTGGCAGGAGACGCAGCTGTTGCCCTTGCCCGCGTGAGCGCTCCCCTCCCAGAACATGCGGTTCCGGTCGCTGGAGTGGCAGGTCAGGCAGGTCTCCGAGGCCTTCTCTCCGGCCGCCTTGCCCGGGTTGAAGATGGCGGCCGCGTCCCCGCCCGCGGCGTGGGCGCCGCCCGCGCCGTGGCAGGTCTCGCAGGATTTTTCGAACGGGACGCCCTTGACCTTCTCGAGCCGCGCTCCGTGGGCGGTGCTCTTCAAGGACGCGGCCTGCTTCTCGTGGCAGCCCGCGCAGGTCGCGGCGCCGACCTCGGCGGCCGTCTCCGCGTCGCGCGAGAAGCTCGCCGCCGACAGCAGACCTATCGCGGCAAGAAGGAATATCCGGCTTGCGGGATTGCGCATCGTTGAATCCTCCGTATGATCTGACATAAAGCTCACATACTCTATCTGAAAGTGATGAAAATCAATAACATGATTGTCATGGGTCAAGTATGATTCTTGTCATTCATGAATGATATGAATGCGACGCCCTGAGGCGCGCGGAGGCTGCGCCGTCGGGTCTAAGCCAGCATGGTGCGTATATAGATAATATTAATAGCAGATCGGTCCGGCAGGGATTTAAGGAGGATTTATGGAGCTAAGGTCAAACGGACGTCAAACTCAGCGGGAGCCCGCGTAGGAGTGCAGGCTGCTCATCAGGTAGTTGACCCCGAAGTAGGTGAAGAGCACCACCGCGAATCCCGCCGCCGAGAACCAGGCCATGGCGCGGCCGTGCCAGCGGTGCGTGCGGCGCAGGTGGATGGCGCCCGTGTAGACCAGCCAGGTGATCAGCGACCAGGTCTCCTTCGGGTCCCAGGACCAGTAGGTGCCCCAGGCCTCGTTGGCCCAGACCGCGCCCAGGATGATGCCCGCGGTCAGCAGCAGGTAGCCCAGCCCCATGGCGCGCTCGTTGAAGAGGTCCAGGGCCGCGGTCTGCTCCGCCGGGCGCCGGTGGTGGGACAGGAGATACGCCGCGGAGGCCAGGAAGGAGAGGGCCAGGGCCGAATAGGCCAGCATGATGACGCTCACGTGCAGGAGCAGCCAGTTCGACTGCAGGGCCGGCACCAGGGGCGCCACGCTCTTGTCGAGCAGGGCGCACAGCGCGAGCAGGACCAGGTTGAGCCCGGCGGTGGCGGGGCCCAGCCAGCGGCCGGGCGCCAGGCGCCAGAGGCAGCCCGCCAAGGCCGTGATGCCCCAGGCCATGCTCACCAGGGATTCGAACTGGTTGGACATGGGAGCGTGCCCGGAGACGCGCCAGCGCTGGGCCAGGAAGACCGTCTGCAGCAGCCAAGCCGCGGCCAGCAGGATGTGGCCGGCCTGGCGGGCCCGGGGGCGGTCGGAGACGTGGGCCGCCGCGTAGCAGGCCAGGGCCGCCAGGTAGGCGGCGAAGCACAGGTTGAGGGTCGTGGCGTCCATCTAGGCAGGCCTCCTCATGCCGCGCACGAAGGTCCAGGCCAGGCCGGCCGTGAGCAGCAAGAATCCCGCGTAGACCACGGGCACCCCCGGGTCGCGGCTGACCAGCAGGCTCGAGAAGCTCGGGTTCTCCGGGTCGTAGCCGGCCTGGTAGAGGGTGTAGCCCTTCCAGCGCAGGGGCTTGTTCACGTGCAGGGCGCTGCGCGCCGCGATGAAGCCGTTCTCGATGAGCGAGACCTCGCTGCGGAACTGCTTGATGCGGCCTTCGGCCGGCTCGTAGGCCACCTGGTAGCGGTGCTTGGGGTCGGCGTGGAAGTCCGGGAACTTGGCGAAGGCCCAATGCTTCTCCGCGCCCTGGGAGTCCGAGATCTCCAGGCGCAGGGCGGGGTTGTTCGGGGCCTGGGATTTGGTGGCCGGGCCGGAGACGTCCAGGACGAAGTCCGGGTAGTAGTCCAGGGCCCTGACCTGCACCGAGCCGCCGCGCAGCCGGACGGAGCCGCCGGGCTGGATCTCGGCCGTCTCGCTCCACCCTTCCTGGGCCGAGGCGAGCGTGACGCGGTGGCTGCCCGAGCCGTGGTACTCGATGCGGAAGTCCTCGAGCTTCACCGCGAAGGGCAGGCTGAAGCCGGGCTTGCCCTCGACATGGTCCTTGGTCTCTCCCACGACGAGGGGCAGGCTGCCGCGCTGGCCCCAGATGCCGGTGACCATGCCGCCGGCCAGGATGGTCAGGATGGAGATGTGGGTGAGGAGCACGTCCCGCCGCGCGCCCTTGTGGATCTGGCGCTGCCAGGTGCACAGGGCCAGGTTGAGGCCCAGCAGGCCCAGCAGGAAGGTGAACAGCCCGGAGTGATAGATGTCATCGAGCCGGCAGAGGGCCACCAGCCCGGCCCAGGCCCCGAAGCGCTCCGCGTACCAGGCGGCCGGCTCGCCCTGCGGCATGAGGGTCCCGGCCACGCTCAGCAGCGTGATGGCCGGCAGCAGCCAATAGAGCAGGCGCGGCGAGGCGAGCAGCTTGGCGCCGCGCTGCGGTGAGAGGCTTTCCTTATTATGAGGGCTGTTCGTCATCGCGGACCTGAGCCGAGGGGAGCTTGAACTTCCCGGTGATCCAGGCCCAGTTCATGGGGTAGACATCGACGTCGAAGACCGTCCAGTAGGAGTGCCAGACCAGGATGGCCAGGCAGGCCAGGACGGCCTCCATGAAGTGGATGAGCAGGCACAGGTCGATGCACCATTTGGGCAGCACGTGCAGGGAGATGTCCCGGAACCAAGCCACGCAGCCCGTGACCACCATCACCCCGGTGCCCCAGACCAAGGCCCAGTATTCGGCCTTCTCCATGTAGTTGAAGCGGCCGAACTTCGGGGGCTCCCCGCGATGGGTCAGATTGTACCGCTGCAGCTGCAGCACATCCGGCACATCCTGCCAGCGCGGGAACATGTCCTTGAATTCGCCGCGTCCTTCCTTGGCGCCGGCCAGCCATGCCATATGGTAGCAAGCCAGGAGCATGAGGACCAGGGCGAAGACGCGGTGCAGGCCCGAGCGCCAGTGCGCTCCCGTAGCCCCCGTGAAGACGTAGCGGGAGAAGACGGACTCCGGGTAGGTGTGGCAGAAGCCCGTGTAGGCCAGGCCGATGAAGGAGACCAGCAGGAACAGGTGCTGGACCCGCTCGTTGACGCTCAGGCGCAGGGACTGCAGGTCGTGGGCGTGATGGGAGGGGCCCAGGAGCAGCTTGCGCTTGTGGTCCAGGAAGTTGTGCGCGAGCATGCCCCCGATGGTGAGCACGATGAGCAGGATATAGCCCTGGCGCACCAGGCGCATGATCGTCTCGGGCAGGTCGCGCGCGGCTTCGGTGATGGCGGTGTGGACCTTGCCCATCCCGACCAGGTCCCCGGCGCGGGGGTGGCAGGCCCCGCAGGTCTTCTGGAGGTTGCCGGGATGGACCGAGGACTTCGGGTCTTCGGAAGGGAGGATGTCGTGGTGGTGGTGGCAGGAGGCGCAGTTGGCCGCGGCCAGGTTGCCCGCGGTGAAGGCCACGCCGTGATAGCCGTCCCGGTAGGCCTTGGCCGGGTCCAGGGGCATGCCGAACTTGGCGATGAGCTTCTCCGAGCCGTGGCAGGCGCTGCAAGTCTTGACGATGGAACCGGTATAGACCATGGAGCCGGGCTCGCGCAGGTCCTTGATGTTGTGCTCCCCGTGGCAGTCCGTGCAGACCGGGGCGTCCTTGACGCGGGCCGCGGCCTTGCGGCCGTGGATGGAGCGGGTGTAGAGGGCCAGGGGGCCGGGGTGGCAGCGGCCGCAGGTCTTCGGGATGTTGTTCCGGTTGGCGCGGCTGCGGGAGTCGCTGGAGAAGTCGAGACTGTGGCTGCCGTGGCAGTCCGTGCACACCGCCGCCTTCCCGTTGTGTCCGGCGAGGTGGGCCTTGCCGTGCACGGTCTGCGCGTAGCTCGTGAAAGGCTCCACCCCGAACTTGCCCTTGAAGTCCATCTTCTTGTGGCAGGAATCGCAGGTCTCGGGGATGCGGGCCCGGCTGACCGCCGACGCCGGGTCCGCGGTCTTGCGCAGCTCGTGGGGGGAACCATGGCAGGCCAGGCAGAGGGCGGCGCCCTTGCGGGTCTGGAGGAGCATGCGCCCGTGGTCCGAGGCGCGCACCGCCTTGGAGCTATCCTCGTGGCAGCCGGCGCAGGAGACAGCCGGCGCCTTCTTGGGATGGGGCACTTCATCCTTGCCCTGGTGGCAGCCGGCGCAGCCCAGGTCCTTGTGCGCCGACGAAGCGAAGCGGGAAGCCGCGACTTGGGGGGCCTGGGCCGCCATGCCCTTGTTGTCGTGGCAGCCTAAGCAGGCCTCCTCCTGACCCCAGGCCGGGGCGGCCAGGCACAGCAGCAGGACCGCGGACGGCAGGTTACCGATACGTGAAGAGCATGGCATAGATGATCCCGATGATGATGCAGAATCCGGCGCTGAGCGCGCACCAGGCCAGCAGGCGCAGGGTCTTGACCAGGTAGAGAGGCAGGGGCGCGGAGGTCCTTTCGGGGAGCCGGCCGGCGGCCTTGAGCGCCTCGTACTCCTGCGGCCGCTCGCGGGGCATGTCCTCCATGGGCATCTGGCCGGTGAAGACGACCAGGTCCATGGGGAACTTGTCCGGGCGCAGGTGGGTGTTGAAGAAATGCACCGTGAAGATGAAGCCCGTGGCCAGCAGGGCCTCGTCGCTGTGGATGATGGTGGCGACGTTGATGAGCCAGCCGGGCAGTATCCGCGTGAAGGTCTCGGGCAGCCAGAGCATGAGCCCGGAGGAGCCGATGATGGTCACGCCCCAGAACACCGCGAAGTAGTCGAACTTCTCCCAGTAGGTCCAGCGGCCGTAGCGCGGATGAGGGCCCCGCCCCAGGTACCACTTGATGGTCTCCCGGAACTCGGAGAGGTCCTTGAGCGTGGGGATCATGGTGTTGGGCCCCAGCAGCAGCTCCTTCCAGGAGCCCGCTTCCCGGCGCTTGCGCGTGAGCAGGTCCCACAGGTGCGTGCAGAAGAGCGCGAACATGAGCACCGCGGCGGCGCGGTGGATGAAGCCCGCGCTCTCGAAGCCCCCCAGCAGCCGCGAGAGGGCCTGGGCCCAGGGCGTGTAGGAGAACTTCAGCGTCATGCCGGTGACGGCCAGGGATATGAAGGAGAATATCAGCAGGCCGTGCAGCCAGCGGTAGAGCAGGGGGAAGCGGACGTATTGGGGCCGCGCCGGATCGTAGGGCTGGGGGGGATGCTCGCGGCGCAGCTGCAGCGCCCGGGGCAGCCAGAGCAAGGTGTGGAGCCAGAAGAAGCCGAAGGTGCCCACCAGCAGGCTGGTCATGATCCAGAAGGTGCCGAAGATGAAGGGGTACTTGACCGGGTCGTGGTGCGTGGCGTGGGTCAGGTAGCCCGCGAAACGGCGCGTGGCGCCCGGGTGGCACTTGCGGCAGGTCTCCACGATGTTCTGTCGGCTCAGGTGCGAGCGCGGGTCGTCGACGCGGAAGATGCCGTGGGCGCCGTGGCAGTCGTGGCACTTGGCGGTCTTGGCGTAGCCGAGCTGGGAGACCTTGCCGTGGTACGTCTCGAAATAGGTCTGGGTCACCTTCTCGTGGCAGCCGCCGCAGCGGGACATGACCTGCAGCCGGAACCCTTCCTGGTCCGTGCGGCGTATGGTGTGCGCGGTGTGGCAGTCGTTGCAGCCGGGGACCTTCTGCCCGGGCTTGGCCAGGGCCGGGGAGTGCACGCTCGCCGCGTACTGCTCGTAGACGCCGAAGTGGCACTGCGAGCACGTCGCCGGGATGTTGTCCTTGTGCACCGTGGAGCGCGGGTCCGAGGCCGGGAGCTCCCCGTGCGCGGTGTGGCAGGAGGTGCAGGTGGCCGTGACCGTCAGGCCGCTCTTGAGCAGGCCCTTGCCGTGCACGCTCTCCACATAGCGGCTGGTGATCTCATGCTCGGGGCCCTGGTAGCGCACCGCCGCCCTCTCGCCCTCGCGGTGGCAGCGCGCGCAGAGCGTGGGCACCTTGGTCGGGTAGGTGGCGGAGCGGCTGTCCTTGCGGCCGAGTATGCCGTGCTTGCCGTGGCATTCCGCGCAGGTGGGGGCGTTGCGGTCGCCCTTCTGGAAGAGGCTGCCGTGCACGCTGGAGCGGTACTGCTCGACCTGTCCGCTGTGGCAGACCGCGCAGTCCACCGGCCGCACCGTCTCGCAGGGGCGGTGGCGGGAGGGCGTGGCGCCGGCGTGGCACTGGGCGCAGGCGACCTTGGCGTGGACGGAGCCCCGCGCCTGGGCCGCGTCCACGCCCATGGCGCGGCCGTCCTTGGCCCTGAGGCCGGCCCGGCCGTGGCAGCGCAGGCAGTCCGCGTCGGCCATGCCCTGGTCGTAGAAGACCTTGCGCGCCTTGTGCGGCTGGTGGCAGTCCACGCAGACCGGGATCATGTGGGGGGACTGCTCCCAGAGCCTGCCGGCGATGATCTTGCGGTGCTGCTCCTCGATGAGGGTGTGGCAGCGCTGGCAGGTCTGGGCGATGTTGCCGCGGGCGATGGTGGAGCGGGGGTCGGTGTGCGGGAGTATGCGGTGGCTGCCGTGGCAGGAGGTGCAGGTGGCGGCCACGCTCAGGCCCTTCTTGAGCAGGCCCTCGGCGTGGAAGCTCTCGGAGTAGTTCTCCAGGATGTTCTTCTGGTGGATGTTCCTCTGCTTCTGGACCCGCGACCCTTCGCTGTGGCAGGAGCCGCAGACGAAGGGGACCCTCACGGGGGAGACCGCGGAGCCCGCGCCCTGTACCGGGATGATGTCGTGGCTGCCGTGGCAGTTCTGGCAGCGCGGAGCCAGGGCGTCGCCCCGGGCCAGGGCCTTGCCGTGGAGGCTGTCTTCGAAGAGCTTCTGAGCCTCGGCGTGGCAGCCGCCGCAGGAGACCGGCCGGCCCTTGGGCTCGTGCGGGTAGCCGTCCTTATCCTGGTGGCAGGCCGCGCAGCCGAGGGACTTGTGCACCGAGGTCTGGAACTTGGAGACCGGCATCTCGGGCGCGCCGCTGGCGCGGTCGGCGTGGCAGCCCAGGCAGGAATCATCTTCGGCCGGGACCGCGGCCGGGAGGCACAGCAGCAGGGCTGCCAGGACCAGGATGTTCCTCGGGTGCAGGATCCGATATCGCGTCATCATGTTACCGATATGAATTATCCAAATCAAGCAACAAAACAGCCAGGGCAGGACAAGGTTGAGGATGATTCTCGACGGACGCCCTGCTTGGAAGTGCGCACCGATGCGCGGAATCGCGCGGGGTCGATCATCCTGGTCGTCTATTGCTCGTGGGCCAGGGCTTCGAGAGCGGGCCGGTCGCAGACTTCGACCGCCCGGCCTTGGATCCGGATCAGGCCCCGCTTCTGGAAGGAGGAGAGCGTGCGGATCACCGTCTCCGGGGACAACCCGAGGTTGCGGGCGATCTCGCGACGGTTGTAGACGTGCCGACCTCCTTCGGGGAGGGCCGTGACCCCGGCCGGGGGCGGCCTGATGGCGAGGAGGAAATCTGCCAGGCGGGACTGCGATGAGCGGAAGGCGAAGGAGAAGGCCTGGTTCATGGAGCGGCACAGGAAGCGGCTGACCCGCCCCAGGAGCCGGCGTTCGAGCTCGGGCTCCCGTGCCGCGAGGTCGTCCATGAGGTCGCGCGGGAGGAAGCAGACCACGCTGTCGCTCAGGGTCTCGGCGGAGGCGCAGTAGGGCTCATGGCCCAGGAAAGACACCTCCCCTACGAGGTCCCCGTCCGCGAGACGGGCCATGGTCAGCTCGCGGCCGCGCCGGTCAGACTTGGTCATCTTGACGCTGCCCAGGCACAGGATGAAGATCCCCTGAGGTTGCTCGCCTTCCTGGAACAGGGGCTGGTGCGCCTTGCAGTGCCGCATCTGGCGCCGCGCCCGGAATTCCCGGAGGGATTCGGGCGACAGGAAATCGAAGAAGCAGCGCCTGCGGCAGTCGCAGCTGCCGCAGTTCTGCGCCGGCTCGAAAGGGCAGGTCAGGATTGGCGCGGCCGCCCTCTTGTACCCCATGCTATGGAAACTTTAGCGCCGTTATACTGGCATGGACAATGACAAAAAGCATCCGGCGGCCATGATCTTCGTCATGCCGGGCAGTTGTCAGTGCTCCAGGGCGACGCTCTCGAGGGCGGTCCGGTTGCGGACCTCGATGGCCTTGCCGTTGAGGCGTATGATGCCTCTGCTCTGGAACGAGGACAGGGTCCTGATCACGGTCTCCGGGGAGAGCCCCAGGTTCTCCGCGATCTCCCGGCGGCTGTAATCGGCCTTGCCGTGGCAGGGCAGCGCCGTCGGCGACCCGGCGGGAGGCTTGATGGAGAGGATGAAGCTGGCCAGGCGGGACTCGGAGGAGCGGAACGCGAAGCCGAAGGCGCGGTCCATGGTCCGGCAGGCGATGCGGCTGACCTTGCGCAGGAGCCGGCGGGAGAACTCCGGCTCCTGGGTCATGACGTGCTCGACGAGCTCCCGGGGCATGAAGCAGACCACGGAGTCGCGCAGGGTCTCGGCCGTGGCGCAGTAAGGCTCGCCGCCCAGGAACGGGACCTCGCCCACCAGGTCTCCGCAGGAGAGATACATCAGGGTCAGCTCGCGGCCGCGTTCGTCGGCCTTGCTGACCTTGACGTCGCCCACGCACAGGATGAAGATGCCCTGGGGCTGCTCTCCTTCCTGGAAGATGACCTGATGGGCCTTGTAGCGGCGCATCTGCCGCTGGGCGCGGAACCGCTTGAGGGAATCAGGGGAGAGGAAGTTGAAGAAGCAACGCTTGCGGCAGTCGCAGGACCGGCAATGGTCAGCCGGCTGGAAAGGGCATTCCAGCGCCGGCGCTAGCGTCCTCTTGTATCCCATGCGCGGAGACGGCGCCGCAACGGCGCTCTTGATTCCATACTAGCAAAAAAGCGGGGGAAAAGGGTGCGCCGCCCGGCGCATGGGGGTCATTAGCCGGGCGGCGCAACAGGAAAGAATATAGCATGCCCCGCCCTGAGGCGCTATGATATGCGGCATACCAGGGCATGATGGCCGTCATGCTTTTATCGATGACGGTCATCATCCATGATCCATGATGCGCGTCAAGGCCAGACCCAGGCCGCGTTTTGGTATCATCTCTCGCCTTCCATGAAGACCTTGAGATTCGGCGGCTGGACCGTCAGCGTTTCGACCCTGCTTGCCGTCGCCGCCGTCGCGGCCCTGGCCGCGCTCTTCGGGTCGATGAAGTATTCCGAGAGCCCCGGCTTCTGCAATTCGTGCCACATCATGGCTCCCTACTACCAGGCGTGGAAGGATTCCAAGCACGGCCACGTCAAGTGCGTCGAATGCCACTATCCGCCCGGCAGCAAGAAGACCCTGCTGTGGAAGAAATTCCAGGCCATGTCGCAGGTGGCCAAGTATGTCACCCGCACGTATTCTTCCCGGCCTTTCGCCGAGGTCGAGGACGCCTCCTGCCTGCGCTCGGGCTGCCACTCCACGCGGCTGCTCGAGGGCCGGGTCCGGGCCAAGACCGGCATCGGCTTCGACCATCGGCCGCACCTGACCGAGGTGCGCCGGGGCCGGCGGCTGCGCTGCGTCTCCTGCCACTCCCAGGTCATGGTGGGCAGCCATATCGAGGTCACCTACTCGAGCTGCTACCTCTGCCACTTCAAAGGCCGCGGCGAAGGGCGCAACCTCAAGACCCTGGCCGGCTGCCGGGGCTGCCACGAGGTGCCGAGCCAGACGGTCAAGATCGGGGACATGACCTACAACCACCGCGACTTCGTCACCAAGCAGGGGCTGGGCTGCCTCGACTGCCACTCGCAGGTGGTCTCCGGCAAAGGGGAGGCGCGCCAGGAACGCTGCCTGACCTGCCACAACCAGCCGGAGAAGATCGCCCGGTTCAACGACATCCCCTTCATACACGACAACCACGTCACCAAGCACAACGTAGCCTGCCTGCACTGCCACGACGAGATCCGCCACGGCTTCGCCGGGGACCGCGCCGCCGTCGTGCCGGCCCTGGGACACGGGGCCGCCGGCCTCCCGGCTGCGCCGGCGCCCGGCGGCGGCGCGCAGCTGGGGCAGGCTCCGGGCATGTCCTTCGAGTGCTCTTTCTGCCACGAGAACAAGCACGCCGGCCCGCGTGCCATGTACTCGGGCGCGGCCGCGGCGCTGGGCCTGCCGCGCATGCCCAGCCCCATGTTCCTGGCCCAGGTGGACTGCGGCGGCTGCCACTACGAGAAGCGCGGCGGCGGCGCCGATGCCGAGTTCGCCGGCTTCGACTACCGGGCCTCGGACCAGGCCTGCGTGAAGTGCCACGGCCCGGCCTACAAGGGGGTCTGGCAGGAGACCAAGGACGAGCTCGCCTCCGGTCTTCAGGGACTGCGCGGACGCATCAAGGCGGCGCGCGAGGCGCTGGCCCAGGCCCAGGGCGCTCCGGCTGAGAGGGCGCGCCAGGCCGTCGCGCGGGCGGAGAGGCTCGAGCGGTTCGTGGCGCTGGGGCACGGCGAGCACAACATCTACCTCGCGGCCGCGACGCTGCGCCGGGCCGACGCTCTCCTCACCGAGGCGGGGGAGGCGCTCCAGGCCAAGCTGCCCGACATCTCCGAGACTCCGCTGCTCTCGGGCCGCTTCTGCGCCGTGCTCTGCCACCAGCGGGTGGGGGTCAAGGTCCCGCCGGAGAGCGTCAAGGCCTTCGGCAAGGTCATGCCCCACAAGGCCCACACCGAGCTCATGGGCTGCGTGTCGTGCCACGAGATCGGCGGGCACAAGAAGGTCCCCCTGCGCCGGGACGTCAAGTCGACGTGCCGGAACTGCCATAAGAATTGATATACTGACCGCCCTCGAGCCATGAAAGACATCCGACATCTCCTCCATGTGGCCGCGGCCTTCGTCGTGGTCATCATCGGCTTCCTGATCGCGCGCCATCTGGTGGTCCCCAAGAGCTTCGGCCGGATCGGTCATTACCGGGCCGACGCGGTCGACGAGATCAAGGCCCTGCCCCTGCGCTACGCCGGGGAGCAGGCCTGCGCGCCCTGCCACCGGGCGCAGGCCAAGGCCAAGGCCTCCTCCCGGCACAAGGGCATCCGCTGCGAGAGCTGCCACGGCGCTCTGCAGGCCCATGCCGAGGCCCCGTCCTCCTTGAAGCCTGCCAAGCCCAAGGAGGGCGAGATGCGCGCCTTCTGCGCCCGTTGCCATGAGAAGAACCTGTCCCGGCCGGCCAAGTTCCCGCAGGTGGACCCGCGCGAGCATAATCCCGGCGTCGCCTGCAGCCAGTGCCATCCCCCGCACCAACCCAAATAGCATGCGACACATGAACCGCCGGCATTTCCTCCGGACCGCCGCCCTGGCCGTCGCGGCTTTCGCCGGCCGCGCCGTGGCGGCGCCCCTGGCCGCGGCGGAGAAGTTCTTCAAGGAGCCTCCCTGGCGGAGGAAGAAGCCTTACTGGGGCTATGCCGTGGACGTCGCCAAGTGCATCGGCTGCGGCCGCTGCGTCGACGCCTGCAAGACCGAGAACGACGTGCCCCGCGAGCCCTTCTACTTCCGGACCTGGGTGGAGCGCTACGTGCTCCGGCGCACCGGCGAAGTCTCCGTGGACTCGCCCAACGGCGGACTGGACGGCTATCCGGCCCCGCGCGAGCCGGAGAGCATCGCCCAGAGCTTCTTCGTGCCCAAGCTCTGCGGCCACTGCGAGAACTCTCCCTGCGAGCAGGTCTGCCCGGTGGGCGCCAGCTTCAAGACCGTGGACGGGGTCGTCCTGGTGGACCGGAAGTACTGCATCGGCTGCCGCTACTGCATCCAGGCCTGCCCCTACGGCTGCCGCTACTTCCACCCCGAGCTGCAGGTCGCGGACAAGTGCACCCTGTGCTACCACCGCATCACCAAGGGCCTGCAGCCCGCCTGCGTGGAGAACTGCCCGACCGGGGCCCGCATGTTCGGGGACCTCAGCGACCCGGAGAGCGCGCTCACCAAGTTCCGGGAGACCGAGCGCATCCAGACCCTCAAGCCCCACATGGGCACCGAGCCCAAGCTGGTCTACAAGGGCCTGCATAAGGAGGTGCGCTGATGCACGCTTCCTACATGGAGACCCTGCGCGAGGCCATGTCCATGGTCTCGGGCTACATCTATCCCAACGAGCTGGAGCTGCAGTGGAGCGTGCTCATCGTGCTCTATCCTTACATCACCGGGCTGGTGGCCGGCGCCTTCATCCTGGCCTCTTTGGAGCGGGTCTTCAACGTGACCGCGGTCAAGCCCACCTACCGGCTCTCCCTGCTCATGGCCCTGGCCTTCCTGCTCATCGCTCCCCTGCCGCTCCAGGTGCACCTGGGCCAGCCCCAGCGCGCCTTCGAGATCTTCATGACCCCGAACACCTCGTCGGCCATGGCCATGTTCGGCTTCGTGTACGTCTGGTACCTGATGGCGGTGCTCCTGGTGGAGATCTGGCTCGACTACCGGCGCGAGATCGTGGCCTGGTCCAAGAGCGAGCCCTTCTGGCCCAAGCGGCTCTTCTACAAGCTGCTCACCTTCGGCGTGGACAATGTCTCCCCGCGTTCTTTGGCCATCGATGACAAGGTCGGCCGGGCCCTCACGGTCATCGGCCTGCCTTCCGCCGTGCTGCTCCATGGCTACGTGGGCTTCATCTTCGGCTCCATCAAGGCCAACCCCTGGTGGTCGACCCCCCTGATGCCGGTCATCTTCCTGTTCTCGGCCATGGCCTCCGGCATCGCGGGGGTCCTGCTGGTCTACATGTTCCTCTGCTGGGCCCGCGACGAGCACATCGAGATGCCCTGCATCGACACCGTGGCCAAGTTCTTCCTGACCGCGCTCATCGTGGCCTTCACTTTGGAGATGCTGGAGACCCTGCAGACCGCCTACGAGGCGGAGGAGCACTTCGACATCATCTCCCTGCTCGTCGAAGGCAAGCTCTACTTCAGCATGATCTTCGTGCAGATGTTCATGGGCTCCCTGATCCCCATGTTCCTGCTGGGCCTCTGCCAGCTCTTCGAGCTGCCCGAGAAGGTGCGCAAGGTCTTCTACAGCGCCTCGGCGATCCTCTCCCTCATCGGCATTCTGGCCATGCGCTGGAACGTGGTGGTGGGCGGGCAGTTCTTCTCCAAGAGCCTGCGCGGCTTCACCACCTACAAGATGGAGCTGGCCGGCCGGGAGGGGCTGGTGAGCGCCCTGGTCCTGGGCTTCATGCCGCTCGTGGTCTTGGCCCTGCTGCTCTATCTCCTGCCGCCGTGGGGCGAGAGCGCGCACCGCAGAAAGGAGCCGGCATGATCACCCGCAGGAAGTTCCTCAACGCGATGCTGGGCGTCGGGACCGCGGGCTGGCTGGGTTCGGTGGTGTACCCGGTGCTGCGCTATCTGCTGCCTCCTGAGACGACCGAGGCCGAGCCGGACACGCTCAGCCTGGGTCCGGCCGAGCAGTTCCCCCGGGGCGCGGGAAAGATCTTCAAGTTCGGCAAGCGTCCCGTGCTCCTGATCCGCACCAAGGACGGGGCCTTCCACGCCCTGGCCGCGACCTGCACCCACCTGGACTGCCTGGTGCAGTACCGCGACGACATGGACGCGGTCTGGTGCGCCTGCCACGGCGGCAAGTACGACCTCGCCGGCCGCAACATCGCCGGCCCGCCGCCCAAGCCCCTGGCGCAGTTCGCGGTCAAGGTCGTGGACGGCAACCTGGTCCTGGGAGGAGCCCTCACGTGAAGGATTTGGTCCTGTCCTGGCTCGACGAGCGCTACAAGCTCAGCAGCTTCCTGGAGTGGGCCAGGCATAAGACCGTGCCCGTGCACCGCTGGACCATCTTCTACTACACCGGCGGGGTCTGCCTGTTCCTGTTCCTGGTCCAGATCGCGACCGGCATCCTGCTGCTCATGTACTACCGGGTCGGCGCGGAGAGCTCCTACGAGAGCGTGCGCTTCATCACCTCCCAGGTGGAGTTCGGCTGGCTCATGCGCTCCGTGCACAGCTGGGCGGCCAACCTGCTCATCTTCTTCGTGCTGGCGCACATGTTCAGCATATTCGTCATGCGCTCCTACCGCAGCCCCCGCGAGCTGAGCTGGGTGACAGGGTGCTTCCTGCTGGGGCTGATGATGGCCTTCGGCTTCAGCGGCTACCTGCTGCCCTGGAACGAGCTGGCCTACTTCGCCACCAAGGTCGGCACCGACATCGTCGGCCAGCTTCCCGTCGCGGGAGGCTGGCTGCTCAAGCTGGTGCGCGGCGGCGAGGAGGTGACCGGGGCCACGCTCTCGCGCTTCTTCGGCCTGCACGTGGCCATCCTGCCGGCCGCGGCCACCTGCCTCATCGGCGTGCACCTGCTCTTCGTCCAGGTCCAGGGCATGTCCCACGGCGAGGACGCCAAAGCCCACATGCCGTTCTTCCCCAATTTCGTGCTGCGCGACCTCGCGCTCTGGCTGGTGGCGCTCAACGTCATCTGCGTCCTGGCGGTCTTCTTCCCCTGGGAGCTGGGCCTCAAGGCGGACGCTTTGAAGTCAGCCCCGGCCGGCATCAAGCCGGAGTGGTATTTCCTCTCCCAGTATCAGCTGCTCAAGGTCATGCCGGCCAGGATCCTGCTCGTGCCGGGCGAACTCTGGGGGATTTTCCTGTTCGGCGCCGCGGGCGGGGCGGTCCTGCTCCTGCCTTTCTGGGATTCTTTGATCAGGGCCAGGGGCAAGGAACGCTGGCTGGATGTCCTGGGCTGGGGGGCGCTGGCCGCGACGGCGGCTTTGACCGTCTGGGGGCATCTCTCATGAGCCGAGCCGCCCTACTCCTGCTGCTGGGCTGCCTGCTTCCCCATCCGGCCCGAGCCGAGGGGAAGAACCAGTGCATCGTATGCCACGCCGCTCTGGAGGCCAAGCACAAGGCCGTTCTGCGCTCTTTCCAGCAGGACATCCACAACCAGAAGGGCCTCTCCTGCCACTCCTGCCACGGGGGCGACCCCTCCAAGGCGGACATGGGGGAGGCCATGAGCCCGGAGGCCGGCTTCGTGGGAGCGCCCAAGCCCGCCGAGGTCCCGGCCTTCTGCGGCAAGTGCCATTCCCAGGCCAGGCTCATGAAGCGCTACAACCCCTCCGTGCCCGTGGACCAGGAGGAGAAGTACTGGACCAGCCGCCATGGGGAGCGGCTCAAGGCCGGGGACGAGAAGGTCGCGACCTGCGCCTCCTGCCACACCGCGCACTCCATCCTGCCGCCCAAAGACCCCCGCTCCACGGTCTACGCCAAGAACGTGCCCGCCACCTGCGGCGCCTGCCACTCGGACGCCAAGCGCATGAAGGGCTACGGGCTGCCTACGGACCAGGCCGCCAAGTACTCCGGCAGCGTCCACGGCAAGGCCCTTCTGGAGCGGGGCGACAGCGCCGCGCCGGCCTGCAACAGCTGCCACGGCAACCACGGCGCCACCCCGCCCGGCGTGGCGGACATCAGCCTGACCTGCGGCCAGTGCCATGCCGGCAACATGGAGCTCTTCGCCAAGAGCCCCATGGCGTCCACCTGGGGCAAGAAGCGCTTCCATGTCTGCGCCACCTGCCACGGCCACCACGACATCTCCCATCCCGACACCGCTCTGCTCGACGGAGAGAAGGGCGTCTGCCGCAAGTGCCACCGCCCGGGGGACCCGGGCAGCCGGACCGCCGAGGAGATGAAGGGCCTGCTCGACGGGATGCAGTCCGCCTACGAGGCGGCCGACGGCGGCTTGAAGGCCGCCGAGGCCAAGGGCATGGACGTGGCCGCGGGCTGGGACGCGCTTCAGGAGGCCAAGCAGGCCTTCTTCCAGGCCCGGACCGCGGTGCACTCTTTCCGCGTCGCGGCGGTCCAGGAGAAGGTCACCTCGGGCCTGGCCGCGGCGCAGAAGGCCGCGGAGACGGCGCGCAAGGCGGTCTGGGAGTTCAGCCGGCGCCGCATCGGCCTGGGTGTCGCGACCCTGCTCATCACCTTCCTGGTGGTGGTCCTCTGCCTCAAGATCCGCGACCTGGAGAGCTGACCCCGGCCGTTCTCAAGGCCGGCGGAAGAGGCTCTTGAACCAGCCCCAGACCCCGCCCTTGTGCAGGGGGCAGTCCTGGGTCGGCTCCGTGCCCGCCGCGAAGACTTCGTCCCGACGTTGGGGGCAGCCGGCCCGGGCCTTCAGGCCGGAGGCGGGGTCGATGGCCACGGTCACCAGACCCTGCGGCTGGAGGAAGGGCTGCGCCGGGCCTTCTGCGGCCGCCTTCATGAAGGCGGCCCAGACCGGAAGGGCGTCCTTGGCCCCGGTGAGCTTGAGGGGCCGGTTCCTGTCGTCGCCCACCCAGGCCCCGGCCAGCAGCTGGGGCGTGTAGCCCACGAACCAGGCGTCGCGGCCCTCTTCGGTGGTGCCGGTCTTGCCGGCGCAGGGCCGCGAGAAGCCCAGCAGGGGCAGGCTCCGGGCCGTCCCTTCGGCGACCACGCTCTCCAGCAGGGATGTGAGCAGGTAGGCCCGGGCCGGGTCGAGCGCGGCCTCTTTCCGGCCCTGCGCGAACTCCAGCACCGAGCCCTGGGCGTCGTAGACCGCGTCGATGAGGCGCGGCTCCACCCGGAAGCCGCCGTTGGCGAAGGGCGCGTAGGCGGCGGTCAGCTCGAGGAGGGAGACCTCGGACGTCCCCAGGGCCAGGGCCAAGCTCTCCTCCAGCGGGCTTGCCACGCCCATGCGCCGGGCGAACTCCGCGATGGCGGGAGGGCCGACCTGGTTGGCCAGGTCGACGGCCGCCGCGTTGAGGGAATGGGCCAGGGCCGTGCGCATGGTGGTGGTGCCCTGATAGACGCCGTCGTAGTTGCGCGGCGTCCAGGGGCCCGCGGACCCAGGGTAGGCTTTCGGACGGTCGTCGAGCTGGGAGGCGGGCGTGTGCCCTCTTTCCAGGGCGGCGCCGTAGAGGAAGGGCTTGAAGGCGGAGCCGGGCTGGCGGCGGGCCTGGGTCGCGCGGTTGAACTGGCTCTCCGAGAAATCGCGGCCTCCCACCAGGGCCAGGACGCGGCCGTCCTCGGGGGAGAGCGCGGCCAGGGCGCCCTGGGCGGGCAGGCGGCGCACGGCGCCCTCGGCCGCGGCCTGGGCCAGGGGGTCCATGGTCGTGTAGAGGCTCAGCCCTTCGCGGAAGAGGGCTTCCTCGCCGTAGCGCGGCAGGGCCTGGCGGATCACTTCGGCGACGAAGTAGGAGGGGCCGCGGCGCTCCCGCGAGGGCCGGTCGGTCACGAGGAGAGACTCCCCCAGTCCGCGGCGCAGCTGCGCCGGCGTGATGTAGCCTTCCTCGCGCATCCGGCGCAGGACGAAGTCGCGCCGCTCCTGCGCCGCCTGCGGGTCCCGGCGTGGGTTGTAGCGGTAGGGGGAGCGGATTATTCCCGCGAGCATGGCGCATTCCCCCAAAGAGAGGCGGCCCAGGTCCTTGTCGAAGTAGAAGCGGGCCGCGGCCTTGACCCCGGCCACGGCCGTGGGGCCGTCCTGGCCCATGTAGATCTCGTTGAGGTAGAGGGCGAGTAGGCGCTCCTTGCTCAGGCGCGCCTCCAGGTAGAAGGAGAAGCCGGCCTCGGCGAGCTTGCGGCGCAGGGTCCGGCGCGGGGTGAGGAACAGGTTCTTGGCCAGCTGCTGGGTGATGGTGCTGCCGCCCTGCAGGACCGAGCCGCCCTTGAGGTCGCTGAGGACCGAGCGGGCCACGGCCCTGGGGTCGAGACCCCAGTGGCTGAAGAAGCGCTTGTCCTCCGTGGCCACGACCGCGTCCCGCAGGGCCTGCGGGACGTCCGCGAAGGCGGCCGGCTCGCGGCGGACCTTCCTGGTGCCGGAGAGCTCGGCCGCCGGCTCCGGCTCGAGCCAGACCCTCGGCACGGGGGCTCCGGAGGCGTCCTGGACCCGGGCCGGACCGCCGTCCTCCGGGAAGGAGGCCGTGAAGAGCCCGGGGTTCTGGGCCGGCAGGGGGGCGGCGAAGCCGCGCAGGAAGAGCGTCAGGACCGGGGCCGTCCAGGAATATTCACCCGGCGCGCGCGGCTCGCGGACCCGGCGATAGCTCAGGCGGTCGAGGCGGGCCAGGAACCGCCGCGGGTCGCGGGGGACTCCCTCGCCCAGGGCGGCCGGAGCCGCGAAGACCCGGGTGGAGAAGTTCTGTCCCAGGCCGCCCAGGACCAGACGGGAGAGCAGGACCTCGGCCCGGTAGGCCACGACCCCGGCGCCCGCGGCCAGGGCCAGCGCGGCGAGGACCGGGAGCCGCAGCCAGAAGGCCCTGCCGCGGGAGCGCTTCATGCGCAGCGGTCAGAAGCGCGCGCCGAGGGTGACATGGTGCGTGCTCTCCACATCATCGCGGCCGACGCCCAGGCCGTAGTCCAGGCGCCAGCGCCCCTGGCGGAAGCCCGCGCCGAATGTGAAGTTGGCGATGTCGCGCTCGAACAGGTAGCCGAAGCGCAGGGCCATGTCGCTGGCGTCGCCCAGGGACATGCCCATCTCCAGGCCGGTGGAGGGGAGGACGCTGCGCTGGTCGCGCGGCTTGACGGCGTCGGCGGTCACCAGGAAGCGGTTGAAGCTGAACCCGCCTTCACTGAAATAGCGCAGCTTCGCCAGGCTGAAGTCGTAGGCCGCGCCGAAGCGCGCCGCGCTGGGCAGGGGGTCGCCGACGGATTCGTACCTCACATCCGGCCCCAGGTTCTGGATGGCTGCTCCCAGGTTGAGGCCGGAGAGGGGAGTGTGCCAGACGGCTCCCAGGTCCCCGGCGAAGCCCGCGGCCCGGGCTTCCTGGGCCAGTTCGAAGCGGTAGAACTTGGCGGTGCCGCCCAGGCAGAGGCCTGCGCCCAGGGGGAGCGCGGCGCTGAGCAGGCCGACCATGTCCTGCTGGGCCGTGCGCGGGCCCCGGGTGCCGTCCGAGAGGTTGAGCTCGATGGTCCCGGCGTTGTAATAGACCATGGCTCCGGTGAGGGTCGCCAGGGGGAAGGGGTGGGAGTAGCCCAGGAAGCCGAAATCGTCCCCGGCCGCGCCGCGCAGATAGCTCGTGCCCAGCTCCGGCTTCTTGAGCCGGCCCGCTCCCGCGGGGTTGTAGCCGAGGGAATCGAGGCCGCCGTCCACCGCCGCGAAGGCCTCGCCCATGCCCACGGGCCGCGCGGTCAGGGGGCGGCGCAGGGTGGCGGCCGCGGTGCCCCCCGGCTCGGCGCGCAGTCCGGAGGCGGGCAGGGACAGCAGGAGGAGCAGGGCGAGGGACGGCCTCACTTGATCACCACGATCTTCTCGCTGGTCATGAGCTTCATGCCGACCGCGCGCAGGAGATAGACGCCGCTGGCGACCGTGCGGCCTCCGCCGGTCTTCCCGTCCCAGAAGAGGGTGGTGGTTCCTTCGGGCGCGGGGCCGTCATAGAGCGTCTTGACCAGCCCGCCGTCGAGGGTGTAGAGCTTCACGCTGAGCGGGCCGGCGCTGAAGGTCATGACGTCGATGCGGGCCTGGGTCCCCAGGCTCGGACGCATGAGGTTGTCGGTCATGCGCACCGTGCCCGGGGCGAAGTCCAGGTAGAGGGCGCCGCTCAGCGTCCCGCTGTAGCCGTTGTCGTTGACCGCCTTGAGGTCCCAGGAGCCGAGGGCTCTCCCGGTGAGGGTGAAGTTGACGGAGAGGGTCTGGTCGTCCGTGCGCGTGGCGGCGGCGTCCGAGGCGATGACCGTCCCGCCCTGGTTCAGGGTCAGGACCGGCACCGCGGTCTGCGAGAAGCCGTCTCCCGTGACAGTGAAGGCGGTGGAGCCGGCGGTGCGCAGGACGGTGCTTGGGCTCATGGCCGAGGGCGCGGGGGCGTAGGCCGAGGCGGAGAAGACCTCGGCGGTGCTGACCGCGGTCGCGAAGGGCGCGTAGTTGTAATAGAGCTTCCAGCGCCAGGAGTCCGTGGAGCGGATGACGAAGGGGGCGCTTAGGAAGCCCGAGGCCGAGTCCGTGGCCAGGCGCACCCCGGCTTCGGCGTCGAAGAGGGTCCCGCCGGCGTCGCCCGCCTGGGACAGGGCGCTGACGAGGGTGGAGTTCGTGGTCTCTCCGGAGAGGGGGGCGGTGTAGTAGAGGCGGATGCGGCCGTTGGTGAGCTTGGTGGCGGCCACATCCCCGGCCTGGCCGGCGGAGAAGGCCAGCTGGCCTTTGGTCGGGAAGTTGCGTCCCTGGTCGCTGGACAGGGCGGAGTGGATGCGCCGGTTGGCCAAGGTCGCGGCCCCGGTGTTCTGGATGTAGTAGAGGCGCCACTCCCCGGTCCCCAGCTTGACGAGGGAGGGGGAGCCCAGGAAGTTCCCGCCGCCGCTGATGCGCGTGCCGGTGTCGTTGGCCCAGGCCAGGCCGTCGGCCGAGGTCGCGCTGCAGACGTCGTAGACGTCGCCGGCGGCGCTCGTGGAGACCGCCGTGTAGACCATCCGGTAGCCCCCGCCGGGGACGGGGGTGAGGGGCAGGATGGAGAGCCCGGTGATGGAGGAGATGTGCAGCAGCGGCGGCGTGGCCGACGACAGGCGGATGCCGGCATCGTCCACGAAGGTCTGGCCGCCGTCGTTGGTGAGCGCGGAGTAGACGGCGGTGCTGCCGCGGATGTAGTAGAAGCGCGTGCCGGCGTTGACGATCTTCATGGGATTGTTGGCGTCGGGGGGGGCGTTCACCGCGCCTCCCACGACCGCGGAGGAGAGGCGCACCCCCGGCTCCTTGACCAGGGCGGGGGCCGCGTGGGCCTGGGCCGTCCAGAAGAGCAGCAGGAATCCTGTCCTCAGCATCGGTGGGCTATTCTCCCTCTTTTCTTCTTCGAAATCAAACGGGGCCCTCCGACGAGGATCTCCTTGCCCGGCTTGGGGAGGGATTTGATGCCTGCTTCCCGGACCAGGGCTTCGGAGCGGGTGAGGCCGTCCTCGCGGTACACGAGGCGGACCGGCCGCCGGGGCCGGGTGTAGGCCGCGCCGCGGCCGGCGTTGTGCTTGGCCACCCGCTCATCCACGCCCTTGGCCGCGCCCGTGTAGAGGGAGCCGTCCGAGCAGCGCACCATGTACACGGACCAGGTGCGCTCCGCGTCCGGCGGCTCCCGGATGCCTCGGATCATGCGGAGGTACTTGGGCTCCATGGCGGGCAGTCCTATCGTAGCGGTCTGAGAGCGGGTTGTCCAGGGTGGGCCTTTGGGCCCAGGGGAGAGTAGGCCATAGTCCTCAGGAGGGGTCGTCCCGGGACCGCTAAAATCCTCTTATGACGGCAGATCCGCGCCGAGCGGCGCGCCGGGCGTCGTTGTCCATGCTCCTCCTCTGGCTGGCTCCGGCCAGCCTCTTCGCCGCCCACGCCGGGGTCAGCGCCTCCCCCCTGCCCTCCGACCGCCAGGCCCTGGAGAACCTGTTCTCCAACGGCGGCCCGGCCATCCGCTTCGTCTTCTCCCCCAGCCTGCGGGGACGGGATGTCCCCGCGGCGGCGAAGCTGCCGCCGGCGCCCCCGGTCCCGGCCGTGGACCTCAACGGCGCGGCCCTGGGCTCCTACCGCTTCGGCGGCGGGGCTGAGCCGGTCCTGGCCTCGGCCATAGACGCGGCCCAGACTTCGGTCTTCCTGGCCGCCCCGGTCTTCGCTTCGCCGCAGGTCTCCGAGGCGCTGGTGCGCGCCAAGCGCCGCAAAGTGGACGTGCGCCTGCTCACCTCCTACGGGCAGGTCGCTCCGGCCGGCGGCGCGTCCCGCTCGGCCGAGCTGCGCGCGGTCATCTACAGCGGAGCCCTCCTGCGCTCCTTGCCCGCCGCCGGCCGCGTGCGTCTCTGGTCCGGCAGCTTCGCCCTGCTCGACGGCCGGATCGTGGAGATGGGCTCTTTCAAGCCCGGGGACGCCCCCGCGGCCCACCACGGCCTGGCCTTCCGAGACGACCCCGGTACGGTGCTGGGCTTCTCCTCCTATTGGGCCTGGCTCTGGTCCCAGGCCAAGCCCCTCTCCGGCCTGGCCGTGGCCTCCGGAGAAGGCCCCCAGGCCGAGGAGGAACTTGGCTCCCTGCGCTTCAAGGGCCGCTCCTGGCCTGCCTGGGCCATGCCCGTGCAGGGCGTCAGCGAAGACCGCTTGGCCTCCGCCATATCGATCTGCAGGACCTCCGTGGACGCCGTCCTGCCCCGCCTGACCTCCAGGCTCGCGCAAGCCATCCTCGACGCCCGCGGCCACGGCGCCGTGGTGCGCATCGTGGCCGGCCAGGACCTGGCCTCGGGCGGAGACCTCCAGCCTCTCTTGCAGGCGGGCGTCCAGGTCTCCCCCTTCGGCGGCGAGGACCTGCGCGCCCAGTTCGCGGTCCTCGACGGCGAGCTCGCCCAGCTCGGGTCCTTCGAGACCTTCGCCGACGGGGGCCTGGGCGCGGCCCTCTTCTCCACGGCGCCCGCCGACCTCAGGGGCTTCGCGGCCGAGTTCGAGGCCCTCCAGTCCTTCTCGCGCTGAGTCCCGCCAGGCACAGCCCCGCCAGGAGCCCGGCGGCCAGCCGATAGAGCCAGCGGCCGACCAGACCGGAGAGAGGCTGGCCGTCCAGCAGGGCGACCGTCGTCGTGATGACCCCTTCCTCGCGAGCGCCGATGCTCTGCACGATCCGGCCGGCCGGATCGATGACCGCGCTGACGCCGCTGATGGTGCTGCGCAGGAGGTAACGGCGGTTCTCCACGGCGCGCAGGGCGGCGAAGCGCATGTGCTGGTACGGCAGCATGGTCGTGTCGTCCCAGCTGTTGCCGGCGATGTCCGCGAAGACCTCGGCGCCCAGGGGGAGGAACCCCGCGGCGTAGCCGGGGACCAGGTCCTCGTAGCAGATGAGGACGGCGATGCGGGCTTTATCCGGCAGCCGGAGCACTCCCGGCCGTGTCCCCCGGCTCATGGCGCGCGTGTTGGGGTTGAGGCGCCGCAGGAAGGGGAAGAGGCTTCCTCCCGGAGTGTAGTCCCCGAAGGGCGTCAGGATCATCTTCTCCGCCAGGGCCAGAGGCTCCTGGGAGGGGCTGGTCAGCACGACGGCCCAGCGCCGGGCCCCGTCGCGGTCCCGGCCGACCGTGTAGAACATG
The DNA here is from genome assembly GCA_016212825.1 of Elusimicrobiota bacterium. GTDB lineage: Bacteria > Elusimicrobiota > Elusimicrobia > UBA1565 > UBA9628 > UBA9628. Next base: position 16,940 of record JACRDS010000160.1, on the reverse strand, counting down.
GTCGGGACGCGGCCGGAGATCCGCTCGCGCAGGAAGCTGCCCAGGGGCTTGCCTCCCAGGGACGGGTCGAAGCTGTCCGCGGAACCGTAATCGAAGACGTCGGGCAGTATGTTCCCCGGCCAGATGAGCAGGTCCAGCGGACCCGAGGCCAGGGCCTCCCGGCTGAGCCTGTCGTAGGCGGACAGGTTGTGCGCGTGCAGGTCCCGCTCATGGGAGAGGCGCAGGTAATCCCGGTCGTGAGGGAGCCGTCCCTGGACCATCCCGACCCGCAGCGAGCGCCCCTGCGCGATCCGGAGGGCCGTCTCCGAGTCGACCCGGGACATCCGCCAGCGCCCCCAGGCTTCATTGGCTGCCAGGACGACCACGACGCATGCCAGCAGGGCGGCATACCTTCGGAACTGGTCGGACGACGCTTTGTAGGACCGGAAGCAGAGGTAGAGCGCCGCGTTGAACCCGATGATGAGCCAGGCCAGGCCGGCCGGGCCTGCCGCTTCGAGGAGCTGGACGGAGGGCAGATGGAAGAGCTGCGTCTCGGCCAGCTGCGCGGGGAACTGGCGGGGGAAGAACCCTTCCGCCGCCACCAGGGCCGGGACCATGAACGCGGCCGCGGCCGCCGTCAGGTCTGTCCCGCGCCGGTCGTGCCAGAGCTGGGCCAGCCGCCTGCCGGCCGCGCAGGCCAGCCCCGCCATGAGCCCGTGATAGGCGCAGAGCGCGGCGAAGCAGAAGGCGCGCGCCGGCGCGGGCAGTTCGAGCCAGCGGCGCACGACATCGTAGAGCCAGGGCGTCGCGGCGGCGAACTCGGCGCCGGAGAACGCCATCCCCCACAGGAAGGCCTGGCGCGGAGTCGAATCCCGGACGACCCACAGGAGCGGGACATAGGCGGCCCAGGCGAAGACCCCCCAGGAGCCCGGCCAATAGCCGGCGCCGAGGATCCCGCCGGAGAGCAGGGCGAGGGAGAGACGCCGCAGGCGCATGACCGGCATATCCTACCGCAGGCGGCGAGCCTTGTCAAAGCAACCTTGACGGGCCGCTTTGCCGTTGCTATCGTTGAGACCGGCATGGGGAGGCTCGACTTGATGTTGATGGCGGCCGGGCTGGGGGCGGCGCAGCTCTTTTTCACCTGGCTCTTCCATCTCAAGCTGAGACGGGAGGTTTCCCGGGAGGCGGAGCCCCACGTCCCGCCGGTGTCGGTCATCGTCCCGTGCCGTGAGGCCGCGGACAGCCTCGCGGCCGGCGTCCGGGCCCTGCTGGCGCAGGAATACGGGGGCCGCAGGGAATTCATCTTCGTCGTGGCCGATGCCGCGGACCCGGCGTACGGGCGCCTGCGGGCCATCCTGGCCGATGCGCCGGGCGCGCGCGCCCGGGTGGTGGTCTCCGGGGTCGAGCCGAAGCGGTGCTCCGCGAAGCTGGCCAACCTCCTGGGCGCCCTGCCGCATGTGGCCGCGGACAGCGAGGCGCTGCTTTTCACGGATTCGGACCTGGTCGTGCCTCCGGATTGGATGCGGCGGATGCTGGCGCCTCTGCGGGACCCATCCGTGGGGGCGGCGAGCTCCGCCATGATCTACCTCCCGTGCGGCGGCTTCTGGGGCTTCCTGCGCTCGGTGTGGATGGCGGCCAGCGTGGTCTATTTCAGCCTCCTGGAGCGCGCCGCCGGGCAGTCCCTGGCCCTGCGGCGCGGCGATTTCGAGGCCTGGGGCGTGGCCCGGGTCTGGGAGGCGTCTCTGCTGGAGGACATGCCCGTGACCACGCTGGCGCGCCGGCACGGCAAGAGGGTGGAGTTCGTTTCCGCGGCCATGCCGCACTCCTCGGACGGCTGCGACGCGCGCGGCTTCTTCTCGGTCTTCAACCGCTGGATCGTGTGCTTCCGGGTCTACGACCCGTTCCTGTGGCTGCTGGGCCTCTCCGTCACGCTGCTGAAGTGCTGGATCGTGCTGCGCGGCGCCTGGCTCGGGACCTATGCGCCGGCGCTCTGCCTCTACGGCGCGGACGCGGCGAACCTGGGTTTGGTCTTCGCCATCCTGCGCGCCCGTTTCCCGGAGCGCTGGCTTTATCACTCGGTCCTGGCCGCGGCCAGCGCGCCCCTGCTCTGGGCCGCTTACGCGGTCAACTTCGGCAACTCCCTGTTCTCCAGCACCGTGGTCTGGGCGGGAAGGCGCTACCGCGTCCGCGGCCCGCAGGAAGTGCGGAGCTGCTGATGCGTTCTCCAGCCGAGATGACGGTCATCCAGATCGACATCACCAACGTCTGCGCGCGGCGCTGCGCCCACTGCACGCGCTTCTGCGGGCACCATGCCCGGCCCGCGATGATGGACTTCGAGACCTTCAAGAAGGCCGTGGATTCGCTCCGGGACTTCCCGGGGATCGTCGGCATCACGGGCGGCGAGCCCACCCTGCACCCGCGGTTCGAGGAGTTCGTCCGCTACTATCGTTCGGTCATCGGGTCCGACCCGGACAGCTCCGGATCGTATCCGCCGCAGTCCGATTTCATGGGCTATCTGATCGCCGAGCGCATGGATATCCTGCGGCACAATCATCGCGGGCTGTTCACATCCCTCGGCGAGAAGTACTACGAGCATCTCGAGCTCATCCAAGACACGTTCGGGGTCCAGATCGTCAACGATCACAGCCATCCGAGCCGGCATTCCGCCTTGCTGCTCACCCGGGCGGAGCTGGGGATCCCCGACGCGGAGTGGCTGCGACTGCGGGACGACTGCTGGGTCCAGAAATACTGGAGCGCTTCGGTCACGCCCAAAGGGGCCTTCTTCTGCGAGGTCGCCGGGGCCTTGGACGCCTTGTCGGGCGGCTCGGGGGGCTGGCCGATCGAGCCCGATTGGTGGACGCGCACGCCGGCGGATTTCGTGGAGCAGCTCAAGTGGTGCGAGCTGTGCGGCGCCGCCCTGCCCACGCCCCTGCGGGACGCCAACGACGAGGTCGACGAGGTCTCTCCGCTGTGGAGGAAGAAGCTGGACGAGCTCCGTTCGCCCAAAGCCCGCGCGGGCCTGGTGCGGGAACTGGATGTGGCCGGCTACGCCGGAGAACGGCACGGGATCGGGGCCTGCGCGGAGCCCTATTTCTCCGGCGAGCGGATGCGCATGGCCAAAGGGCAGTCCGCCTTGGTTCCGAGAGAGGTGACCACCGTGACCTTGGCGTCCGGCGAGCCGGCCGGCCCGGCGCTCCGAGAGGCCGGGGACCGGGCGCGGGACTGGGTCCTGCTCCTGCACGGGACGGAGGCCTCCGAGGACCTGGAGGCCATGCTGAGGACGCACGTCTTCAACCCCGGCTGTCTGTACCATCTGCGCAACGCTCCCGGCCGCAGGCCGCTGCGCGCGGACTTCTTCAGCGTGCGGGCCGCGGCGCTGCGGTCCGGACGCAGCCTGGAGGAGGCCTGGGGAGCCTACCCCGAGCGCAAGCAGGTCCATGCGACGGTCCCGGCGAGCTCGGGCCCTTGGGCGGTCGTCGGCCTGGCGTCCAGGGGCGCCTGCCATGCCGGGCGCGAGGCCAGCGGCTGGGGACGCTACCTCGAGTCCCTGTGGTCCGTCACCATCAGCCGGCCCGGCGACGCGGCGTTGCTCTGGAACATCATCCTGGGCAAGCTCGGCCTGGCGCGCTGGCTGCCGGCCTGTCGGATCGGGAACGCCTGGGTCTCCGCCTGGCTGACCTTCGTCCTGCTGCTGCAGCTCTATGTGTACCGGCACACGGCCAACGGATTGGGGCTCGCCGGCCGCGCCCGGGAGGCCCTGGCCGCGGCCTTCCTCCTCGCGGCGGTCTCGCTGTCGGCCGAGTGCGTCGGCGGCCTGCTGCTGCGCCGGCCGTATCCGGAGCGGCTGCGGTCCGGCAACGCGCTCTGGTTCGCGGCCAGCGCCGCGGCCGCGCTCCTGTATCTGTCCGGCTATCTCATCCGCTGCGGGCTGGGAGACCACGGCCTGCGCCGCCCGTGGGCGCTGGCGGCCGTCCTCCTGTCAGTCGGATTCGCGGTCCTGCTGGTCCGCGGCCGCGGCGGGGGGCGGCATGGGTGACCGCGGGCGGCTCCTCTATGCGGCCGGCGCTGCGGCCCTTCTGGCGGCCGTCGCGCTCTGGCGCCAGGATCTTTTCATCCAGGCGTTCCAGGTGACGCTGGGCCAGCTCCAGCGCGGCGGTCAGGCCCGCTGGCGCGTCCTTGGGGAGGTTGCCCTTCTGGGAGCCATCGTGCTCATGACCATCCGCACGGTCCCGGCCAGGATTACGCCGAAAAGGGACGCCTTGATCGTCCTCTACGCCTCCCTGCTGGGCTGGATCGTCGAGGCCTGGGGCACCCGGACCGGGGTCTGGGCTTACTATACGGGCGAGACGCCTCCCCTCTGGATCATCCCCGGCTGGACCCTCGGCGCTCTGGTCATAGACCGCGCGGCCGGGGCGGTCGAGGCCCGCTGGGGCGGCTGGATCGCGGTCCGGAGCAGGACCATCTATTGGGGCTATGCGGCCGCCTACACGCTGGTCTTCTGGGCCTTCGTCCTGCCGGCGGCGCCGCGGCCCGCGAGCGCCGCGGTCTTCGCTTTTCTCGGGGCTTGGCTGCTCTACCGGCCGGACCCGCGCGACGCGCGGCTCCTGCTGACGGGCCTGGTCTACGTCTTCTTCGCGGACTTTTGGGGCACGAGCAATGGCTGCTGGGCCTACTATCTGCAGGGTCGGATGGGCGGCGGCATCGTCCTGGGCATCCTGTACGGAATGTTCCTGGACTCGGCCCTGGTGTTCGCTTCCCTGAAAGCGGCCCGCCTGACCTTGGAGGCCTGCGAATGAGGCCGATACTCCTGTCTTTTCTGCGCCACGACCTGCATTCCGCGCCCGTCTTCGCCTGGCTGGCGGCCCTGGCCGCGACGCTCTACCTGCGGTCCCGAAGGCGGGCCCTGGGCCTGACGGAGGAGGACTTCTGGGGCCTGATATTCGCCCTGATGCTGGGGGTTTTCGCGGGGAGCGTCGGCGTCTACGCCGCGCTCTATGGACGGGGATTGGCCGCCAATCTGGGACGGCTTCTGGACGGGCGCGTGGCGGGCGGCTCTTTCTTCGGCGTGTTCTGGGGCGCTGCCGCCGCGGCCGTCCTGTTCTGCCGCCGCCGGGGTCTGGCGATCGCTCCCGTGGCGGACGCTCTGGGGGCCGCGGCGATGTCAGGGCTCGTGCTCATGCGCTTGGGCTGCCTGCTCAACGGCTGCTGCTACGGCCGGCCCACGGGTTCCTCCTGGGGCATCATCTTCAGGGAGAGCACGGGCGGCGTCCCGCGCGAACTGTTGGGCGTTCCCTTGCATCCCGCGCAGCTTTACGAGGTCGTGGGCGCCGGACTCATCTTCCTCCTGCTGCACTCGGCCGTTCTGCCGCGCATCCGCAGGGGGGGGCTGAGGCCAGGCTCGGCTTTCCTGCTCAGCGCGGCGCTCTATGCCCTTCTGCGGTTCGCGGAGGATTTCCTCCGGGCCAGCGACCCCGGGCGGCTCCTCTTCTGCGGCCTGAGCACGGGCCAGCTGCTGGCCCTTCTCAGCCTGCTCGGAGCGGGCCTGGCCTGGCTGTGGCTGGGCTGCAAAGATAAAAATCGGTAAATCCCGCTTAGCCTATTGCGGAGTGCGATCCGGGGGGCTATACTTTCATGAGCAATGCGCGGGAGCAGGAGACCCGAGATGAAAACGAGCATATACAGGCTTCTGGTCATCACGCTGTCCTTGGCCGGATTGGCGTTCTTGGGAGTGTCTTCGCAGAGCGCCAGCAGCAACAATAACAACAGCGGCGGCCAGACCCAGACCGGCTGCTGCGGCTAGAGCGGCTGGATCAAGACGGATCGCGGCTGCGCTGCGTGCCTCTCATTGGGGAGGAGAGGCACGTTTTTCAATGGGACGGCTTCGGGCCGAGGCCGAGGTCCGCGACCACCTGCTTGAGCGGGCCGATGTCCTTACCTGACGTGGCCATGCTCACGACCGCGGGCCCCACGTTCTTCGTCGCTTCGTCCCCGATGTCTTTGGTGATGTCGATCAAGGCCGGGTCGGTCAGCATCATGCGCTGGACCTCTTTGTAGATCGGGGCCGGCGGCGGCTGCTTGAGCGCCTCGAGCGACATGTCGATGGCGACTTTCCAGGCCTCGGGGTTGGAGAGGTATTTGCGGATCGTGGTGCGGACCTCGGGCAGGGCGGCCGTATCCCGGGCCCATTGGTAGAGATCCCGGTCCGCTTCGTAGCGGCGCTTGACGGCCATGTACCGGTTCAGCTTCCCGAAGTCCTCATCCACCTGCCGCACGACCGGGTTCTTCTCCCGGTAGCGCAGGCCGATGGCGCTGAGCCGCTCCTGATACTTCCGGATCAGCTCGTCGTATTGGACGAGGAACTGCTTCTCCTTGGCGCGCTGGCTCGCGGACACCCCGGCCACCCTGCTTCCCCATTGGTCGCCTCCCGTGTTGGTGACGAAGGACAGGGAGTCCGAGGTCGGCTGGGCCTGGTCCGGGGCGGGCTGAGGCTGTCCTGGGATGGGCTGGCCCGGGAGAGTGGGCATGGCACCCGTCGCCTGCGCGGCCTGTCCCGGCCCGCCGGCGGCAGGGCCGCCGAAGACCGGGCCGCCCTTCGCCCGGATGGACGGCGTCTCGGAGCCGCCCATCATGAAGAAGACCGCCGCGAGCATGACCAAAGTCACGCCGCCTACGATGGCGACGAGGATGATGGTGGTGTTGTCCTTGCGGCCGGAGAGCGGGGGGAGGGAGGGTTGGTCCATGGCGGTTCTTCCTAGATTATGGCAGGCCGGCCCGCGGCTGTCAATGGCGCCGCGTTGTTGTAGAATAGCAGGCGCCGGACATCTCCTGGAGGGAAAATGCCCCATCCCGAAGCCGGACGCCTGAGCCCGGAAGTCATCAACGTCCACCATCTGGCGCGCGAGTTCGACGCCCCGAGCGCGCCCCTGGAGCGCGTCAAATTCGGCACATCCGGACACCGCGGCCGGCTCGGGGCGGGCTTTTCCCGGCGCCACGCCGAGGCCATCGCCCAGGCCGTGGCCCGGCTCCACGCGGAGCGCGGCCTCTCCGGGCCGATCCTGCTGGGCGGCGACACGCGCCTGATGAGCGCCGAGACCGCGAGGATCTGCGCCGAGGTCCTGGCCGGCAACGGCCTGCGCGTGCGCCTCTCCGAGTTCCCCCTGCCCACCCCCGTGTTCTCCTTCGAGATCATCGCGGGCCGCGCCGCGGCCTCGCTCAACGGCACCGCCTCGCACAACCCGCCGCACGACATGGGCCTCAAGTACAACCCTTCCAGCGGCGGGCCCGCGGGAGCGGAGGACACATCGGTCATCGAGAAGTACGCCAACGAATGCCTCGAGGACCCGAAGCTCGTCAAGCGCGTCTCTCTGGCCAAGGCCAAGGCGCAGGGCCTCCTGGAGACCCCGGACCTCGTGGGGCCCTACCTTCAGAAGCTTTCCCAGGTCGTGGACCTCGAGGCCATCAAGTCATCCGGCCTGCGCATCGGCATCCACCCGCTGGGAGGCGCCTCCATCCCTTACTACGAGGCCTTGCGCAAGGACTACGGCCTCAAGGGGCTGCGCGTGGTGGACAAGACCGTGGACCCCACCTTCGGCTTCATCCCGCGCGACCACGACGGGCAGATCCGCATGGATCCCTCCTCGGTCTATCCCATGAAGCCCCTCCTCGACCTGGCGCAGGCCGGCAAGTACGACTTCGTGGGCGCCTCGGACCCGGACGCGGACCGCTTCGGCGCGGCCACCAAGAGCTCCGGGCTGCTGACCCCCAACCAGGCCTTGTGCGTCCTGGCCGCCTACCTGTTCGACAACCGGCCGCAGTGGCCGTCCTCGCTCACCGTGGGCCGCACCATCGGGACCACGCACCTGCTCGACCGCATCGCCGAGTCCAAGGGACGCAAGGCCGACGAGGTCAACGTGGGCTTCAAGTGGTACGTGGACGGCATCCGCCAGGACCGCTACATCCTGGCCGGCGAGGAGAGCGCGGGGCTCTCCATCTACCGCTGGACCGCGGAGAAGGACGGCATACTCGCCGTGCTGCTGCTGGCCGAGGTCATGGCGTGCACGGGCAAGGACCTCCGGGAGCTCTATCGGGAGCTGACCGCGCGCTTCGGCGACCCGGTCTACCGCCGCGTGGACGTGGCCATCACCGAGGAGCAGCGGCAGAGGATCAAGGCCGCCAAAGCCGGGACCTTCTCCTCCCTCAAGGAGCTGGCCGGACAGAAGGTGACCGGCGTGCGCGACACGGACGGGGTCAAGATCTATCTGCAGGACGCCTGGCTGCTGGCCCGGCTCTCCGGCACCGAGCCCATCGCCAAGCTCTACGGCGAGAGCTTCCAAGGGCCGGAGCACCTCCAGCGCCTTCTCAAGGAAGGCGGCGCCCTCTTCGGCCTGCACATCTAATCCGGGGACCTCACTTATGGAATCTGGGGACACCATACTGATTTCACCGGACTTGAGTATGGAATCTGGGGACACCATACTGATTTCATCGGAATTGAGTATGGTGTCCCCGGATTTGGGCCCCGGATTTGGGCTTGAAAATCGGGGGTTCAGGGGTTATATAAAGAGGGCTGAGGCGACCCCATGCCATCCCGAGCCTCCGTAGCAGCCGCATTCCTCTTGTTCGCCCTCCCGCTTCCCGGGAGCGCTTTCGACCGTGCCGCCGCTCTGTCGCAACTCCGCGCCATCCAGCCTCGGCTGGCGCAGGGAGACCAGGCCGCCGCTTCCTTGAAGGTCATCGCGCAGTCTTTAGCCTCTGTCCAGCCTGCTGACCGGGAGCTCTTCGCGGTCAAGGACGCCGCAGCCTCGGCCATGCAGGCGCAGGGCGGCGCGCAGTTCCAGCCGCGCGTGGACAAGGTCCGGGAGTTGCTGAACCGGCTCTTCCCTCCGGCCGTGACGGCTGCCGGAGCTGCTCCTCCAACGACGAGCCGGCAGCCGGCAGACCTCAAGAGCGCCCAGGGCGCGGCGGACCCGAAGAAGTGGACGCAGGCCCTGGACGGCAGCCAGTCGCGGCGCTTCTGGGATCTGGACCGCGCGTCGGGACAGGGCGGGGCGGGCGTCGTGGCCGCGGCGCCTGCCGCTTACAGGGACGGCCAGCCAGCGCAGCCTCAGAACAAGGGGTTCAAGCCGGCGGCTGTGCCAGCGGTGGACGAGCCGGTCTCAGCGGGGGAGGCTTCCTGTCGACAGGCCCTGTCCGGACATCCGCAGATCGCTTCCCTTTGCCGCGAACATCCCACCATGGCCCCGCTCATCGCGGGCGTCGTGGAAGCCTTCAAGGCCCAGTTCGGCACCATCGCGGGCATCGCCACCACGCTGCTCTTCCTCCTGCTGGGCCTGGTGATGTCCGCGGTCTCCGGCTTCGGCCTGGTGGCCAAGGTGGCGGTGAGCCTCGCCTCTCTGGGCATGCTCGCCGCGACCTTGGGGCCTCTGGTCAAAGAAGGGTGGGACGCCAGCCGCGCGCTCTGGAAGTCCCAGGCCGGGACGCTGCAGAACTCCGTTTCTCTGCTCAGGCTGGGCAAGGTCGGCGGCACGGTCCTGATACTCGCCCTCATGAGCGCCATCGGCTATGGCATCGGCAAGACCAAGCCCGGCCGGGCCGCGATCGACTCCATGACCTCGGCCATCTCGTCCCGGCTGGGCAAGCTCGGCGTGGGCAAGGGCGCCGCGGCCCTGGACGCGCGCCTGCCCGCCGCCCTCAAGGCGCCTCTGGAGCGGGTCTTCGGGCCGGTGCCGGGCCAGGGGGAGCTCACCGGGGAGCCGGCCCGCATCAACCCGGCCGAGACCCCTTCCAACAAGCTGGCCCTGCAGAGGCAGAACGACGCGGCCCAACTCCTCGTCAAGAGCGGCTACCGCGTGCACCAGAACGGGCTCGCGGCCGGGGCCGACTACATCATCGACGGGGTCGGGCATGACTGCTATTCGCCCTTCACCGGCAAGGCCGTCAACATCTGGACCACCCTGGAGAGCAAGGCAGCCAGGAACCAGGCGCACAGCTTCGTGCTCAACCTGGACGGATCGTCCGTCGAGCTCGGGGCCCTGCAGGCGCAGGCGCGCCGGTTCCCCATCCCCAATCTGGGGGACATCCTGGTCGTGCGGGGAGGGCAGGTGATCCCCCTGATCAAGGCCGGCCAGGCGGTCCCTCTGCCGGTCCCGGCCCAGTAGATGGCGATAGAATACGAGCTGCACTTCGCGGACCAACGCCCGGCCGAGGAATTGCTCAAGGCGGCTGGGCTCGGGGACATCCCGGGGCTCATCACTTTCCCGGGCCGGCCCGCCGCGGCCCGGGCGCACATCGTCAGGGAGGCTTACGGATTCACTCCGAAGTCCAGCCTGGACCTGCGCCTCGACCTCTCCGTCCACAATCCCGACGACGGCTATGCCGGGAACTTCAGCCTGGTCCGGGTGGTCATGGCCCTGCTGAAGGTGGCGCAAGGGGACGTGGTCGTGCTCTTCAACCACGAGCTCCCCATCCTCATGCGGCGCGGCGGGCAGGTCATCCTGGAGACCGACCGCGGCTGGTGGAAGAGCCCGGCCCTGCGCGGGCTCGTGGATGTCCCGTATATAGAGGAAGACCTTCCCGCCCTCTGAGCCGGCCTCCTAGGCCAGGAAGATCCCGCTGGCGAAGCTCACCACGCCTCCGGCCGGGTCGTCGGCTTGGCCGTAGGCGAGGAGCTTGCCGGTCCCAGACCCGTCCCCGGCCAGGGCTTTGATGAGGCGCAGGGCCGTGTAGAGGGCGGAGAGGCCGCAGACCTTGCGCTTGTTGCCGTCCGAGACCACCGAGAGGTAGAAGGCGTCGGCCTCCAGGCGCAGGGCGTGCTCGAGGCTGGCGCGGTCGGCCGCCTCGATGTTCTTCTTCTCGTCCCCGGTCACGTCCTTCTCGTCGCCGAATCGCGGCCCCACGTGGGCGAGGTCCACCCCGGCCAGGACCAGGATGCGCTCGCCCCGCTCGACGCGGGCCTTCAGGACCCGTCCCATCTTCACCAGGGAGCCTTCCACGGTCGCCACGCGCGAGGGCGGCGCGTCGGAGGCGAAGCGCTCGAAGGAGGAGACCAGGACCGGGACCCAGGGCGGGGTCTTGTCCTTCCAGAGATGGCGCAGCCAGACGGCTTGCAGCTCCAGGGAGTGCTCGTTGCGGTGGACCCATTCGTCGTCGCGCGGGTCGTACCAGAGCGTCGCGCGCAGCTCGTCGTAGAGCTCCCGGTGCAGGGGGACCTCCCCGCACGGGGTGGCGAAGGCCTTGGGAGTCATGACCCACGGGGAGTTCGGGGACATGTGCGCGACCCCCAGAGCCACGACCGCGTCTGGGGGGCGGCATTCCGAGAGCGCCTGATAGGCCCAGGCGTAGACCGGGCCGCCGCGCTCGAAGTCTATGTGCGGGGCGAAGAGGCCCAGCGGCGCCGCGGCGACGGGTCCGGCCGCGAGCTCTCGGCCCGGTCCTTTGGCGTCCTTGAGGTAGGAGCCGAACTGCTTGGCCAGCGCCAGGGGCTCATCCGGATAGGAGCGGCCCGCCGCGCTGGCCTTCCTCACGGGCGCGTCGCGGAACTCCTGGAGGATGGCGCGCCGGCGCTCCGCGGTCCGGGGCGTCTCCAGGAGCAGGCTTTTCTCTAGGTCCTGCGCCAGGCCGAGGACCTCCTCGGCTTTGACCAGATGACCGGTGTGCTGCGCGAAGAGAGCGGCGACTTCGGCCGCATTGCGCTTGCCGTCGAAACAGGTGGCCATGGCCAGTCCCGCGGGGGAGAGCCCCACGGCCTGGGTCGCGATGTCCTCGAGGTCGCGCAGGAGCAGGAGCGTCTGCCCCTTCTCCTGCACCGGCACGGCTTCGAGCGCCTGGCGCAGGGCCGGGATGGACTGGGCGGTGCCGAGGATGGGCATGAGGGGATTTTAGCCGATTCTGCCGCCGAGTGGCCAGCCGCCCGCGGCGAAAACGGAACCGCGCCGACGGGACTGTCGGCGCGGGGGTCCGATCCTCGCTCCGCTCGGACCGGACCTCGGAACAGAAGCTCGGTTGACCAGGGGCCCCGCCGCCGTCAGGACCCCGGGCTTTTCGTATGAGTCCTTGGTCCCGGAAATCCGTGGGCCTCATGTCTTCGTCCATTTGCCCCAAGGACTCACTACCGGCGCGTGCGAGGTGCGCTAGAATCCAGTTACCATGAAGAACATCAGCAAGACCTCCGCCGTCCTCATCTCCCTCGCTCTCAACCTGACCTCCCTGCCCCTGCCGGCCTTCCCCGCCGCCGTCGTGCAGACGCAGGTCGCCGGGAGCGCCGTGCCGGGAGGCCTCACCGGCCTGCCCGTCAACGCCGGTTCCCAGAACATCGGCAACGGCTCCCTCCTGACCCCCTCCGGCCGCCTGAACCTGGGCGGCTCTTTGGCCCTGCCGCAGTCGCCCATCGTGGCGGCCCCCGGCGTGACGGCCGTCCAGGGCTTCGCGGCCCCCGAAGCGGGCGCGCCCGCAGCCCCCGTGGTGCTCTCCGCCCAGGGCCCCGCCGCCTCGGTCCTGGCCGCTCCGGCCCAGGGCCCGCAGGCGCAGCTCTCCGTCCTGGCCGAAGAGGCCTCCGCCGAGACCGCCGCCGTTCCGGCCGGGCGCAAGAGTCTGGTCGGACGCCTGGCCTCGGCCATCGCCTCCAAGCTCAGCTTCGGACGGGTCTTCGACAATTCCAAGCCCGCCGCGCCCGGCGCGGTCGCGGGCATCCTGCCGCAGAAGAGCAACCTGCCGCAGGGCATGGTCCTCGACGAGGCGCCCACCACCCCGCCCACCAAGGGCGGCGGCGGCGTCTCCATAGAGAACTTCGACCTGCCGGGAGCCCTGACCACCGGCCCGGACATCTTCAGCGGCCCCACCTTGCTCAACGCCGACCCGGCCAACGAGGCCGATGTGGAGCGCGCCCTGCGCGCCATGGTCGACGCGGACCCGGCCAAGTTCGGCATCCCCAGCGCGCAGCTCGCCACCGTGCACGTCCGCCGCGTGGCCGGCGTCGGGCACCAGGCCGACACCATCTACGCCTACTTCCAGCAGCAGCAGAACGGCGTGGTCATGCATGGCACCGGGCTGAGCTTCACGGTCAAGGTCCTGCAGAACCGGCCCGTGGTCATGGCCACCATGGCCAAGCTCTACCCCAACACGCCGGTCGACACCACGCCGCGCTTCCCGGACGAGGAGCTCAAGGACAAGGCGCTCGAGCGCCTGGGGCCGTACGTGCAGATGTTCGGCCTCGAAGCCTCCTTCCTCGAGAAGAAGATCGTCTACGTCAAGGGCGCCTGGCACGCGGCCAACATCTACCTCATAGAGAACGGCCCCGGCCCCATCATGCTGGCCGTGGACGTGGTCACGGGCGAGGCCTTCGCGTGGAACCCCCGCGCGGGCGCCGACGAGGCCGCCAAGAAGGACGTCGTGGCCGGCGCGGTCAGCGGCAAGACCGTGGACAAGGGCCCGCAGGTCCCGGGCGCCGAGCTCAAGGATATCCCGCTGGCCTATCTCTCCGTCAAGATCGGCGGCAAGACCTATGTCACGGACAAGGACGGCCGCTTCACCACGGACTCCCCCCTGCAAGTCGGGCCGGAAGGTCTGGCGCTCGCCGCGACCCTCTCCGGGCCGTTCGTCAACCTCCAGGACAGCTCGGGCAAGACCCTCTCGGTCAACGTGGCGGTCAAGCCGGGCGACACGGGCCTCCAGGTGGTCTTCAACCCGAACTCCACCCTCAACGACGAGAACGCGCTGGCCCAGATCAGCGCCTTCCAGAAGGTGAACCTGGCCTACGGCTTCCTCAAGGACCACAAGGTCACCAACGAGAAGATGGACAGCAAGCCCATCGTCGTGCGCACCAACATCGACGACGAGTGCAACGCCTACTACACGCCGGGACGCCCGAGCTTGAACTTCTTCAAGTCGAGCGAGAACTGCGTCAACTCCGGCTACGACACCGTGGCCGACCACGAGTACGGCCATTACTGGGACGACATGCTGGGCGGCATCGTCAATGGCGGGCTCTCCGAGGGCTGGGGCGACATCGTCTCCATGTACCTCCTGAACAACCCGATCATCGGGGAGCACTTCCTCAAGAAGGCGCGGCCCGACGCCGACGGCAACCTGGTCGATTACATCCGCCACGGCGACAACAAGTACCAGTACAACGACTACGACGAGGTGCACGACCAGGGCCAGGCTTGGGGCGGCTTCGCCTGGAAGCTGCGCAAGGGGCTGATGGCCAAGCTGGGCGACGCGGCCGGCGCCGCGCTCGCCGAGAGCCTGGTCCTGCCGACCATGTTCGCCAAGGCCTCCAACATCCCGGCCGCCATGGCCCAGGTGCTGCTCTCCGACATGGACGCGCAGGGCAACCTGCCGCACGAGGCCGACATCCGGGCCGCGGCCAAGGCCCACGGCATCGCCCTGCCGCAGAACCCGAGCATGATCGTGACGCTGGCTCGGCGCCTGACCAACTGGCTGCTGGGCCGGACCGTCTCCTACAAGGGCGCCGAGATGGGGGGGGCTGCCGAGGGCCGCATGGGTTTCCAGGCCGACCAGGCCGAGCAGCCTCAGGTGCGGGCCAAGATGACCTTCACGGTCGGGGCCCTGCTGCGCGGCCGCGTCAAGCGCGAGCTCTCGCGGTTCCTCGACCAGCAGGACGGCATCACCTATGAGCTCAAGGAGTACAAGGGCTGGGTGGAGTCCGACTTCCTGCTCGTCATCAACGGCCCGCAGGACAAGGTCCAGCGCGTGACGGACGCGATCCAGAGCTGGTTCCGCAGCCTCGAGAGCAACTAGAGCCGTCGCCCGTTCAGAGAGCCGCCCGGACGCATCGGCGTCCGGGCGGCCCTTTTGGGGCCGGCGGCGCATTGTGCTAGAATAGCGCCCATGAGGGATTCTTTGCTGGGCTGGGCCATCGTCGGCCTCCTCTGCGTCGGCGCGGGGGCCTTCCTCTATGCGGCCGTCTTCCGCGCCAAGGATTGGACGCATCCGGCTGCGGCCCGGGGGGCGGGCGTGGGCGTCCTGGGACTCATCGTCACGGGACTGGGAGTGTGGGGCGAGTATTCGGGACTCAAGTGGACGGGCGGCGCCGCGGCTCTGGCCGGCTTCGTCTGGGCCGCCGCGGGCCTGGCGGATTGAGCATGAAATTCGACGAGAAAGATATCTATCGCGAGGAACTGCCTGAGGACGCGGAGGGGCCGCGGTCCGCGCCGCGCCGCCATCCGGGCCTGATGGCCTCCTGCGCCCTGCTCGTCGCCGCGGGGTGGGGCGCCTGGCTGCTGCACCAGAGGGCCGAGGACCGCCGGGCCGCCGTGGTCGCGGCCCTGGAGGCCAGGGTCGCAGGGGTTCCGGGCGCCGCAGGCGTTCCAGGCGCCGCGGGCTCCACGGGAGCCAACATGCCCGCGCCCGCCCTGGACCCGGAGGCCCGTCCCGCTCCGGCATCTCCCGCCCCGCTTCCCGGCCGGAGGCGCTTCTACGGGGTGGTCTTCGACCTGGCCACCAAGAAGCCCCTCTCCCATGCCTCCATCGTCCTGTCCGCTGGCGAGGGCCTCATCACCAGCACCGAACTCTGTCAAACCAGCCTCAACGGGCACTTCGTTTGCGACGCCAGCGATCAGTTCGACAGGATGTGGATCAAGGTCTCCAGCCAGGGTTATGTCGGGCAGTTCGAGGACCTCTATCCTTCCCTGATCAAGAGGCCCGAGGCCGAGCGCCGGCGCATCCTGGAGCAGAGGGACGGCTACGTGGAGCCTGCGTGCGTCACCTTCATGCCCAGCCAGGAGACGGTCCTCGTGGACCTGGCCGCGGTCCCCGCAGACTGGGCCGCCGCGGCCCAGAGCAAGAGATAAGGGCGTGGTGAGCACCTGGCTCTGGGCGGTCTCCAGCCTGGTCTTCGTGAGCCTGCTCTCCCTGATGGGGGTCTTCACGCTCTCCCTGCGGGAGGAGAGGCTGCGGCAGGTCCTCTTCCTCCTGGTGAGCTTCGCGGTGGGGGCGCTCTTCGGAGACGCTTTCCTCCACATCCTGCCCGAAGCCTTCCGGACCTTGGGGCCGGGGCCGGCCACCGGGTTCTGGGCGCTCCTGGGCATCGTCATCTTCTTCGCGGGCGAGAAGCTCATCCGCTGGGGGCAGGGCAGCGCCTTCGCCAGGACCTCGCGGGTCAAGCCGCTGGTCCCGCTCATCCTGCTGGTGGACGGCGCGCACAACTTCATCGACGGGCTGCTCATCGGCGCCAGCTACGGGGTGAGCGTCCCGATGGGGATCGCCACCACGCTCGCCGTGGTCTTCCACGAGGTGCCCCACGAGATCGGCGACTTCGCCCTGCTCGTGCACGGCGGCCTGAGCGTGCGCAAGGCCCTGCTGGGGAACTTCCTTTCGGCTCTCACCGCGGTCCTCGGCGGGGTCCTGGCCCTCCTGGTGGGTCCCATGGTCCAGGGCTTCTCCGCCGTGGTCCTGCCCATCACGGCGGGGGGCTTCATCTACATCGCCGGGTCGGACCTGGTCCCGGAGCTGCAGGAGACCGTCAGCCTGTCCTCGGCCTTCTGGCATTCCCTGCTCATCGCCTCCGGGGTGGGCTTCATGGCCCTCCTGCTGCTGCTCGGCTAAGCCGGCCGGTGATGTGCGTGCAGCTTCTCCAGCTCGTTCTTGAGCGCGGCGATCTCCGCGAGGCGCGCGGCGTCCTGGCGGGATGAGGTCTCGGTCCATTCCCGCTGGATGTTCTCGTTGATGGCGCGCACGCGGCGCAGCTCCCGATCCAGCGTCTCCACCCGGCTCAGCAGTCCGGCGCGCTCCTCCGTCCAGGGCACCTTCTCCGCGGCCGCGATCCTCTGGGCCGCCTTCTTGGCCTCCTCCTGCGCGCGGTGCCGCGCAGCCCCGCGGCATCGGCCTGCGCCTGTTCCAGCCGGCCGGCCAGGGCCGCCAACTCGGCCTCCCTCTGCTTGTCCAGCGCCTGCGCCTCGGCGAGCTGGCCGCCCAGGCGCTGGAGCTCGGACACGGCCTCGGGT
>JACRDS010000159.1 GCA_016212825.1 Elusimicrobiota bacterium | reverse complement strand
GCATCCCAACGTGGGCAAGTCCGTGGTCTTCAACCGCTTGACGGGCAGCTATGCCACCGTCTCGAACTATCCCGGCACCACGGTAGACGTGACCCGCGGGGTGGGACGGCTGGCGGGCCGGACCTGGCAGGTGATAGACACTCCGGGCGTGCGTTCGCTCGCGCCCCAGTCCGAGGACGAGGTGGTCACCCGGGACCTGCTCCTCCGCGAGAAGCCGGACGTCGTCATCCAGGTCGCCGACGCCAAGAACCTGCGGCAGAGCCTGATGCTCACCGCCGCCCTCGCCGACCTGGGGCTGCCCATGGTCCTGGCCTTGAACATGTCGGACGAGGCGGCGTCGCGAGGCCTGCGCTGCGACGCCCGGCGCCTGAGCGCCCTGCTCGGGGTGCCGGTGGTGGAGACCGTGGCCACGACCGGCGAAGGCATGGACCGCCTCAAGGAGGCCCTGCCCAAGGCCGCGCCGGCCCGCGGGCCGCGCTATGCGCCCGAGATCGAGTCCGCCCTGGCTTCCTTGCCGGGGCCGCGCTTCGCGGCCCTCTCCCGATTCTGCGGGGAAGGCGCCGACGCGCGCGCCGCCGAGCTGCGCCGCCGCTTCCTGCGCCCGCCGGAGCTGCTGGTGCACGCCGGCCAGGAGGCGTGGGCGCTGGACACCCTGAGCCAGGTCCAGACCCGGGCCCCGGCGGGACGGCCGGGCTGGCTGCAGGCCCTGGACCTCTGGACCATGCGCGGCCTGCCCGGCTACGCCCTGGTCGCGGCCACCTTGCTGGCCATGTACTACTTCGTCGGCGTCCTGGCCGCCGGCGAAGGGGTGGACTTCATGGAGAACACCCTCTTCGGCGCATACGTCAACCCGCTGGCCGTGCGCGCGGTGAAAGCCGCGATCCCCTTCCCTTTCGTCCAGGACATGCTGGTCGGAGAGTACGGCGTGATCACGATGGCGCTCACCTACGCCTTGGCCATCGTGTTCCCCATCGTCACGGCCTTCTTCCTCTTCTTCGGCTGCCTGGAGGACTCGGGCTACCTGCCGCGCCTGAGCGCCATGCTCGACCGGGCCTTCCGGGTGGTGGGCCTCAACGGCAAAGCCGTCATCCCCTTGGTGCTGGGTTTAGGCTGCGACACCATGGCCACGCTGGGCACCCGCATCCTGGAGACGCGCAAGGAGCGCATACTCGCCACCTTGCTGCTGACCCTGGGCATCCCCTGCTCCGCCCAGTTGGGAGTCATCATGGGCATACTGGCCAAGCACGGCTGGCGGGAATGGGGCGTCTGGCTGGCCGCGGTCGGAGGCACCACCTTGGCCGCCGGCTGGGCCGCGTCCAAGCTCCTGCCCGGGGCCCGGGCGCCCTTCATCATGGAGATACCCCCCTTGCGCATCCCCAAGCTCGGGAACATCCTCCTCAAGATCAAGATGCGCCTGGTCTGGTATCTCAAGGAGGCCGTCCCTCTGTTCATCCTGGGGACTCTGGCCCTGTTCCTCTGCGACCGCATCGGAGTCCTCCAGAAGGTCGAAACCCTGCTGGCCCCGGTCACGACCGCCTTGCTGGGCCTGCCCAAGGAAGCCGCCTGGTGCTTCATCCTGGGCTTCCTCAGGCGGGACTATGGGGCCGCCGGGCTCTTCGTCCTCGCAGAGAAAGGGGCCCTCGATTCCAGGCAGATCGTGGTCAGCCTGGTCGCCATCACCTTGTTCATGCCCTGCCTGGCGCAGTTCCTGGTCATGGTCAAGGAGCGGGGGGCCAGGACCGCGACCCTCATCAGCGCCTTCGTCTTCGCGGCCGCCTTCGCGGTGGCGGGAGCGCTCAACCGGCTGCTGGAGTTCACGAACCTGCTCTGAGAAGGAGACCGACATGTACATGGGAGCGATGAGCCGTCTCAAGCCGAGCGCCCTGGAGGAAGAGGAGGAGGCCCTGGGAGTGGTCTGGCATCACCGCGAGTCCGGCCGCTGCGCCGCCCAGGAGCTCCGCGAAGTCCTCGCGCAGGGCGTGGCGCCGGGCGTCTATGAGCGGCTCCTGGAGAAGGGCCTCCTGCGCGCCAGCGGCGCCGAGGTGGAGTTCACCGCCGAGGGCGGCCGGATCGCCGAGGACGTGACGCGCCGCCACCGCTTGGCGGAGCGCATGCTGGTCGACATCCTCGACGTGCGCTCCGAGAGCATCGATGAGGACGCCTGCCGCTGGGAGCACACCCTTTCCCCGGAGGCCACGCGGGCCATCTGCACATTGCTGGGCCACCCGCGGCATTGCCCCCACGGGACCCCGATCCCGCCCGGAGACTGCTGCCGGGAAGTCCAGAGCCGCGCCGACCCGATCGTCATGCCGCTGCACAAGCTGCGTCCGGGCGAGACCGGCAAGATCGTCTACCTCGCCCTGGAGGACAAGTCCGTCCTGCAGAAGCTCCTGGCTTTGGGCCTGACCCCGGGCAGCCGCGTCGCCCTGCGCCAGCGCGAGCCCTCGGTCGTGGTGCAGGCGGGGGAGACGGTCATCGCCCTGGAAGCCGAGCTCGCGGCGCACATCGCGGTCAAGAAGGCCTGAGTCTCCCGCTCGTTGAACACCAGCCAGACAAACTGGTGTAATATGCAGGAGCGCCGAGAATGCCACAGCGGCTTTTGATCCGCGGCGGACTGGTCATCGACCCGGAGCAGGGACTGGAGTCGGTGCGCGACATCCTCTCTGAGAACGGCCGCGTCCGCTCCCTCGGCCGGGACCTCGCCCGGCGCCATCCCTCCGTCCCCGTCCTCGACGCGCGCGGCTGCTGGGTGCTCCCCGGCCTCATCGACCTGCACGTGCACCTGCGCGAGCCCGGCGGGGAGGACGCCGAGGACATCCTCTCCGGGGCCAGCGCCGCGGCCGCCGGCGGCTTCACCGCGGTGCTGGCCATGCCCAACACCAAGCCGCCCCTGGACAGCCCCGCCCTGCTGCGGCGCCTGCGCCGCAAGGCCGCCGCCGCCGCGGCCCAGGTCCTCTTCGCCGGCTGCGCCAGCAAGGGCCAGCAAGGCCGGGAGCTGGCCGACCTGCGCGGCATGGACGCGGTCAGCGAGGACGGACGCTCCGTGCTCGATTCGAACCTGATGCGCCGGGCCCTGGAGTCCGCCAGAAGCCTGGACATCCCCTTCATGTCCCACTGCGAGGACCCGGCCCTGAGCCGGGGAGCCCCCGTCAACGAAGGCCGGGCCTCCCGCCGCCTGCGCCTGCCCGGCCAGAGCTGGGCCGCCGAGACCGTCATGGTCCTGCGCGACATCGCCCTGGCCGAGCTGACCGGGGCCCGCCTGCACCTGTGCCACCTGAGCTGCCGTCAGAGCGTGGAGGCCGTGCGCGCGGCCAAACGCCGCGGCCTGGCCGTCACCGCCGAGGCCTCTCCGCACCACCTGGCCCTGTGCGAGGACGACATCCCCGGCCCGGACCCATCCTGGAAGATGAATCCCCCCCTGCGCTCGCGCGCCGACCGCGCCGCCCTGCAGGAGGCCCTGGCCGACGGGTCCATCGACGCCGTGGCCACGGACCACGCGCCCCACAGCGCAGCCAAGAAAGGCCTGGGGATGCGGCGGGCGCCCTTCGGGGTCATCGGCCTGGAGACGGCGCTGCCCGTCATCCTCCATTTCCTCGTCCACCGCGGCAGGCTCAGCCGCCGCCGGCTCGCCGAGTGCGCCAGCGCCGCGCCGGCCCGCATCCTGGGGCTGGCCCGGAAAGGCTCCCTGCGCCCCGGCATGGACGCCGACGCTACTTTGCTCTCGCCGGACGAGCCCTGGACCGTCCCCGGCCGCTTCCAGTCGCGCAGCGCCAATTGCCCCTTCATCGGCATGCGCCTGCGGGGCCGCGTGCGCGCCACCGTCAGGGCGGGGAGGATCGTGCATGCTCTATGAGCGCGTGATCCGCCCGCTCCTGTTCCGCATGGACGCGGAGGCCGCGCACGAGCGCGCGGTGCGCGGCCTGGGGTTCCTGGGCCGCGTCCCCGGCGGGCCGGCCCTGCTGGCCGCGGTCGCCGGCGCCCAGGCGCCGGGGCTGCGCACCACGGTCTTCGGGTTGGATTTCCCCAACCCGGTCGGTCTGGCCGCGGGCTTCGACAAGGACTGCCTGCTCACCCCGATCCTGCCCAGCCTGGGCTTCGGCTTCCTGGAGCTGGGTTCCGTGACCCTGCGGCCCCAGCCCGGCAACCCCAAGCCGCGGCTCATGCGCCTGCCCCTGGAGCACGCCCTCATCAACCGCATGGGCTTCCCCAGCGCGGGCGCTCAGGCGGCAGCCCGGCGCCTTCAGTCGGCCGGCCGCGCCGCCGTCCCGGTCGGCGTCAACATCGGCCTCAACGCCGACTGCCCCAAGGCCAAGGCCCCGGAGGAGTACGCGCTGGTCCTGCGCCTCCTGCACCCGTGGGCGGACTATTTCGTGGTCAACGTGAGCTGTCCCAACCAGACCGGGCTGCGCGACCTGCAGGAGCGCCTGCAGCTCGAGCGCATCCTTGCCGCCTTGGAGGCGGCCAATTCGCCGCGCAAGCCGGTGCTGGTCAAGCTCTCCCCGGACCTGGCCGACGCCCAGCTGCCGGACCTGCTTGGCCTCATCATGCGCCACGCCGACGGCGTGGTGGCCGTCAACACCACGACCTCCCGCACGGCCCTCAGCCGCGACCCGGGCGACATCCAGGGAGGCTTGAGCGGCCGGCCCCTGCGCTCGGCCGCCACCGCCATGATCGCGAGGATCCACCGCCTCACGGAGGGCCGCCTGCCCATCATCGGGGTGGGCGGCGTGGAGACGGGAGGAGACGTGCTGGAGAAGCTGCGCGCCGGGGCCGGGTTGGTGCAGCTCTACACCGGGCTGGTCTACGGCGGACCCGGCGCCGTGACGCGCGTCCTGCGGGAGCTCAAGGCGCTGCTGAGGGCGGGAGGATTCTCGAGCGTGGCCGCGGCCGTGGGGACGGAGAAGGCATGACCGAACTCATCGCGGCCCTGGACGTGGGCACCATCAACGAGGAGGAGGCGCTCCTGCAGGCCCTCAAGAACACGGTGACCTTCTACAAGGTCGGCCTGCGCCTCTTTACCGCGCACGGCAAGCGCGCCGTGGACCTGGTGCACCGCTTCGGAGGACGGGTGTTCCTGGACCTCAAGCTCCACGACATCCCGCAGACCGTGGCCCATGCTGTGGCGGAGGCGCAGAAGCTGGGCGCGCACTCGGTGTCCGTCCACCTCTCCGGAGGCGCGGCGATGCTCAAGGCCGCGGCCGAAGTCCGCCCGCGGCCCAAGCTCTGGGGCGTGACCGTGCTGACCAGCCTGGGCGCCGGGGACCTGCGCCTGCTGCACGGGCGGACCTCCCTGCCCACGACGGTCAAGAACCTGGCGCGCCTGGGTTGGGTCAACGGCATCGACGGGACCATCTGCTCCGGCCAGGAAGTGGGGTCCCTGCGCAAGGCCCTGCCCCACCTGGACATGCGCTTCATCTGCCCGGGCATACGGCCCAAGTCGAGCGGCGTCCAGGACCAGAAGCGCGTCATGACGCCCGGACAGGCCGCGGCCTTGGGCATCAACTACATCGTGGTGGGGCGGCCCATCACGGCGGCGCCGGAGCCGCTCAAGGCCGCGCAGAACATACTCGCCGAGATGCGCCACGCCTCGGCCAGCGCACTGGAGAGACCATGACGGAATCCCCCCCCCTGTCGTCCCAGGAGCTGCGCAGCCTGCTCGTGGAGACGGGCGCCATGCTGGAGGGGCACTTCCAGCTCTCCTCCGGGCTGCACAGCGACCGCTACATGCAGTGCGCCCTGGTCCTGGCGCACCCCCGCCATGCCTTCCGCCTCGGGGCGGCTCTGGCGCGGCTGGCCCCCCAGCCGCCGGACCTGGTGCTCTCGCCGGCCCTGGGCGGGGTGGTCATCGGCCAGGAGACGGCCGCGGCCCTGGACGTGCGCGCCTTCTTCGCGGAGCGCGAGAACGGTCTCATGACCCTGCGCCGGGGCTTCGCCCTGAAGCCCGGCGAGAAGGTCCTGGTGGTGGAGGACGTCATCACCACCGGGAAATCCACGGGCGAGGTCATCGCCCTGGCCCGCCGTCTGGGCGCGGAGGTCGTGGGCGCGGCCTCCATCGTCTGCCGCGCCTCCGAGCCGCCGGACCTCGGCGTCCCTTTCGCGAGCCTCATCCACCTGCCGCTGACCGCCGTCCCCGCCGACAAGTGCGAGCTCTGCCGGCAGGGCAAGCCGCTCGTCAAACCCGGGAGCAGACCGAAACCATGAACCTCACCTACAAGAAATCAGGCGTCGACATAGAGCTGGCGGACAAGCTGGTGGACTTCCTGCAGAAGAAGTCCCCGGCCATCGGAGGCTTCTCCGGGCTCTTCCCCATCCCGGCCGACGGCGGCGACCCCTGGCGCCTGGTGGCCTGCACCGACGGCGTGGGCACCAAGCTCAAGTTCGCCTTCGCCCTGGACCGGCACGACACCATCGGCATCGACTTGGTGGCCATGTGCGTCAACGACCTCATCACCTGCGGCGCGCGGCCCATGATCTTCCTGGACTACTACGCCACGGGCAGGCTGGACCTCAAGCGCTCCAAGCGCATCATGGCAGGCATACTCGAGGGCTGCCGGCAGGGCCGCTCCATGCTGCTGGGCGGCGAGACGGCCGAGATGCCGGGCTTCTACCCGCCGGGCGAGTACGACCTGGCCGGCTTCTCCGTCGGGATCGTGAAGAAGTCCGAGGTCATCGACGGCTCCAAGATCTTCCCCGGCGACCTGGTGCTGGGCCTGCCCTCCTCGGGGCTGCACTCCAACGGCTTCTCCCTGGTGCGCAAGGTCTTCACGGGCCGGCACCTGCGCCACTGGGGCCCGCGCCTGCTGACGCCCACGCGCATCTACGTGGACCAGATCGACCGCCTGGCCTGCGGCCTGCGCGAGAAGGGCCAGATCATCCTGGGCCTGGCGCACATCACGGGCGGCGGCCTGGTGGAGAACGTGCCGCGCATCCTGCCCAAACGCTGCCGCGTCGTGCTCTACCGCGACAGCTGGAAGGTGCCCGAGGTCTTCACCGAAGTCCGGCGGCGGGGCAACGTGCCGGAGACCGAGATGTGGCGCACCTTCAACATGGGCATCGGCATGGTGGTGGTGATCCGGCCGGACAGCCTCAACCCGGCGCGCAAGCTCCTCCCGCAGGCGCGCCTCATCGGCGAGGTCAGGGCGGGCAAGCCGGAGGTGGAGCTGAGATGACCAAGATCGCGGTCCTGGTCTCGGGGGAAGGGACGAACCTGCAGGTCCTGCTCGACTCCTGCAGTTCGGGCCGGATCCGCGGCAAGGTCGTCCTGGTGGCGTCGAGCCGGGAGGGCGCCGGCGCCCTGCGCCGGGCCGAGCGCGCGGGCGTGCCCGCGGTCACGGCCAAGCCCGCGGATTTCCCGACCCCCGAGGAATACAGCGCGCACCTGGCCCGGCTCTGCCGGGAGAAGCAGGTGGAGCTGGTCTGCCTGGCGGGCTTCCTGAGCCGGCTCCACGCCCCCATGCTCAAGGCCTTCCCAGGCCGCATCCTCAACATCCACCCGGCCCTGCTGCCCGCCTTCGGCGGTCAGGGCCTCTACGGGAGGAAGGTCCACGAGGCGGTGCTGGCCTCGGGCGCCAAGGTGAGCGGCTGCACCGTGCATTTCGTCGACGAGCTCTACGACCACGGGCCCATCGCGGCCCAGGCCGCGGTGGCGGTGATGCCGGACGACACGCCGGAGCGGCTGGCCGCGCGCGTGCTCATGCAGGAACACTGGCTCTACCCGAAGGTGGTGGGCCTGTTCTGCGCGGGCCGGCTCAAGCTCGACGGGCGCGCGGTCTCGGTGCTGCCTCCCGCGGGAGCGGGCTCGGCGCGCGTCCAGCGGGCCCTGGTGTCGGTCTCGGAGAAGACGGGCCTGGTGGATTTCGTCAAGGCCTTGGAGGGTCTGGGAATGGAGGTGGTCTCGACCTCGGGGACCGCGAGGCTGCTGCGCGAGTCCGGCGTGACTGTGCGGCCCCTGGACACCATGACGGGCTTCCCGGAGATCCTGGACGGCCGCGTGAAGACCCTGCACCCGCACGTGCACGGGGCGATCCTGCTGCGGCGCAAGGACCCGGTGCAGGCGCGCGAGGCCGCGGCCCTGGGCATCGAGCCCATCGACCTGGTGGTGGTCAACCTCTATCCGTTCGCGCGCACCGCGGCCAAGGCCCCGGACCCGTACAGCCAGGACGTCATCGAGCAGATCGACATCGGCGGCGTGGCCCTGATCCGCGCGGCCGCGAAGAACTTCGAGGACGTGGCCGTGGTCACCTCGCCGGCGGATTACCCCGCCCTCCTGGCTGAGCTGGAGTCGGCCAACGGCCAGCTCTGCCACGAGACGCGCAAGCGCCTGGCCCTGACGGCGTTCAGGCACACGGCGGAGTACGACGCCATGATCTCGCGGGCCTGGGGCGGCCAGGGCGCCGAGGCTTTCCCGGCCGAACTGGGCGCGACCTTGTCCAAGGTGCAGTCTTTGCGCTACGGCGAGAACCCGCACCAAAAGGCGGCCCTCTACGCCCCCTCGGGCAGGACCTCCTTCACCCAGCTCCACGGCAAGGAGCTGTCCTACAACAACATCCTCGACGCGGCCGGGACCTGGGACGCGGTCAGCGAGTTCTCCCAGCCCGCGGCCGTGATCTTCAAGCACGTGACGCCCTGCGGCATGGCCGCGGGCAAGTCCTTGAAGGAGGCTTTCGAGAAGGCCTGGGCCTGCGACCCGCTCTCCGCGTTCGGAGGGGTGCTGGCCTTCAACCGTCCGGTGGAGAAGGACATCGCGGAGGTCCTGTCCCAGCGCTTCGTGGAGGTGATCACGGCCCCGGACTTCTCCTCCGAGGCTCTGGCCTTGCTGAAGCAGAAGCCCAACGTGCGGCTGCTGGTGCGCCAGGACCCGCCCACGCGGGACCTGCAGTGGCGCTCGGTCGGGAGCGAGGTGCTGGTGACGGAACCGGACCGGCTGACCTTCGGAGACGCCATGAAGGTCGTGACCCAGGTCCAGCCTTCACCGGAGGAAGAGGCGGCCCTGCGCTTCGCCTGGACGGCCTGCAAGCACGTGCGCTCCAACGCGATCGTGCTGGCCGGGCCTGACGCCACCGTGGGCATCGGGGCCGGGCAGATGTCGCGCGTGGACTCGGTGCACATGGCTTCGGTGAAGTTCAAGACCTGGGAGCGCGACAACAAGAAGCCCTCGGTCCTGGT
>JACRDS010000154.1 GCA_016212825.1 Elusimicrobiota bacterium | reverse complement strand
TCCTTGCGCTGGCGGCGCTTCACCGCGGCCAACCGCGGCGCCCTGCGCCTGGGCGAACTCAAGAGGGGGGACTTCATCGTGCACCAGGACTACGGGTTGGCCCGCTTCCGGGGGCTCGAGCCGGTCTCGGCTCCGGGGCACGGCACCGTGGACTGCCTGGCCCTGGAGTTCCGCGGTTCGGACCGGCTTTTCCTGCCCATGCATGAGTTCGGCAAGGTGCAGAGGTACTCCGGCGCGGAGGGCAAGCGCCCGCGCCTTTCGTCTTTGGACAGCCGCAACTGGGAGGAGGTCAAGGCCGCGGTGCGCGAGGGCGTGCGCGAACTGGCCGAGGCTCTCCTCAAGACCCAGGCCGAGCGCGCGGCCAAGCCGGGCTTCGCCTTCCCGCCGGAGAGCGCGATGGAGCGGGCCTTCGCCGCGGAGTTCCCCTACGAGGAGACCCCGGACCAGGGCCAGGCCATCGCGGACACTTTGGCGGACATGTGCGCCCCGCACCCCATGGACCGGGTGGTGGTAGGCGACGTGGGCTTCGGCAAGACCGAGGTGGCCATGCGCGCCGCCTTCAAGTGCGCGGCCGCCTTCAAACAGGCCGCCCTGCTCGTGCCCACCACCATCCTGGCCGAGCAGCATTACCGGACCTTCTGCGCGCGCTTCGCGGACTATCCCGTGCGCCTGGGGCTGCTGACGCGCTTCCAGCCGAAAGGCGAGGTCCGCAAGGTCCTCGCCGGCTTGGCCGCGGGCACGGTGGACGTGGTCATCGGCACCGCGCGGCTCCTGCAGAAGGACGTGCGGTTCAAGGACCTGGGCCTGACCATCATCGACGAGGAGCACCGCTTCGGCGTGGCCGACAAGGAGAAGCTCAAGCTCCTGCGCCGGACCGTGGACTGCCTCGCCCTTTCCGCCACGCCCATCCCGCGCACCCTCAACCAGGCCATGTCCGGCCTGCGCGCCATCTCTCTGATCCAGAGCCCGCCGGTGGGGCGCCAGCCCATACTCACCAAGGTGGGACCCTACGACGAGGGCGCGGCGGCCGCGGCGATCTCGGACGAGCTCGCCCGGGGGGGACAGGTCTACTACGTCCACAACCGGGTCCGGACCCTGGAGGACTGCCGGCGACGCCTGCAGGGACTCGTGCCCGGGGCGCGCTTCGTCCTGGCGCACGGCCAGATGCGCGCCTCGGAGATCGAGGCCGCGATGTGGGAGTTCTACCACCGGGAGGCGGACGTGCTGGTGGCCTCCACCATCATCGAATCCGGCCTGGACATCCCTTCGGTCAACACCTTGCTCGTGGAGGACGCGCAGGACTTCGGTCTGGCCCAGCTCTACCAGCTGCGCGGCCGCATCGGCCGCGAGCGCCAGCGCGCGGTCTGCTGGCTCTTCTTCCCCTCCCGCGCGGAGGCGCTCGCGGCGCTGACCGACGAGGCGCGCCAGAGGCTGGAGGCCCTGCGCGAGTTCGGGGAGCTGGGCTCCGGGGTGAAGCTCGCCATGCGCGACCTGGAGATCCGGGGCTGCGGGGAGCTCCTGGGCGCGCGCCAGCACGGCTTCATCAACGCGGTCGGCTCCGAGATGTACGCCGAACTGCTGGAGGCCGAGCTGGGACGCCGCCGGGGCCGGCCCGAGGCCGCCGGGGGCGCCGAGACGGCGCTCGACCTCAACGTGGAGGCCTACATCCCGGAGAGCTATCTCCCCGGCGAGATGCAGAGGCTGGACTACTACAAGCGCATCCTGAGGGCCGACGCGGCGGGGGCCCGGGCCCTGCGCCGCGAGCTCGACGACCTCTGCGGGCCCCTGCCGGAGCCCGTGCGCCTGCTCTTCCGGGTCCTGGAGGTCCGGGCCCTGGCGGCGCGGGCGCGGGTGCGCCGGGCCACGCAGAAGGGAGGGTCCCTCGAGGTCATCTTCCACCCCGGCGCCGAGGTCTCCGCCGAGGCGATGCGGGGCTGGCTGCAGTCGTACGCCGGCAGGTTGCGTTTTTCCCGGCGTCCGGACGGCGAGGGCGTGGCCGTGGAGCTGCGCGGCGAGGGCCCGCTGGCATGGCTGGAGGCCTTCCTGACGCCCCTGGTTGGGGCTGCCGCGGAAAAATGATACGATGAGTCCGTGAGACGGATACTCCCCTTCCTGGCCGCGGCCTTCCTGGCCGCGGGCTGCCGCGGCCGGGACTCCATCGTGGCCAAGGTCGGTCCCCTCAAGATCACCGAATCGGAGTTCCAGCGCAAACTCGCCGAGGTCGCGCAGGACTACCAGAGCTACGTGGCCACCCCCAACGGCCGCCGTCAGTTCCTCGACATCCTGATCCGCGAGAAGCTCATCCTGGCCGCCGCCCAGGGCTCCGGGGTGCCTAAGTCCGTGGATTTCCGGGTGCAGTGGGACCGCCTCAAGGCCGAGGAGGAGGAGCGCCTGCGCGAGGGGCGCGACTACCTGCTCACCCGCATGTGGCTCGAGAACCTGCGTTCCGACGGCGCGCTCAAGGTCGGCGACGACGAGATCCGGGACTATCATCGGCGCTACCCCATGGAGACCGAGGTGCGGCACATCCTCTGCGCCTCTCCGGTGGAGGCCGAGGAGCTGGGCAAGAAGGCGCGCGCCGGGGCCGGCTTCGCCGTCCTGGCCCGGGACCACTCCCTCGACGCGGCCTCGGCCGCCGACGGCGGACGCCTGACGCCCTCCCTTTACGGGGAGACGATCATCCCCGAGCTGCAGGACATCGTGATGAAGATGAGGGTCGGGGAGGTCGCCGGTCCCATCAAGAGCAAGCTCGGCTACCATGTGCTCAAGAAGGAGGTCGAGCGCCGGGTGGAGCTCGAGGAGGTCCGCGACCGCATCGCCAGGCTCCTGGAGAAGCAGAAGCTCGACCGCTACCTGCAGTCGGTGCAGGAGAAGTTCCCCGTGGAGGTCGTAGATGAACAGTTCAAATAGGCTCCTTTTCGCCGCCCTGCTGTGGGCGGCCGCGCCGGCGTCCGCCAAGGTCATGGAGGACACGGTGGCGGTGGTCAACGGCTCTCCCGTCCTCCTCTCGGACTTCCAGAAGGAGATCGACGAGGTGATGGACTACTGGCGCCGCGCCATGCCGGCGGCCGCCGCCGACCCGGCGCACGCGCGCAAGCTGCGCGAGACGACGCTCGAGCAGCTGGTGGACCGCGAGGTCCTCTACCAGGAGGGCTCCAAGCTCAAGATCAAGGTGCGCGAGCGCGACGTCGACAACGGCGTGGCCGAGGTCAAGTCTCGCTTCGCCAAGGACGACGAGGGCAACGCGGTCCCGGAGGCCGAGGCCGAAGCCATGTTCGCCAGGAAGCTCAAGGCCATGGGCCTCTCCTACGACCAGTTCCGCGATCGGCTCTCCAAGCAGATCATGGCGCGCAAGGTGGTGGAAGAGGCGGTGCGGGCCAAGGTCGCGCCTCCGGCAGAGAAGGACGTCCGGGCCTATTTCGACCGGCTCAAGGAATTCATCGTCAGCGGCGCCAGCGAGCCGCCCAAGGGCATGGAAGAGGAGGAGACCCAGGCCTTCCTCGAGATCGCCGGCCAGATCAGGGCCATGACTTCGGAGCGGGTGCGGGTCTCGCGCATCCTGCTGCGCTTCTCCCCGGCCAACTCGTCGCGCGAGAAGAAGCGCGCCCTGGCCGCGGCCGAGGAGACGCGCCGCAGGCTCCTGGAGGGCAAGGCCGATTTCGCGCAGACGGCGCGGGAGGCCTCCGAAGAGGCCGAGTACGCGGCTCGGGGCGGGGACATCGGCTTCCTCATCCGCGGGGTGGCCCCTCCGGACTTCGAGAAGGCGGCCTTCAGCCTGCCGGTGGGCGAGATGAGCGCGCCCATCGAGACCGAGGTGGGCTACTTCCTCCTGCGCGTGCAGGAGAAGCGCGCGGCCGAGCCTCCGGATTTCGAGAAGTTCAAAGACGAGCTGTCCAAGGCGATGATGAACATCACCTACCAGAAGGAGCTGGAGTCCTACGTCAAGTCGCTCAAGGCTTCGGCCGTCATTGAACGCAACCTGCCGCCGCTCTAGGCCGGTACTCGCCTTCACCAGCGGAGACCCTTCCGGCATCGGGCCGGAGGCGGTGCTGGCGGCCCTGCGCCGAGGCTCCCTGCCGCGCTCCTGCCGGCCCCTGCTCGTGGGGGAGGCGTCGGTGTGGCGGCGTGCCGGCTGGCGGCCGGGCCTCCTCCCGGTCTGGGACACCGGGCTCGGCCTGACTCCTCCCCCTTTCGGCCGCGTCACCCGGGTGGGGGGCGCGATGTCCTTCGCGGCGGTCAAGACGGCGGTGCGGCTGGCGGCGCGGGGCGTGGCGGACGCGGTGGTCACGGCGTCCATATCCAAGGAAGCCTGGAGTCTGGCCGGAGTCCCTTATCGCGACCATACGGAGTATCTGCGCGCCGAGACCGGCCGCGACGCCCAGATGATCCTGGCCGCGCCGCAGAGGCGCCTGTGGTGCGTGCTCGCGACGCGGCACATCCCTCTGGCGCGGGTGCCCGGGGCTCTGAACCGGGCCGGCATCCTGTCCGCGGCGCGGGTCCTCTGCGATGCCCTGCGCCAGACCGGCTTGCGCCGGCCGCGGCTCGTCTTGTGCGCCCTCAATCCTCACGCCGGGGAGGGGGGGCTGCTGGGGAGCGAGGAAAAGAAGATCCTGGCTCCTGCGGCGCGTTCAGCCCGTCGTCTGGGCCTGGGCCTGTCCGGGCCTCTGCCTGCGGACGCGGCCTGGCGCCTGCACGCGGCGGGGGGCTGCGACGGCCTGGTCTGCCTCTACCACGACCAGGCCATGATCGGGCTCAAGGCCGCGGCCGGGTTGGGGGTGGTCAACTGGACCGCGGGTCTTCCTTTCGTGAGGGTCTCGCCGGGCCACGGCACGGCCTTCGACGCCGCGGGCCGGGGGCGCGCGGACGCCTCGGCGACGGCCGCGGCGGCAGGGCTGGCCATCGGCCTTCTTCGTTAGAAAAGAGCCCCCCTGGCGCTCGGCCAGGGGGCTTTCCGACCGGCAGGCGCCGGTCCGCTCCGCTTACCAGGGCGCGTTGTCCAGGATGTTGATGTAGTTCTTGAATTCTTCCTCGGTCAGATAAGTGACGCTCCAGCCGGGAGGCAGCAGGGGGATGGGCTTGCTGACATCCAGTTTCCTATAGTACGCCCGCGATGCCCGCAAGGGCCCCGTCCTGCCGCAGTCTTTCGCCTGGATCCATCTGGCGATGTTGTCCTGCGTGGTCTGCGACAGCTTCGGGATGATGTCGATGTCGGCTGGGATGACCTGGCACGATTTCAAGAACTGCTTGTCTTCGGGGGACAGCGCCGCGTGCGCTCGGGCGAGGGGCCAGAACAGCATGACGGCGGCGACGGCGATGCTCGGGATCAGCTTCATGGCACGACCTCCTCTCACCCGGATTTTAACAGGACTTCCCGTGCAAATCAAGGGCCGCAGCGGGCTTTTTACCTAGATTTAACTTTCGGTAAAATCTCGATGCCTTTCTTGACAGGCGGGGTCCCAGGGGATACACTTGCTTAGGCATCTCTGGAGAACGAAATGAGGGTCTTGGCGCAGGTCATGCTTCTGCTGGTTCTCGCCCAATGCGTGGGGGCCGTCCCTCTGAAGCTCAGCAAGGAGGATAGGGAGAAGATCATCCAGGACGTGCGCCGAGAGGCGCGGTTGGATGACTCGAAATACGACGAGGTGTGGTCGGTCCATTATAGACAGGCCATCGTCGCGGTCATGACCCAGATGGCCGCCCTTCCGCCTGGTACGGATGAAAAGGAAGTTCAGGCCGTGTGGCAGACCAGCCTGACGGAATTGAAGGCCACGTTGGCGCAGGCGGCCGCGGCCAATGCTCCAGGGAACGACGGCACCACGCCGCCGAAAGACGCGCCGCCGGTCGTCGATCCCAAGGATGTCCCTCCGGAGATGCGCGTGCTGCGCGGCCTTTCCAGCATACTGAAGAACAAGGGCATCCAGGTGGGGGTCGGGCCGGTGGATAATTCGGTGCCCGTCGCTCCTTTTGGGATCCCCGTCGGCGTCTCGCCGCAGTCTTCGCCCCAGTTCCCGTCGCACCACACGCCCCAGGGCCCTTCCCTCGCCGGGACGCTCGTCGACAATACGAACCGTTTCCTGACGTCCAACTATCCGGGAGACCCTTACGGGTGGATCGCCTCCGCTCAGTCCGACATGCAGAAGGGGGACTATCGGAGCGCGTTCCGCAATTACGCCCGCGCTCTGCAGCTCAACCGCAAGGCCCCCACCGCGCTCTTCGGCTACGGCAGCGCGGCCATGAACCTCGGCGACACCCGCTTGGCGGCCCAGTCCGCGGAGATGGCCCTGCAGCTCGATCCCGCGCACAAGGGCGCTTTGACTCTGCTCAAGCTCTCCGAGGGGCGCAGCCCCACGGTGACCCTCCCCAACGTGCTCGACGCCAACGCCAAGGGCGGCGCCTTCGCCATGGCCCCCAACGCGGGCTCGGCCGCGGCGCCCGAGTTCTCCGGGATGCAGACCATGACCGCGGCCGAGATCGCGGCCGAGCTCCAGCGCCAGGCCGCCGCCCCGCCCTCCGCGGTCCAGCAGTCCGCCGCCGTCACGGCGCAGGCCATGGCGGCCCTGAGCGTGCGCGACTACACCAAGGCCAAGGAGCTCCTCACCCAGGCCGTGGCCCTCAACGGCCGCAACGCCGAGGCCTACAACGGCCGCGCCATCGCGGAGAACAAGCTCGGCGAGTACTCCGACGCCATCAACGACGCCAGCTTAGCCCTGGGCCTGGTGCCCGGCGACGACACGGCCCTGCAGACCCGTTCCTGGGCTTTCGCCCAGTCCGGCCGGTATCAGGAAGCCCTGGCCGACGCCAACTACAGCCTGGAGCGCGATCCCGCCAACTCCTTCGCCTACTACAACCGGGCCTTCGCCCTGGCCGGCCTCCGGGACCGCGAGGGGGCCGTCGAATCCCTCAAGAAGGCGTCCCAGATCGACCAGCGCTTCAAGCCGACATATGAGGAGGCCCTGCAGGCGCCCAAGGACTCCGACCTCCTCTTCCTCTTCGCCGACGTGGGGGTCAAGAAAGGGGGGGCGGCCTCCGCGCCGGAGCCCGGCGGCCGCAACCAGCGCTTCGCCCGCCTGCTGCTCGTCGTCATCATGGGCGGCGGCCTGGTGGGGCTGGGGATGCTGCACGTCTTCTCCCCGCGCTGGCGCCAGACCGTGTACGGCACCATCCGCCGCATCGCGGGCGGGACGGCGCCTGATGAGGAGACGGCGGGCGCCGACGGCTTCTGGAACGGCTACACCGTGCTGCGCGAGATCGCGGCCGGAGGCATGGGCGTCGTCTATGAAGCGACGGACAACGCCCTGAACCGGCGCGTGGCCATCAAGAAGATGCGCGACGAGATCCGCAGCGACCCGGAGGAGCGCCGGCGCTTCCTGATCGAGGCGCGCACCGTGGCGACCCTGCACCATCCCAACATCGTGGACATCTATTCCATCGTGGAGGACGGGGGGGACGTGTACCTGGTCTTCGAGTATGTGGACGGCCAGACCCTGTGCGACTTCCTGGACCGGAGCGGCCCCCTGGCCCTGGCCGACGCCAAGCGCGTCATGAAGGAGGCCTGCGCGGCGGTGGACTA
Source organism: Elusimicrobiota bacterium (assembly GCA_016212825.1). Lineage (GTDB taxonomy): Bacteria > Elusimicrobiota > Elusimicrobia > UBA1565 > UBA9628 > UBA9628. The sequence continues at coordinate 18,593 of JACRDS010000154.1, read as the reverse complement.
CGCCCATGCGCAGGGCGTCATCCACCGCGACCTCAAGCCCGCCAACATCATGCTGGCCTCCAACGGGCAGGTCAAGGTCATGGACTTCGGCGTGGCCCGCCAGGCGGCGGAGGCGCTCACCAAGGCCGCGCAGACCAACACCATCGTGGGGACCCCGCCCTACATGGCCCCGGAGCAGGAGCAGGGGACCGTGCGCCGGGAGTCCGACGTCTTCGCCCTGGGGGCCTGCTTCTACGAGATGGTGAGCAACCAACTGCCTTTCGCGGGCCAGGGTGCGGGCATGCTCCTCAACAAGGTGAACGGCAGGCACATCCCCCTGAGCACGGTCGCGCCGAACCTGCCCGCCAGCACCGACGAGGTCGTGGCCAGGGCCCTGGCGCCCGACCCGGAGAAGCGCTACCGCAGCGCGGGGGAACTGGCCGCCGCCCTCCAGGCCCTGCCCGGATAGTCCCCATGAGATCCGTCCTGGCATCTCTGCCGGTCCTGCTTCTGGCCGTCGGGGTTCTGGGAAGCGGCGGCATCGGGCTTCCTCCCGGGGAGGGGAGCAACGGCTACAACCAGGGGCAGGCCATGGAGTACATCCGCCAGCAGCTCCAGTCCCAGAGCCAGGGCCAGAACTCCGGATGGATGCAGCGGCAGATTGGGGTCATCGAGCAAAACATCATCGCGCCCTATTATGCCCAATCCGGCCACGCCCCCATGACCATCGATTCGTTGCAGCGGGCTTCGAGCGCGGCCCAGGCCTTCTTCCAGTACCGTTTCCAGGAGCGCCGGGCCAAACAGGATGGCGTCGTCAGCCCCGAGGAACAGGGGCGCCTGGACCAGCTGCGGGCCGCTTTCGAAGCCCAGGTCGGCGAGCTCAAGGGCATCAATCCGGGCTTGGCCAGTGTGGTCGGGAATCTTCCCAAGACAGGCTTCGGGTCGGGCGGGCAGACCGGAGGACAGTCCGGCGGCGGGACCTATGAGGACCCCTGCGCGGGCAGGAACCGCTGGCGCTGCGCCCTCCAGCAGGGCAACAAGCCGGACGCCCTGGCCGACCTCGACGAGGTCTTGAAGGAGGATCCGGGCAACGTCGAGGCGCTCAACGCGCGCTCGACCCTGTTCTTCGAGGGGGGCAACTTCCAGGCCGCCAACGCGGACGCGCGCCGGGCCCTGCAGGCCGACCCCTCCAACCAGGCGGCCCTGGCCATGTTCAAGCTCACCGAGGGCCGCGGCAACTCCCAGGAGGGCAACCTGGCCGGCGAGGTGGCCCAGGCGGACATCGGGCCGCTCGGCCAGGGAACGGGCGGCGCGGGGCCGGCCACGGTCTCCCTGCCTCCGATTTCGATGACCAAGCGCAACCCGGCGGCGGAGGGCGCCGTGAAGTCGGCCCAGGACGCCCTGCGCGTGGGCGACACCGCCGGTGCCTTGGGGCACCTCAGCCGCGCCCTGGCCGCGGACCCGGAGAACGTCGAGGCCCTCAGCCTGCGGGCCATGGCCTTCACCCGTCTGGGCCGGCACGACCTGTCGCTGCGCGACGTGGAGGCCGGGCTGCGCCGGGCCCCCCGCAACACCTCCCTGTTCGTGATCAAGGCCTTCAACAAGAACCGGCAGAAGGACTACCGCGGGGCGCTGACCGCCGCGGGCGAGGCCCGCGACATCGACCCCGGCAACGTCGACGCCCTGGCCAACTACGCCCACGCCCTGGGCGGGCTCGGGCAGCGCGGGGAGATGCTGTCCCTGCTGGAGCAGGCCGCGGCGCGCGACCCCCGCTACCAGGCCAGCCTCGAGGACGCCCGGAACCGCCCCGTGGGCAGCGACATCTTCTTCCTGTTCCCCGGGGAGGCGGGCGGGGACTTCGCCCGCGCCGCTTACGACCCGAAGGCGGGGCGTCCGAGTCGCGCGCGGCGCTACGGCGTGCTCGCCGGCGCGGCGGCCCTGGGCGGACTGCTCGTGGCCCTGGGCCTGCTGCGCTCCGTCGGCGGCCCGCTGACTCAGCGCTTCAAGACCGCCTTCACCCCGGCGCCGGAGGCGGCGGAGCCGGCCGGCCCGCCGACTCTCACCCCGCGCCCCCTGACGAGTCCGGACAGCGGCCTCCTGCGCGGGCAGTACAGGGTCCTGCGCCAGATCGGCGCGGGCGGCATGGGCCTGGTCTTCGAGGGCGCGGACGTCACCCTCAGCCGCCCGGTCGCGGTCAAGAAGATGCGCGACGAGCTGCGCCTGGGCCGCCGGGAGCGCCTGCGCTTCATCAACGAGGCCAAGACCGTGGCCGCCCTGCATCATCCCAACATCGTGGACATATACGCCATCATCGAGGAGGGCGACGACCTCTTCCTGGTCTTCGAGTTCGTCAACGGGCACACCGTCCATGAGCTCGTCGTCCGCCGGGGCGGGCTGGGCTGGCGCGAGTCCCTCGGCGTGGCCCGCAGCATGGCCGCGGCCCTGGACTACGCCCACGGCCGCGGCGTCATCCACCGCGACCTCAAGCCGTCCAACGTGATGATCAACAAGGAGGGGTTCGTGAAGGTCATGGATTTCGGCATCGCGCGGGTGGCCAAGGACGCGGCCACGCGGGTGTCCATGACCAACACCGTGGTCGGCACGCCCCCTTACATGGCCCCGGAGCAGGAGCGGGGAGTGGTGCGCAAGGAGGCCGACGTCTACTCCTTGGCCATCTGCCTCTACGAGATGCTCAGCGGCCGGCTCGCCTTCACCGGCACCGGGGCCGGCATGCTCATGAACAAGATGAACATGGCATTCTCGCCCCTCTCTCAGTCCGTCGCCGGCCTGCCCCCGGGCCTCGACGGGGTCTTCGCGCGCGCCTTCCAGGCCGATCCGGACAAGCGCTTCCATTCCGCGGGCGAACTCCTCGCCGCCCTGGACGCGCTTCCGTCGGTCTGATATACTCTCTTATACGGGGGTGAATAGCTTCGACAGGCGGCGTTCCCGTAGAGGTCGCAGGCCCTGGGTGGCTGGAGCCAGGATAAAAACCGGCTAAACAACAAACGCCAACTCACAGTTGGCCTGGGCCACTGCCTAACAAGCGGTGAGCACACGTCGGTCCCCGACACCTGCTAGGGGGCAGCCGGCGTCATGAGCAGGCTGGGAGTCCTCCCGCTGGCACCGTCGGAGGGGGCTCCGAGACCGAACGGGGCTAGTCCGGGCGTACCAGTCCGCCGGTTTCTCCCGGATGAAGCTCAAGGCGGGCTAAGCCTGTAGTGACCCTGCTGGTCGTCGTTTGGACGCGGGTGCGAATCCCGCCACCTCCACCATTTGATGAGTCTTCAGCGCAGCCTCTGATGCTGGCCAAACGCTCCGTCACCTTGCTCGGGGCCAACCTCCTCTTCGCCGCCATCTCCCTGCAGCTGGTCCTGCGGCCCGACCTCGGCGCGGCGGTCTATCCCTTCTACGGCCTGCTGGCCCTTTGGACGGACCTGCGCCGGGAGTCCGAGCTGCCGCTCATCTTCACATTCCTGGCGACGGTGGCGGGGGGGCTGCTGGTCCTGCGCGCTCCGGCGGCCGCGGAGAAGGCGGCCCTGGCCGTGGAGACGGCCGGCCTCTGGTGCCTCTATTGGGGCGTCTCCCTCTACCGCGGCCGGGACCTGGCCGACGCCCGCCAGACCCTGACCCAGAGGATGACCCTGAACTCGGGCATCCGCGACGACGAGCGCGACCTCAAGTACTACCGCGGCTACCAGGAGAGCGTGGGCGGCCAGATCCGCCTGCGCCGGGACCTGGCCGAGACCGCGCGCAGCCTGGGCCGCATCACGGAGAGCCGGGAGGTCTACCACCGCCTCGTCGAGGCCCTTTCCGAGCGCTTCCCGGAGGCGCGGGTGCAGGTGCAGGCCGAAGCCGCCGGAGACCCTCTTGTGGATCTGGCGCTGCGCCGACAGACGCCGGTCCTGGTCAAGGACGCCGCCGCCCAGGCCTGGGCCGCCGGCCAGCCGGCCTTCGCCTCCGGCTTGGCCCTGCCCATCAAGGTCATGCGCCAGCCGGCGGGGTTCCTGAAGCTCGAGTCCGACCGGCCGGGGGCCTTCACTCCGGATGACCTGCGCACCGTCGACCTCTTCGCCACCATGGCGGCCCTGAGCCTGGAGAACATACAGCTCTACGAGCACGTTCACGAGGCCGCGGTGCACGACGCCCTGACCCAGCTCTACAGCCACCGGGCCTTCCAGCAGAGGCTGCGCGAGGAGCTCCTGCGCGCGGGCCGCAGCCAGACCCCCCTGTCCTTGATCCTCTGCGACATCGACCATTTCAAGGCCTACAACGACAGCTACGGGCATCAGGCCGGCGATCAGCTCCTGCGTTCCCTGGCCGCCATCCTCGCCTCCTTCGCGCGGCCCGTGGACTTCCCGGCGCGCTACGGCGGCGAGGAGTTCTGCCTCATCCTGCCCAACTTCGTGCGCTCCGAGGCCGTGGGCCTGGCCGAGCGCATCCGCGCCCGCGTGGCGGCCGAGCCCTTCATCCTGCAGGGCCGGCCCACCGGCGCCACCATGAGCTTCGGCGTCTCCAGCTTCCCGGTGGACGCCACCACGGCCAGCCAGATCGTGCGCATCGCCGACGAGCGGCTCTACAAGGCCAAGCACGGCGGGCGCAACCAGGTGGTGGGATGAACGACGGCCCGCTGGTCTGCGCCGCCGTGGCCCTCATCCCCGCGGCCGGCCTGCTGGCGAGCTATCCGCGCCGGACCTGGGCCGCAGCCGCGGTCCTGCCGGCCGCCGCGGCCGCCGGGGCGGTTCTGTCGGCCTGGGGCGGAGGCGGAGCGGCCGCCTGGATATGTTCCGGCTGGGCCCTGCTGGGCGGCGTCTACGGCCTGCTGCTGTGCCGGCGCTCCCGCAGCGAGCAGGCGGCGCGGGTCGAGGAGCTCGCGCGCACCCGGGACCGGCGCGAGTCCGTGGCGCGGGAGCTGGCCCAGGTCCGGGCCGCGGGGCAGCGCACGGAGCGCGAGCACAAGGAGACCCTGGCCCTCTACGGCATGATCAAGGGCTTCTCCGAGGCCCTGTCTTGGGAGGAGATGCGGCCCAAGCTGGAACTGGCCGCAAGCCAGTTCCTGGGGGTCACCGACTTCGCCCTCTACGTGGCGGGCGACAAGGGCGCGCTCCAGCGCCTCAGCGCGCGCAACCTGGATAACTCCCCGGGAGGCTCGTGGGCCACCTGGGAGCGCTACCTGCAGGAACACGGCCTCAAGCTCTCCGAGGCGCACCTGCTCGAGTCGCCCGAGCGGGCCCTGGCCGTGCCCATCCACGACTCCGAGGAGCTGGTGGGCTACTTTTACGCGCGGCTGCCCCAGGACCAGGAGCCGGCGACCGTGATGTCCAAGGCCCGCACCTTCGCGGCCGAGACGGCGCTCGCCTTCCGCCGCGTCAAGCTCTTCCAGGAGATGGAGCAGCTCTCCCAGATCGACGGCCTCACCGGGGTGTTCCGCCGCGGGACGTTCGATGAGAAAGTGCGCGAGGAGGCCGTGCGGGCCCGGACCTTCAAGACCACCTTCTCCCTGCTCATGCTTGACATAGACCACTTCAAGAGCTTGAATGACCGCTACGGCCATCCCTTCGGAGACCAGGTCCTGCGGCGCATCGGAGAGATCTTGAAAGCCTCGGTCTATGAGACGGACTTCGTGGCGCGCTACGGCGGCGAGGAGTTCGTGGTCCTCATGCCGCGCGCCGAGTCGGAGGGCGTGCTGCGCAAGGCCGAGAGCATCCGCCGCGCCATCTCCGGAGAGAGGTTCGCCCTGGCCACGGAGACCATCCCGGTGACGGCCTCCATCGGCGTGGCGCACTTCCCGCGCGACGCGGCTACGACGGAAGACCTGGTGGCCAAGGCCGACAGCGCGCTCTACCAAGCCAAGTCCCAGGGCCGCGACCGGGTGGTCTGCTACGCTGCCGCGCGCCGGCCCGCTGGACAATGAGGTGAACATGGACCTGACGCCCGACACTCCCCAACCCGCCCCTGAGACCCAGTCCCATCAGGCGAGCGGCCGGCGCATCAAGCGGCGGCTGATGTACGCCGTGGCCGGGCTCTATGCGGCGTCTCTGGCTGCGGCGGCCGTGCTCATCCTGCGCGCGCCCGCCCGGGGACCGGCGAACGGCCGGGACCAGGCCCAGAGCATACTCGCCCTGGCCAAGGACCGCGACTCCGTGGGCTGGATCGCCATCCATGGCGCCATCACCAACTCCCAGAGCGGGCGGCCTTGGGAGAAGGGCTCGGAGCAGTGGGTGCGCCGCATCAAGGCCATGTCCGAGACCAAGGGGGTCAAGGCCATCGTGCTGTCCATCAATTCCCCCGGCGGCAGCGTGGGCGCGGTGCAGGAGATCCACAGCCAGATCCTGCGCATCCGCAAGGAGAAGAAGATCCCCTTCGTGGCCCTCTTCAACGACATCGCGGCCTCGGGCGGCTACTACATCGCTGCGGCCTGCGACAAGATCGTGGCCCATCCCGGGACCCTGACCGGCTCCATCGGGGTCATATTCTCGGTGAGCAACCTGGAGGGGCTCTTCGGCAAAGTCGGGTACAAGATGGAGGCGATCAAGTCCGGCAAGTTCAAGGACATCGGCTCCCCGGCCCGGCCCATGACCAAGGAGGAGCGCGAACTCCTGCAGGCAATGATCGACGACGCCTACGGCCAGTTCCTCAAGGCCGTGGCCGACGGGCGGGGCATGCCTGCGGAGCAGGTCAGGCCTCTGGCCGACGGCCGCATCTACACGGGCCAGCAGGCCCTGGACGCCAAGCTCGTCGACGCCGTCGGCGATTCCGACGACGCGGCGGCCCTGGCGGGCAAGCTGGGCGGCATCTCGGGCAAGCCGCGGGTCCGCCGCGACGTGGAGCGCATCAGCGACATCTTCGAGATGCTCGACGCGCGCTTCCACGGTCTGCTGCAGGTGCAGGCCCCTATCCTGGGGGAGCTCTCCGGCGCGGAGCGCTTCGGCCTGGAATACCGCTGGAGGGGCTTCTAGATGGAACTCGTCTTCGACTTCTTCGAGGACCACCTCAAGGCCGCGGCCGCGGTGAAGGGGCGGCGGCCCCTGGCCCTGGGCGTACTCTGCTTCATCCTGGGGGCTCTGAGCTTCTTCATCGCCATGGGCGTCTCCGGGCGCCTGGCCCCGGTGCCCTGCAACTGGGTCAACTTCTGCCTTTTCCTTATTTGGGAGCTGGTCTCCAGCCTGGCCCTGGTCGCGGTCCTGCACCTCATCGCCGATTTCGAGGGCCGGCAGGGCAGCGGGGCGGAGCTCTTCGTGCTCTTCGGCATGGCCAGTTTGAGCTGGGCCCTGGCCGTGCCGCTGGCGCTGGTCTTCATGGCCTTCCTGCCCAGCGCGCAGTGGCCGCTGACCGCGGTCTTCCTGCTGGTCGGCTTCTACAACTTGAGCCTCAAGGTCCGCAGCCTGCAGGACACCTATCAGTTCAGCCAGGGGCGCGCCTGGATCACTTTGGTCCTGCCCTACATGGCCACGGTCACGGCCACGGGCGTGGCCCTGGCCCTGGCCATGGCCAGCCTCGTCATCCAGGTCATGAAGAGCTTCGACTGATGCCCAAGCAAGCCCCTCCTGCCACCTATCAGGGCCTGCCCGTGGTCACGGCCGAGCGTATGCGTGAGATAGACCGGCAGGCGACCGAGAAACGCGGCATCAAGGTCGTCGACCTGATGGAGAGCGCGGGCCGCGCCGTGGCGGCTGAGACCGCCGTCTTCCTCGCCGCGCGCGGCCGGGAACTGCGCGGCAGCCGCGTGGCGGCCTGCTGCGGACGCGGCGCCAACGGCGGCGACGGCCTGGTGGCGGCGCGCATCCTGAGGGAGGGAGGCTGCGAGGTCCAGGCCTTCATCTGCGCGGCCAAGAAGGAGGCGGGGTATCCGGAGCCGGTCCTGACCAACCTCGAGCGCGCCAAGGCCGCGGGCGTCCCGGTCCTTCCTGCCGAGGACGAAGCCGTCCTGCAGGCGGGCCTGGCGCAGGCCGACGTCATCCTCGACGGATTGCTCGGCACGGGATCGAGCGGCAAGCCGGCCGGGGCCGCGCACAAGATCATCCAGGCCATCACCCGCTCAGGCAAGCCCGTCATCGCCATCGACCTGCCCTCCGGCGTGCATCCGGACACGGGCTATCACAGCGGCGCCTTCGTCACCGCGGCGCTGACCCTCACCATCGGCCTGCCCAAGCGGGGCCTGGTGATGGCGCACGCGCGCCGCTACGTGGGCGAGCTCAAAGTCCTCGACATCGGCTTCCCCAAGGACCTCCTGACCCCATGAATCGTAAAATACGTGAAAACCAGGCACCGTTGCGTTGATACATAACCTGCTTCCCCTCATTATCTGTTTGTTTTTCCATGCTCCGGCCGGGTGCAAGAAGCAGCCGAAGACCTCCGGGACCTTCGCGGTGATCGAGACGTCCATGGGCACGATCACGGTGCGGCTGCTCAAGGACAAGGCGCCCAAGACCGTGGAGCATTTCATCGGCTTGGCCACGGGCAAGAAGCAGTGGCGCGACCCGCGCAACGGCGCGGTGCGCTACGAACCGCTCTACGACGGTGTGACCTTCCACCGCGTGGTGCCGGGCTTCATGATCCAGACGGGCGACCCTTCGGGCCGCGGCGACGGCGACATCGGCTACACCATCAAGGACGAGATCGACCCGAAGGCGCGCTACGACAGGCCGGGCTTGGTCGGCATGGCCAACTTCGGACCCGACACCAACGGCAGCCAATTCTTCATCACCGTGGGCCCGGCGCCGGACCTTGACGGCCGCCACACGCTCTTCGGCGAGGTGGCCGCGGGGCTCGACGCGGCCACCGCCATCTCCCAGGTGCCGCGCAACGAACTTGAGCACTCCAATCGGCCGCTCAAGCCGGTCTTGATCAAGAAGCTGCGCATCGTGGAGCGCTGATGCAGCGCCTGCGCCGCGGCCTCTACCTCCTGGAGTCGGCCCTGGCCAACTGTTACCTGATAGAGGGCACCCACGGCCTGACCCTCTTCGACACGGGGCAGCCCTCGGCCGCGTCCGCGCTCATCGCGGAGATCGAGCGCAACGGCTTCTCCATCCGGGACATCGAGGCCATCGTCTTGAGCCACTGCCATTTCGATCACGCCGGCGGGGCCCGGGGCCTGCTGGAGCGCCACCGGGTCAAGGTCTACGCGCACCCCGCCGACGCGTCCGCGGTCAAGGGCGAGGTCCGCAGGCCGCGCAGCCTGGGCATGAGGCTGTGGACCTCCTTCCTGCGCCTGCGCTGGCCCTATCGGCCGCTGGAGGTCGTGGTGCCCATAGACGAGGGGGAGACCCTGCGGCCCCTGCCGCAGTGGCAGGTGCTGCGCCTGCCCGGGCATACCCCGGGCTCCATCGGCCTGTTCCAACCCGGGGAGAAGGCTCTGCTCTGCGGCGACGCCCTCAACAACCGCCACGGACGCCTGGCCGTTCCCGGGGACGTCCACTGCGACGACCCGGTGCAGGCCCGTGAGTCAGCCCGCAAGATCGCGGCCCTCGACCTCGAGGTCCTGGCCTGCGGGCACGGCCCGGTGGTGCTCTCCCGGGCCGGGCTGAAGGTCCACGACCTTCTCGCGCCGCTGACCTGACCGGCGCCGGGCTCAGGCCAGCCGGCGTTCTCGCTACGCGTCTTGCATCGATGTCTTCTGCATCCTGTAGCATGGCCGGCCGGGCTCCGGCGCAAAAGGGGTATAATCGTCCTATGACCGGGGACACCGTGAGCCAAGACCTTCATCCGGTGCGTAGGCGGGTCCTGCGCCGCTATGCCGCCCTCCCGCCGGCCGTGCGCTGGCACGTGGCGGCCCGCCTGTCCCTCTGCTCTGTGGAGCCAGTCCTGCCCCGCCTGCCCCGCGAAGGGCTCCTGGTCGACCTGGGCTGCGGCCACGGGCAGTTCTGCCACTGGATCGCCTGCCGCCTGCCGAAGCTGAGCGTCCTGGGGCTCGACCCTTGCGCCCGGCGCATCCGCGCCGCGCGGCGGACGCAGAGGCCGAAGGTCCGGTTCGAAGAAGGCGGCCCGGCGCGGCTCACCGGCCTGCGGCCGCAGGTCATCCTGGCCATGGACATCCTCTACCTCTGCCCGAAGGAGCGCTGGCCGGAGCTCTTCCTCTCCTGCCGGCGCGCCGTCGGGCCTTCCGGGCTGCTCCTGCTCAAGGAGACCGTGTCCCGCGCCCCCTGGCTCTTCCCCCTCATCAAGCTCCAGGAGAGCGTCATGACCAGGGTCTTCGGCATATCCAGCGGGATCCCCTACCAGCACCTGCCTCCGGCCCGGGTCCGCGAGCTCCTCGGCGCGGCCGGCTGGAGGGCACGCACCAGCGACCTGCCCGGCCCCGGTCCCTACACCCAGCGCTGGCACGTCGCGGAGCCGGCATGATCTCGGTCTCCGCCGTGGTCCCCTTCCAGGACGAGGCCGAGGGCGCGCGCGAGGCTTTGCGCGAGCTGGCGCGCGCGCTGGAGCCGACCGGCGACTGGGAGATCATCGCGGTCGACGACGCCAGCCGGGACGAGACCGGGCGCATACTCGAGGAGGAGTCCCGCGCCGAGCCCCGCATCCGCGTGGTGCGGACCCCCTGCCGCCGGGGCCTGGGCGCCGCCATCCGGCACGGCGCGTCCGCGGCCTGCAAGGACTGGCTCCTTTACGTGGACGGGGACCGGCCGGTCTATCCGGAGGATCTGGCCGCGGTCCTGGCCCTGACCGACCGCGCGCGCTTCATATCGGCGCGGCGCAGCGGGTCCTATGAGAGCCCGGTTCGGCGCCTGGTCAGTTTCTTCTACAACCGCCTCGTGCGCGCCCTGTTCCAGGTCCGGGCCCAGGACGTGAACTTCTGCGTCAAGTGCCTGCCCCGGGAAGCGTTCCGCGAGCTCGACCTCAAGGCAGACACCGCTTTCCTCAACATCGAGCTCTTCGGCAAGGCTGCGCGCCGGGGGCTGGAGCTCAGCCAGCCCTGCCTGCGCCAGAGGCCCCGCGCCACGGGCCGGTCCAAGTGCTTCCGGCCCTTGCCCGTCCTCAAGCTGCTCCGGGAGCTCGCGTCCTGCGCCCTGTCCCGGGAGGGCTGTTGAGCGGCCGCGAGGTCGTAGCGCGCGTCGTGGTGACGGCCGACGACCTCGGCCTGCATCCGGCGCTCAACGCCGGCATCCTGCGGGCCCACGACGAGGGCGTCGTGACCAGCGTCAGCATCGTCTCGAACGGCAGCGCCTTCGCCGAAGCCGCCGCCCAGTGCCGGGCCCGCCCGGGGCTGGGATGCGGCGTGCACCTCACCCTCACCGGCTGCGTCCCGGCCTGCGCGCCGGAGCGCGTGGCCAGCCTGTTGGGAGCGCCGGGACGCCTGCGCCGGTCCTGGCCGAGCCTTCTGCGCGCCCTGGCCGCGGGCCGCGTGCGCCTCGCCGAGGCGGAGTCGGAATGGCGCGCCCAGATCCTCAGGGTCCTGGACGCCGGGCTCCGGCCCAGCCACCTCAACGGCCACCAGCACGTCCATCTCTTCCCGCCGCTCTTCGCGATCGCCCGGAAGCTGGCCGCGGAGTTCGGAATCGGCCGGCTGCGCCTCCCCGCCTCCTCGGCCTCCTGGAGCGGCGGCCCGGGCGCGACCCTGCGCGACCTCTCGGTCTCGGCCGCGGGCTGGCTCTGCCGGCGCCGCAGCCCGCCCGACAGCGTGCTCTGCTTCGGCATCCCGCACAGCGGACGACTCGACCCCGTGAGCCTCGCCGCCGCTCTGCGCGCCGTCGCCCGGCGCGGCGCCGGGGAGCTCGTCTGCCACCCGGGGAGCTGCGACGAAGCGCTGGCCCGGGACCTCGGCTGGGGCTATCGCTGGGAAGCCGAGCTCTCTCTGCTGACCGGCCCCGGGACCCAGGAAGCCCTGCGCGCCGCGGGGATACGGCGCTGCCGGTTCGATGAGCTCTGAGCGCGCTCCGATGGGACCCGAGAGCCAGGACTATCTCGACGTGCTCGGGACCGAGGATTTCTGGCACGCCAACAAGGACCGGCTCCTCGCGGGATTCGCCCGAGGAGACCGGGCGCTGGACGTGGGCTGCGGACTGGGCGGGCTCAGCCGACTCCTCGCCCGCCGAGGCATGAGGGTGACGGCCCTGGAGCCGTACCCCCCCTATCTCGAGCGGGCCCGGCAGGCCGTCCGGGGCCTCACGGTCGAGTTCTCCCCGCAGGACGCCTGGGATTTCTCCAGCCCCCCGCTTTTCGACACGGTCTACCTCAGCGGGGTCCTGGAGCATGTGGAGCGCGACGCGGAACTGCTGGCGCGGGCCAGGGGCTGGTTGCGGCCGGGGGGCCGCCTCGTGGTCCTGGTCTCCGCCCACCCGTTCCTCTATTCGGCCTTCGACCGGCGGGTCGGGCATGTGCGCCGCTACGGCCGGGCCGGGCTGCGCCGGGCGCTGGAATCGGCGGGCTTCAAAGACGTGCGCCTGCGCTCCTGGAACACGCTGGGCTCGCCGGCCCTGCTGTGGACCAGGCTGACGGGCCGGCTCGTGTCCCGCCGCCTCCTGGCCAGGCCGTGGCTGGACCGCGCCCTGGACCTGTGGTTCCGCGCCGTCGAGGAGAGGCTCGACCTGCCCTGGGGCGCGGACCTGGTGGCCGCGGCGACTCCCAATGAGGGCGGGCCGTCGCTATCATAGAATACCCCCCGCCATGGATCTGTGGAGAAGTCTGACGGCGCGCCGCGCCCTTCCCCTGCCGCACGGGATCGTCGAGGCCGGCGCCTTCCTTTGCATGGGGCTGCTCCTGGCCCTGCTGATGTGCTGGCTTCCCGCCGCTGCCATGGGCTACCAATCCTCCCGGCTCTGATGAGCCGGCGTAGGGAGGCTGCTGCCTAGAAGGGGATACTGCCTGGCGCAAGGTGGTTTCTCCTGGCCCCGTGTGTTGTATTATACCGATGGCCGCATGATGCAGAAGATGAAGGATCATTTTCAGTATGCGGGCCTGCTCTTCGCCGCAGGCGCGCTGCTCCTGTTCATCAATCCCCTGGTCGCCTTCAGCAACGGCTTCGCGGCCGACAACTGGTATTACTTCGGCATGCAGCACCTCCTCGACCTCGTCTATTATGGAGGGTATTTCCAGGCGCGCATCCCCGCCCTGTCCGCGGCATGGGCCGTCGAGAGGATCGCCGGGTGCCCCGCCGCGCCGGTGCTGCTGTGGCTGGGCTACTGGTCGGCGGCTTCCGTGTTCTTCTATCTTGCCCTGGACCAGCTCCTGGAGGACCGGACCCTCGCCGCCGCGTTCACCCTCGTGCTGTTCCTGGGGAGCAGCGCCATCGGGATATTCTCCGTCTCCTACATCGCGAAGGAGGCCATGACCTGCGCCATCGCGGCGTTCTATTTCCTGCTGCGGGGGCGCCGCGCCCCGGACAGGCTCGGCTCCTGGGCTGCCGCCGGCTTTTTCGCCGCGTTGGGGGTCTATACCCAGCCCATACTCGCCGTCTACGGCGCCGGCTTGCTGCTCTACCTGGTCCCGTCGCAGGGGGAGGCGGGCGCGCCCGCGGCGAAGCGCCTCGCGTCGGCCCTGGCGGGCGCCGCCGCCGCGACCCTCCTCTGCGCCCTCCTCTCCCGCTGGCTTTTCGGCCTCCGCCTCGATTTCTGGATGCAGAACCTGTCCTATTTCGACGAGCTTTCGGCCCCGCTCCGGCCTCGGCTCGGCTTCTCCGGGCGATTCTTCCAGGGGATGCAATGGTCCCTCCCGGCCGCCAGCGCGGCCGTCAGCGCCTTCGTCCTGGCCCGGCGCGGCCGCGTCTGGGCAGACCGGGTCCATCAGGTCAATCTCGGCATGGCCCTCTGCATCGTGGCCAGCGAGCTCCTGGGGACCGATTTCTCGCACCATGTCCACCACCTCATCTTCGCCTATCCCGTGAGCGTGGCCGCCCTGGCGCGGGCCTTCCAGTCCTCGGGGCTGAGGCTCTCCCGGCGCGCGTTCTTCCGCGGGGTGTTGCCGCTCTCCCTGGTCCTGCTCGTCACGTCCCAGGGCTTCAACCACTGGCGCCACATCACCGATCTCGAATGGCATTCGAGCCGCGTCATGCACGTCCACGTCGTCGCCGCGTTCGCGATCGCGGCGATCCTCGCGCTGGTCGGGCGCTACCGGCAGCGCCGGTCCGTCTGCCTCGCGGCGGTCCTCGCCCTCATCGGGATCCAGGCCTTCTCGTACGCGACGGGTTTCGGGGAGCCGACCCGCAACGCCCGAGACAAGGCGAGGAGCGCCGAACTGGGCCGTCCGCTCTATGCGGCCCTGCACGACATCATGGCGAAGATCCGCCCCGTCCTGAGGAAGCGCATCCCGGAGGGGGCGCACCGGACGATCTGCGTTTGGCTCCCCGCCCCGGACGACCCTCTCGGGCGCGGACTGGCCGCCTCCCTGCAGATCCCCCCTCCGATCATCGGACGGAGCCTGGTCGACGGGGGAAGGCGGTCCAATTCGGAGGAGTTCGCCCGGCTGTTCGCGGTCCTGAACTCAGCCGAGCTGCCCGAGGAAACGACCCTGGGCCAACTCAGGACCCACAGCAAGAAGGTCGACATCCTGGGAAGATTCCCAATCGACTTCAACGGCAGGGCCTATTCGCTCTCCATCCTGGATGTGGTCGCGTTCCGCGGCAGACCGCCGGATTGAGCTGAGGCGCGCCTGACGATCCTCCGGCCCTGATGAGCCCGAGGGGGCTGGCAATCGGTATGCGCGAGGCTCGACAGGAGGGACTAGCCGACAGGGCGGGACGAAGCGGGGTTATATCTCCAATTCGCCCCCGCGCCGGCCTTCCCCGGGGCCAAGCCATTGAAGGTCTGAGGCCTTTCTGTTATACTTCGACTATGAGCTACACGTTCTCCGCCATCGTGGAGAAGGAAGGGAGATGGTACGTTGCCCTCTGTCCCGAACTCGACGTCGCTAGCCAGGGGCAGACCATCGAGCGGGCCTTGAAGAATCTGCGCGAAGCGGTCAAGTTGTACATCCACTCGGCTTCTCCCAGCGAATTGAGGAGCGCCCTTGGTTCCCACCCGCTGATAACGACCCTGCAGGTCACTGCCTGACGCATGTCGCTGCCTTCCATATCCGGCAAGGAAGCCATCCGGTCCCTCGGTAAAGCAGGATTCGTCCGCATCCGGCAATCCGGCAGCCATGTCGTCTTGCAGAAGCGGCTCGGCCATACCACGGTGACTTTGGTCATACCCAACCACCCGGAGCTCGCCAAAGGGACTTTGCGCGCCATTATTCGCAAAGCGGGGATGTCCGTTGAGGAGTTCGTCGCCCTGCTGCGTTCGTAACCCGCAAGCCGCCCGCGCCCCAGCACTCATCGCGCCGCTCCCCCAGCCCCGGGGGGGCTGGCAATCGGAATGGGCGAGGCAACTTAGCGGGCGAGCGTCCGGACCTGGGCCGCGAAGGCGGCCAGACGCTCGCGGATGCTGGGGTTGCGGCTCTCCAGCAAAGGCAGGACCTTCCGGCGGACCCAGTTGCGCGTGAAATGCGTGTCGCGGTTGGAGGAATCGCTGCGGTGCGCGAGCCCATGGACCTTCAGATAGGTCAGGACCTCGGCCCGCCGCAGAGGCAGCAGCGGGCGGATGAGGGAGATCCTCCCCGAGAGCCTGCGCTCCGGCGCGATCCCCGCCAAGGCTTCCAAGCGGCTGGAGCGCAGCAGGTGCAGCAGGACCGTCTCGGCCTGGTCGTCGAGATGGTGGCCGGTGGCGACTTTGCCGCAGCGCAGGCGGCGGGCCAGCTTGACCAGGGCCGCGTAGCGCAGTCTCCGCGCCGCTTCCTCGATCCCCTGACCTCTGGCCTTGGCCGAAGCCTTCACCGGCACGGAGACGACCAAGACCGGCAGCCCCCATCTCCTGCCCAGCCCCTTCACGAACCGCGCGTCCCGGTCCGCCTCGGCTCCCCGCAGGCCGTGGTGCACGTGCGCCAGGGCCACCGTGAAGCCCTTGCGCCGTCCCAAGGTCATCAAGAAGTGCGCCAGGCAGACTGAATCCGGCCCGCCGGAGACTGCGGCGAGCACCCGGTCTCCCGGTCGGAAAAGCCCTTCTGACCTCTCGAAAGCCAGGAGCTTGGACCAGACCTTGGCGGCGAATTCCTTGCGGCGCATAGCCACGGACATTTTATGATAGAATGAGCCGCTCCGGAGGGCCCATGGCACAAGAAGTCTGCGCGAAGTGCCGCAAAAACATCTCCCAGGCGCCCAAGCGCTACCGCTGCACCTCCTGCGGGGCCCTGTTCTGCCCCAGCTGCATGGACCGCCACTGCCTGTTCTGCAAGGCCGCCGTCGTCGAAGCGGCCCCGGGGCGCTGAACCGTGTCCGCCGCGGGACAGAGCCTCCTGCAGGCCTACTCCGACCCCGAGGTCATCGAAGTCGTGGTCAACGACGACGGCTCCGTCTTCCTGGAGAAGGCGGGGACCCGCCTGGAGAAGCAGCCCTTCCAGGTCGACGGCGGCGACATCGAGCTTTTCCTCAAGACGGTCCTGGGACATCCCGAGAGCTTCGGCCCGACCCGCCCCTACGCCGACCTCTCCGCGACCGACGGCTCGCGTGTGCACGTCATCTCCCCGCCCCTGGTGCGCGGCGGGCTGTGCGTCACCATCCGCAAGCGCCCGGCGCGGCGGCCCCATCTGGGCGAGATCGCCCGCAGCGGAGCCGTCACCTTGGGCTGCGCCTCGTTCCTGAAGTTCGCGGTCAAGCACCACCGCAACATCCTCATCATCGGCGGCACCAGCTCGGGCAAGACCACGCTGCTCAACGCCCTGGCCGCGCTCATCCCCAACGAGGAGCGCGTCATCGTCCTGGAGGACACCCCGGAGATGACGCTGCCCCAGCCCCACGTCATGTACCTGCGCACGCGGGTGCGCGACGCGGCCGGACTGCCCGACGTGACCCTGCGCGACCTGGTGACCAACACCCTGCGCATGCGCCCCGACCGCATCATCGTCGGCGAGGTGCGCGGCGTGGAGGCCATGGACATGCTCCAGGCCATGAACGTGGGCCACGAGGGCGTGATGTGCACCCTGCACGCCAACTCGGCGCGCGAGGGCCTGCAGCGCCTGGAGACCCTGGTGCTCTCCTCCGGGGTGGAACTGCCCCTGCAGGCGGTGCGCTCCACCATCGTGCTGGCCATCGACCTGGTGGTCATCATGGCCCGGCTGGCCGACGGCACGCGCCGCGTGACCCAGGTGACCGAGATCACGGGCATGGAGCTGGACAACATCACGCTCTCCGACCTCTTCCTCATGGACGCGCGCAAGACCGCCGACGGCATGGGCTTCACCCTGCGCCCCACCGGGGCCATGCCCCGCTTCTACGACCAACTGCGCAAGCAGGGCGAGGACGCGCCCCTGGAGTTCTTCCAGGAGGAAGCCTAGGCCGTCGCCTTGACAGTCCGGGGATGAATTGATATCGTCATTCTTCGCAGCTGCGAGGAGAAAATGAGCAAGAGACTCATGGTGATCGACGATGAGCCCGAGATGCTCAGCCTCATCAAGTTCACCCTGGAGCGGGCGGGCTACGAGGTCGGCACCTGCGACAACGGGCGCCAGGCCTGGGACGCCATCATCGGCTTCAAGCCGGACCTGCTCATCCTCGACGTGATGCTGCCCGGCATCGACGGCTACTCCCTGCAGGTCAAGCTCGCCCAGGAGGCGGCCACCAAGGACATGCCCATCATCGTGCTGACTTCTTTGGAACCGGCCAAGACCCTGTTCCAGAAGTTCCCCCAGGTCGCCGGCTTCATGACCAAGCCCTTCAAGCCGGAGGAGCTCCTGGAGAACGTCCAGCTGGCCCTCGCGCGCGACTCCGAACCCAAGCCCTGACCCCGCCTCGTGTCCGAATCCGCCTATGACGCCATAGTCGTGGGCGCCGGCCCGGCCGGCACGGCCGCGGCCCTCACCATGGCCCGGGCGGGCCTGAAGGTCGCGCTGCTGGAGCGCGGCGAATACCCGGGCGCCAAGAACGTGCAGGGCGCGGTGCTCTACTCGCGCATGCTCCACGAGCTGGTGCCCGAGTTCTGGAAGCTGCCCGACGCCGCCATCGAGCGCCCCGTGGTGGAGCAGAAGCAGTGCGTCACCACCGAGGACTCCTGGATCACTTTCGGCTACAAATCCCTCAAGTTCCTGGAGGGCGTGCCCAACTGCTACACTATCATCCGGGTCAAGTTCGACCAGTGGTTCGCGGCCCAGGCCGAGGCCGCCGGCGTCGAGCTCTTCTGCGGCGTGACGGTGCGCGAGGTCATCCGCAAGGACGGCCGCGTCGCGGGCATCAAGACCTCGGACGGCGACGAGTTGGAGGCCTCCGTGGTGGTGGCCTGCGACGGGGCCAACTCGCTGCTGGCCCAGAAGGCCGGCTTCATCGACGAGCTCAAACCCGTCGAGGTGGCTTTGGGCGCCAAGGAAGTCATCGCCCTGGACCCTCAGGTCATCGAGGACCGCTTCCAGCTCAGCCCCGGCGAGGGCTCGGCCATGGAGATGTTCGGCTCCGTGACCATGGGCATGCTGGGCTACGCTTTCATCTATACCAACAAAGAGTCCATCTCCCTGGGGGTGGGCTGCCGCCTGAGCGACTACCAGGCCAAGGGCCTGCGGCCCTCCGACCACCTGGAGCTGGTCAAGCAGCACCCCTACATCAAGAAGCTCATCTCCGGCGGCAAGACTCTGGAGTACTCCTCCCATCTCATCCCGGAGGG
>JACRDS010000158.1 GCA_016212825.1 Elusimicrobiota bacterium | reverse complement strand
GCTCCGTCCTGACGTAGCGGCGCAGGCGGAAGATGTGCGCCGGCACGCCCTTGGGGTCGAGCTCCACGTAGTTGCGGTGCCCCCGCCACAGGTAGTGCCGCTCGGCCAGCAGGTCGTGCATCTGGTAGGGCTTGTCCGCGGCCAGGCCGAACTCAGCCAGCGGCAGCTCCACCCAGCCGGCCTGCTTGTGGTTGGGGTCCAGGTTCACGATGACCAGGACCATGTTCTCCCCCGACTGCTTGGCGTAGCAGATGATGGCTTCGTTGTCGCAGCGGAAGAAGCGCAGGCTGGCGTCGTTCTGCAGGGCCGGGTTCTCGCGCCGGATGCGGTTGACCCGCGCGATGTGCTGGCGCAGGCTGTCCTTGCGGTCCAGCGGCCAGTGCTTGAGCTCGTACTTCTCCGAGTCCTTGTATTCCTCGTGGCCGGGCTCGCGCGGGGCGCTCTCGCAGAGCTCGAAGGCCGGGCCGTAGATCCCGTAGCTCGCGCCCAAGGTGGCGGCCAGGACCTGGCGCGCCAAGAAGGCCGGCCGGCCGCCGAACTGCAGGTACTCGGTGAGGATGTCCGGCGTGTTGGGCCAGAGGTTGGGCCGCAGGTACTCCTTCGCCTCGCCATGGGCCAGCTCGTGGAAGTAGCTCTCCAGCTCCCACTTGGAGTTGCGCCAGGGGAAGTAGTTGTAGGACTGCGAGAACCCCGCCTTGGCCAGGCGGGCCATGACCTTGGGCCGGGTGAAGGCCTCGGCCAGGAAGATCAGGTCCGGGTTCTTCCTCCTCAGCTCGGCGATGAGCCACTCCCAGAGGCCGAAGGGCTTGGTGTGCGGGTTGTCCACGCGGAAGATGCGCACGCCCTGGACGGCCCAGAACTCGAAGATGCTCCGGGTCTCCTCCCAGAGGGCCTGGTACGCCTGGCAGGTGAAGTCCAGGGGATAGATGTCCTCGTACTTCTTGGGCGGGTTCTCCGCGTGGCGCAGGCTGCCGTCGGGCCGGGCCTTGAACCATTCCGGGTGCTCCTTCAGGTAGGGATGGTCGGGGGAGCACTGCAGGGCGATGTCGAGCGCGAGCTCCAGGCCGTGGTCCGCGGCCGCGGCCACGAGCTTGCGGAAGTCCTCCAAGGTGCCCAGCTCCGGATGCACGGCCTTGTGCCCGCCGCTCTCGTCTCCGATGGCCCAGGGGCTGCCCGGGTCGCCGGGCCCGGCCTTCAGGGCGTTGTTGCGGCCCTTGCGGTGGGTCCTGCCGATGGGATGGATGGGCGGCAGGTAGAGCACGTCGAAGCCCAGCTCCGCGACGTAGGGCAGGCGCGCGATGACGTCTTTGAACGTGCCGTGCTGCCCGGCCTTGGACGAGGTCGAGCGCGGGAAGAGCTCGTACCAGGCGCTGAAGCGCGCCTTGACCCGGTCGACCGTGACCGCGAGCTCCCGGGCGTGGCGGACGAATGCCGCCGGGTCCCCCCACTCCACGGCCAGGCCCGTGAGCTCGGGCGCGGCCAGGCGGGCCGCCTTCTCGCGCGGGTCGCCCTTGGCCTCCAGGTCCTTGGCCAGGTCCTTGAGCCGGCGCGCCTCGGCCTTCTTCCCCGCCGCCTCGGCGCGGGCCGCGGCCGCGGCCGCCAGTGCCGCGCCTACGGGCAGCTCCGGCCGCACGTCCTGGCCGGCCTCCAGGCGCTTCTTGAGGTCCCTCAGCCAGGTCAAAAACGGCTCCACGCGCGCCTCCACGGTGTAGAGGTAGCGGCCCAGCTCCGCGGCCGTGAACTCCGCGCGCCAGCGGTCGTTGCCCAGGGGCTTCATGGGGACGCGGGTCCACTCCGGGTCGTCCTCGTTGCGGTAGAGCAGGGCGCAGACCAGCTCGTCGTGGCCGTCGGCGAACACGTCGGCCTCCACGCAGACCTGCTCTCCCAGCACGCGCTTGACCGGGAAGCGGCCGCCGTCGAGCTCGGGCCGGACATCCTCGATGGCGACCCGCCGGTCCGGTCCCGGAGCCGGCTTCTCCTTGGGCGGGGCGGCCTGGAGCTGCGGCTTCTTGGCGGGAGCCGGGCTCGGGAGCCAGACGGCCTGTTCCGCTGCGCTAGTCGCTTTCTTCTCCAAAGTGCCTCCTCAGGATCCCGCGCCGCTCTTTCCGTAGACCACGACGCACAGAGGCGCCACGGCGAGTTCCGCCGGGCCTTCCGCCAGACGGCCGGCGGCCGGGCTCCCCGGCCCGCCCCACTCGGGCAGGGCCGAATCCAGGAGCTTGAGCCAGTCCCCCCCGGGCAGGTCCAGGCGCAGGCGGCCGGCGGCCTTGCCGAAATGCAGGACGAAGAAGGCCTCCTCGCCGCCCGCGCGGCGGCGCACGGCCAGGGCCTGCTCCCGCTCCAGGAGCCTGACGCCGAGGTTATCCCGGTCGCGCGGGGCCAGGGCCGGGTGCTCCCGGCGCAGGGCGTAGAGGCTCTTGTAGAAGCCCTGCAGGAGCTTGTGCCGGCCCTTGCGGCGCAGGCCGTGGTCCAGCTTGCAGCGCGCGAAGGTGGCGGCGGAGTTCGGGTCCGGCGAGGCGCGCTGCGGCCATGAGTGATAGTCGTACATCTCCCGGCGTCCCCGGCGCACCGCGGCCGCGAGCCTGCGGTCGCCGTGATCGGTGAAGAAGAAGAAGGGCGCGGTCTCCCCGTACTCCTCGCCCATGAAGAGCAGGGGGACGTAGGGCGAGAGGGCCACGGCTCCGGCCGCGAGCTTGAGGGACTCGAAATCGAGCAAAGAGGCCAGGCGCTCTCCCCCCGGCCGGTTGCCGGACTCGTCGTGGTCCTGGCTGAAGACCATGAAGCGGGAGGCGGGCAGTCCCTGCGCGCTGCGGCCGTGGCTGCGGCGCCGCCAGGAGGAGTACTGGCCGGTGTAGACGTAGGCTTCGCGGTAGATCCGGGCCAGGTCCGCGAGCCCGGAGTAGTCCGCGTAGAATCCGGCCTTCTCTCCGGTGAGGGCCACGTGCAGGCAGTGGTGGAAGTCCTTGCTGTACTGGCCGTCGCAGCCCCAGCCGCCCTGGCTGCTGGGCGTGACCACGCGGGGGTCGTTGAGGATGCTCTCCGCGATGATGTGGAAGAGGCGGCCCTGGCCGCGGGCCAGCTCGTGGCAGGCCTCGGTGAGCTCCTCCACGAACGGGCGGGCGGAGAAATCGCGCAGGGCGTGGACCGCGTCGAGGCGCAGGCCGTCGGCGTGGAACTCCTCGGCCCAGCGCAGGGCGCTCTCGATGAAGTAGCGGCGCACCTCGTCGGAGTCCGGGCCGTCGAGGTTCATGGCCTCGCCCCAGGGGGTGTGGCCGGAGGCGAAGTAGGGCCCGAATTCGCGCAGGTAGTTGCCTTCGGGGCCGAGGTGGTTGTGCACCACGTCGAGCAGCACCGCGACGCCCTTCTGGTGGGCCGTGTCGATGAGCTTCTTGAGCCCTTCGGCGCCCCCGTAGGACTCCTGGACGGCGAAGGGGTAGACCCCGTCATAGCCCCAGTTGCGGCGGCCCGGGTTCTGGGCCACGGGCATCAGGCACAGGGCCGTGACCCCGATGTCGGCGAGAGTGTCCAGCTGCGGGATGACTCCGGCGAAGGTCCCGGGCTTGGAGAAGGCTCCGACGTGGAGCTCGTAGATGACGTGGCGCTCCAGGGGCAGGCCCTTCCAGCTCTGGTCGCGCCAGGCGAAGGACGGGTCTTCCACGGCCGAGGGGCCGTGCACGCCGCCAGGCTGGCAGCGCGAGGCCGGGTCCGGCCTTTCGGTCCTGCCGTTGAGGCGGTAGAGATACCGGGCGCCGGGCTTGAGCCCCGGCACCACGGCCCAATGATAGCCCGAGCCGTCGGTCTCCATAGGGACCACGGAATTCCGGGACACAATACTTAATTCGACCTTCTTGGCTTTGGGCGCCCAGACCAGGAACTCGCAGCGCTCGGGGCCGAACCAGCGGGCGCCGAGGCTCGCGGGCCTGACCGAGACGCGCGTGGTCACACCAGCCTCCGGTAGAGCTGGAAGGTCCTGCGGGCCACGCCGGCCCAGGAGAACTGCGCCTCCACCCGGCGGCGGCCCTCGGCGGAGAAGCGCTCGGCCAGGGCGGGGCTGCGCAGCACGCGGTTGACGGAGTCGGCGAGGTCCTTGGAGAACTTCCGGGGGTCTTTGGGCTCGTAGGTCCCGTCCCGGCGCGCGGCGAAGGGCACCAGCAGCCCGGTCCTGCCCGGCACCACGACTTCCAGGATCCCCCCGGTGGCCGAGGCCACGACGGGCGCGCCGCAGGCCATGGCTTCCACGTTGATGATGCCGAAGGGCTCGTAGATGGAGGGGCAGCAGAACACCGCGGCGTGGCTGTAGAGCTCGATGACGTCCGGCTTGGGCAGCATCTTCTCGATCCAGACCACGTCCTTGCGGACCCGGCGGATGCGGGCCACGGCGGCTTGCATCTCCGCGGCGATCTCTTTGGTATCGGGAGCGCCGGCGCAGAGCACGATCTGGGCCTTGGGGTCGATATGGGGCAAGGCGTTGACCAGATGGATGATGCCTTTCTGCCGGGTGATGCGGCCGACGAACAGGACGTAGGGCCGGGCCGGGTCGATGCCCCAGGCCTTGCGGGTCTTGGTTGAGGCGCTGGGGCGGTACTCCTGCAGGTCGATGCCGTTGTGGATGACGTGGATCCTGGAGGCCGGGACGTCGTAACAAGAGAGGATGTCATCTTTCATGCCCGCGGAGACCGCCACGATGGCGTCGGCGGCGCCGACCGCGTTGCGCTCGATCCAGGAGGAGAGGTCGTAGGCGTTGCCGAGCTGCTCGCGCTTCCAGGGCCGCAGGGGCTCCAGGGAGTGCGTGGTCATGACGAAGGGGATGCGGTGGAGGATTTTGGTGAAGAAGCCGGCGAGGTTGGTGTACCAGGTGTGGCAGTGCACGACGTCGGCATCGTTGTTCTTGCAGAACTGGAGGTTGACGCTCAGGGCCTCGAGGGTCTTGCCGCAGTCCTTATGGGCGCCCTGGGACAGCTCCTTCCAGGCCTGGTAGCCGGTGACTGCGAGGCGGGGCTTCTTTGACTTCTGGTCGCCGAAGCAGCGCACCTCGACGTCCATGAGCTTGGTCAGCTCGCGGGTGAGGTACTCCACGGCCACCCCGGCCCCGCCGTACGTATAGGGAGGATACTCGTTGGTATAGAAGACGGCCTTCATGGCCTGATTGTATCAAAACGCGATATGGTCGATATGGTGTCCGATATGGTGTCAGGCCTCAACTTGTCGTACTTTTGAAAGGAAATAATTCCAATAAGTTGAGGCCTGACACCGTATTCACCGTCTTGACAGAAGCACTGTCAGAAGGCCAGCAGGCACACGCCGGCGCAGATGAGCATGGTCCCGGCCAGCTTGGCCAGGGAGAAGGTCTCGCCCAGGAAGGCCAAAGCCAGCAGGAAGGTGACCAGCGGGAAGGTCGAGCTCAGGGGCACGATGCGCATGGCTTCGCCCGAAGAGAGGGCCTTGATGTAGCAGAAGACCGCGGCCATGGTCAGGACCAGGCTGGCGCTGACCAGCAGGACGGGGAGCTTGCTCGCCGCGGAGACGGAGGCGCGGACCCCCGGCCAGCCCCAGAAGAAGAGCGCCAGGCAGATGACGGCGTTGACCCCCATGCGCACTACGAAGGTCTCGTTGGGGCCCAGGTAGCGCAGGGTCAGCTTGTCGATGAATCCGGCCACTCCCCAGAGCAGCACGGTCAGGAGGATGAAGAAGTTCGGTCCCTTGTTCATGGCTGTTCCAGGTTCTTGATGCAGGCGTCGACGATGTGCGGGGCGCTGAGGCCGTGCTTCTCGTAGAGCTCGGCCGGCAGGCCCGACTCGCCCGTCTCGCGCACGGCTAGGCGGACCACCGGCTTGCCCAGACCCAGGGCGGCGGCGGCCTCGCAGACCGCTCCGCCCAGCCCGCCGGCGACGTTGTGGTCCTCCACGGTCACCAGCCGCTGGCTGTCGCGGGCGAAGTCGGCGAGCCCGTCCGCGTCGAACGGGGCGATGGTCCCGGCGTTGACCACCCGGACCGCGAAGCCTTTGGGCTGGAGGTCCTTGGCCGCGGCGACGGCCCCCCCCACGGTCCCGCCGGAGGCGATCACCGTGGCCTGGAAATGCTTGGCCTTTGGCTCGGGCTCCCAGACCGCGTCGAGCTTGCCGCAGGCGAACTTGTAGTCCGGCTTGTGCACGTCGTCGAGCTTCTGCCGGGTCAGGCGCAGGTACACGGGGCCGTCGTGCTGGAGCATCCATTCCACGGCCTGCTTGGCTTCCAGGGCGTCGCCGGGCTGCAGCACCGTCATCCCCGGCAGGGCCCGCATCGCGGCCAGGTCCTCGAGCCCCATCTGCGAGGCGCCGTCGTCGCCGATGCCCAGGCCCGCGTGCGTGCCCACCAGCTTGACGTTGGCCCGGTTGAGGGTCACGGCCACGCGGATGGTCTCCAGCCGGCCGATGAGGAAGCAGGCGAAGCTCGTGCACACCGGCACCTTCCCCATCAGCGCCATGCCCGCCGCCGCGGCAATCATGTTGGACTCCGCGATGCCGAACTCGAAGTGGCGCTGCGGATGCTTCTTCGCGAAATCAGCCGTCATGGTGGACTTGGACAGGTCCGAGTCCAGCACCACGAGGCCGGGGAACCTGTCCACCAGCTCGACAAGAGCCTCGCCGAACGCTTCCCGCGTGGCCTTACCCATGGAGGATCTCCTTCAGGGCCTTCTCGGTCTCCGATTGGTTCGGGGCCTTGCCGTGCCAGGCGATGTTGTTCTCCATGAAGGAGACGCCCTTGCCCTTCACTGTCATGGCCACGATGGCCTGGGGCTTGCCCCGCACCGCCTTCGCGGCGGAGAGGGCGGCGTCGATGGCGCCCAGGTCGTGCCCGTCTATGACGCGCGTGTCCCAGCCGAAGCTCTTGAGCTTCTCGGCCAGGGGGTCGATCGGCATCACCTCGTCGACGTGCCCGTCGATCTGCCCGTTGTTGTGGTCCACGATCAGAGTCAGGTCGTCCAGCTTGAACTTCGCGGCGGCCATGAGGGCTTCCCAGACCTGCCCTTCCTGCATCTCGCCGTCGCCCGACACGACGTAGACGCGCTGGCCGGTGCCGTCGAGCCTGGCGGCCAGGGCCATGCCCAGGCCGATGGAGAGGCCCTGGCCCAAGGAGCCCGTGGCCGCCTCGACGCCGGGCAGGCGGTGGCGCTCCGGGTGTCCTTGCAGGCGCGAGCCCAGCCGGCGCAGGGTCATGAGCTCTTCCTTCGGGAAGAAGCCGCGCTGCGCCATGACCGCGTAGAGGGCGGGGGCTGCGTGGCCCTTGGAGAGCACCAGCCGGTCGCGTTGCGGCCAGTCCGGCCGCTTCGGGTCGTGGCGCAGGTGCTTGTCGTAGAGAACGGCCAGAATGTCTATGACCGAGAGGGAGCCTCCGGGATGGCCTGAGCCGGCGGCCGCGATCATGCGGATGATGTCGGCGCGCAGTCCCTTGGTGGAGGCGGCGAGTTCGGTGAGCACACGGCATTTTATTAAATGTGCTAGAATCGAGCAACCACAAGGAGCCCTTCTAGAATGGAGATAAAAACCTACATCGGTGCCGTGCGCAAAGCCGCCGACTGCGTCAAGACCAAGGTTCCTGGTTTCTCCCCCAGCGTCGGCATCATCCTCGGCTCCGGGCTGGCCAAGGCTGTCCCCACTCTCGAGAGATCGACCGTCATCCCCTACAGCGACATCCCCGGCTTCCCGCGCACCACGGTGGCGGGGCACATGGGCAAGCTCATCCTCGGGCACCTGCACGGCCGGAGCGTGGCGGTCATGCAGGGCCGCTTCCACTACTACGAGGGGCACTCCATGGAGAACATCGCCCTGCCCCTGCGCATGCTCGAGTACCTCGGCATCAAGACCGTGTTCCTCACCGCGGCCGTGGGCTCGGTGCGCGAGGAGATCAAGCCCGGCCATTTCGTGGCCGTCACGGACCACATCAACTTCATGGGCCGCAACCCCCTGCGCGCCTTCCACGAGGAGGAGTTCGGGGAGATGTTCCCGGACCTGGTCAACGCCTACGACGCGGAACTGCGCAAGAAGGTCGTGGCCGTCTGCCGCAAGCACAAGCTTCCCGTGCACGAGGGAGTCTACACCGCGGTCTGCGGGCCCTCCTACGAGACCCCGGCCGAGATCCGCGCTTTCCGGGCCTGGGGCGGCGACGTGGTGGGCATGAGCGTGGTCCCGGAGGTCATCCCGGCCCGGCAGATGGGCATCAAGGTCACGGCCCTGACCTGGATCTCCAACATGTGCAGCGGCATGAAGGGCGCGTCCTTGAACCATAGCGAGGTCCTGGAGCTCGGCGCCAAGGTCTCCGAGGGCCTGCGCCTGGTGCTCAACGACTTCATCAAGGTCGCGTAAGCCGCCGGAGGCTCCCATGCGGATGCTCGACATCATCGCCCAGAAGCGCCTCGGCGGCAAGCACAGCGACGAGGAGATCGCCTTCGTGGTCAAGGCGGCCTCGGACCCCAAGGCCGGCGTCCCCGACTACCAGCTCACCTCCTGGCTCATGGCGGTCTGCTGCCGCGGCATGGACGAGACCGAGACCGCGGCCCTGACCCGGGCCATGGCCCTCTCGGGCCAGCGCCTCGACCTCAAGGCCCTCCCCGCGCCCAAGGTGGACAAGCATTCCACGGGCGGGGTGGGCGACGGCATCTCTTTGGTCCTGGCGCCGCTCATGGCCGCGGCCGGCCTGGTGGTGCCCATGATGTCGGGCCGCGGACTGGGACATACCGGCGGCACGCTGGACAAGCTCGAGGCCATGAAGGGCTTCCGCGTGCGCATGGGCCTCCCCGAGATCACGGCCCAGCTCGGGAGGATCGGGGTCTGCATGTTCGGGCAGACCCAGGACCTGGCCCCGGCCGACCGCACCCTCTATTCCCTGCGCGACGCCTCCTCCACCGTGGAGTCCATCCCCCTGGTCGTGGCCAGCATCCTCTCCAAGAAGTTCGCCGAGGACCTCGACGCCCTGGTCCTCGACGTGAAGATCGGTTCCGGCGCCATCTTCAAGAACCCCAGGGAAGCCCAGGCCTTGTCCCGGGCCCTGGTCAAGACCGCGCGCAAGCTCGGGCTCAAGTCCGTCGCGGTCCTTACCGCCATGGACCAGCCCCTGGGCCGCTACGTGGGCAATTCCCTGGAGGTCATCCAGGCCGTGGAGATCCTCAAGGGCGACTTCACCTCCGCGGACTACGCGGAGTGCCTCTTCACTTTGGGCGGCTGGATGATGCATCTGGGCGGCAAGGCCAAGAGCCCCAAGGAAGGCGCGGCCAAGCTCGAGGCCGTGATCCGCTCCGGCGCGGCCCTGGAGGCGTTCCGGAAGATGGTCGCGGCCCACGGCGCGGACCCGCGCGTGGCCGACGACCTGGAGCTGCTGCCCAAGGCCGCGATGACGCGCGAGATCCCGGCGCCCAAGGCCGGCTTCATCGCCTGGCTCGACGCGCGCAAGGTGGGCGAGGCCGCGGTGATCCTGGGCGCGGGGCGCGCCAACAAGGATTCCGAGCTCGACTACGGGGCCGGCTTCTTCCTGGAGAAGAAGGTCGGCAGTCAGGTGGCCAAGGGCGACTGCGTGGCGCGCGTCTACGGCAGCGACCGGAGCCGGATGGACGAGGCCACGGCTTACTTCCTGACCGCGCTGAAGGTCGAGGGCCGCAGGCCCCGGCCCATGCCGGTGATCCGGCAGGTGGTCAGATAACATGGCTGGGAAACTCTTCGTCTGCGACCACCCCCTCATCCAGGAGAAGCTGGCGACCCTGCGCGACCGGAGCACCGGCCACGAAGAGTTCCGCCGCACCATGTCCCAGGTCTCGACCTTGCTGGGCGCCGAGGCCCTGCGCGGGGTGAGGACCCGCAAGACCGTGGTGCGCACCCCCCTGGGCAAGTCCCCGGCCACCGTGACCACCCAGCCCGTGGCCTTCGTGGCCGTGCTGCGCGCCGGCCTGGGCATGCTCCCGGGCCTGCAGCACCTCCTGCCCCAGGCCCACATCGGCCACATCGGGCTCTACCGCAACGAGGAGACCCTCAACCCGGTGCGCTACTACGTGCGCCTGCCCAAGAACATCAAGGACTGCTTCGTGGTGCTCTGCGACCCGATGCTGGCCACGGGCGGCTCGGCCGTGGAATCCCTGCACATCCTCAAGACCGACAAGGCCAGGCAGATCGTGCTGCTCAGCCTCATCGCGGCCAAGGCGGGCGTGGCCCGGGTGCAGAGGGAGCACCCGGACGTGCCGATCTATCTCGCCGGAGTGGACGCCAGCCTCAACCGCTCCGGCTTCATCATGCCCGGCCTGGGCGACGCCGGCGACCGCCTCTTCGCGACCTGACCCTCACCGGCCGCGCAGCTTGAGGAAGTGCGCCGCGCAGCGGTGGTACTTGTCCAGCTTCTCGGCGGGCAGGTCGAAGCGATTGGCCAGGCGCGCCTCGAACTTGCGCATCCTGCCGATGTTCTCCAGCTTGCAGGCGATATCCTCGGACTTGATCTCATTCTCGAACTCCCAGAAGGTCGAGAGCGGGTGCAGACCGGCGGGACGGATGTGGAAGGCGCAGAGCCGGTCCAATGACGGTTCCAGGAAGCCGTTCTTGAGCTTGAGCCGGAACTTGTCCTTGCGGTAGAGACAGAGGATCACGCCCCGGCCGACGCGGGCCAGGGTCCGGTCGCCCAGATGCCGGCGCATGGCTCCGGACATGGCCGGGTCCGCGTGTCGGCGCAGGATCTCCGGGATGGAGATGTCCGCGAAGTGCACGATGTCGTGGTGGCTCTCCTCGCGCACCGCGCTGGCCAGCCGGTCCGAGGAGAACTCCGAGCGGAACAGGGCGCCCTTCTCGTGGAAGCCGGGCCCCTTGTACTGCAGGTAGACGTAGGTGCCGTCGCCCTTGTAGCGCAGGCGCAGGCTGGCGCCGGCGCGCAGCAGCGCCAGTTCCGGGGTGTCGAGGTACTGGTCGAAGAAGGAGCTCTCGCGCACGTGGCGCAGCCCCTTGAGCCCGAAGAGGTGCTCGCGCAGCTCCTCGGCCTGCTCCGCGCGCACCCGGCGCTTGGACTCGATCTCCACGTGACGGGGGTCCTCGATGCCCAGCCGGCGGCACACCTCGCGCGCGGTCTCGTCCATGCCCGATATCATGCCCTTTTCCGGGGCGGCCCGCCAAGGGCTTGATTTCTATTTTACCCCGCGCGGGCTAAACTCCTTCCAAGGAGGTCCCATGCGGGAGCTGGTCCTGCTCGGCGCGGTCCTGAGCCTGTGCGGCGCCGCCTTCGCCCCGGAAGAGGCTCCGGCCTGGATCCCGGCCGCGGCCGAGGCCGCTGCCGAGGCGCCGCCGCCCGCGCCCCCGGCCCGGGCCGACCGCTTCGACGGCCTCATCCTGCTGCACGCCCGGCGCAACGCCTTGGACCCCGTCCTGGTCAAGGCCATCATCGCGGTGGAGTCCGATTTCACTCCCCGCTGCGCCTCCTCCGCCGGAGCCCTGGGCCTCATGCAGGTCATGCCGGCCACCGGGGAGGAGATGGGGGTGCCTCCGGCGCGGCTCCAGGAGCCGGACGCCAATATCCGGGCCGGGACGGACTACCTCAACTGGCTCTTCCGCGCCGCCTGGCGGCTCTACGGCATCCAGGGCCGCCGCTTCGAAGAGAGCCCGCCCTGGCTGCGCCGCCGCGTCATCGCCGCCTATCACGGCGGCCCGCGCCTGCTCGCGGCCGAGGATTGGCCGCCCAAGACGCGCGACTACGTGGGGAAGGTGGCGGGGCGTCTGGAGGAGCCGGGGCCCGCGCCGGTGGTCTACCTGGCCGCCAACGAGGCCAGCCAGTAGCAGACGGCCGCGATCAGGGCCGAGGCGGGGATGGTGAAGACCCAGGCGGCCACGATGTTGCCTCCCACGCCCCAGCGCACCGCGCTGAGGCGCTTGAGCGAGCCCACGCCCATGATGGCGCCGGTGATGGTGTGCGTGGTGGAGACCGGCGCGCCCAGGGCCGAGGCGAAGTAGAGGGTCAAGGCGCCGCCGGTCTCCGCGCAGAAGCCGTCCACGGGCCGGAGCTTGGCCACCTTCTGTCCCATGGTCTTGACGATGCGCCAGCCGCCGAAGAGCGTGCCCAGGCCCATGGCGGCGTAGCAGGCGAAGACCACCCAAGTCGGCACGTAGAAGGTCGGGCCGAGCAGGCCGGCTGAGAACAGGAGGATGGCGATGATGCCCATGGTCTTCTGCGCGTCGTTGCCGCCGTGGCCCAGGCTGTAGAGCGCCGCGGAGAGGAGTTGCCCTTTCCGGAAGATCGAATCCACCCGCATGGGGCTTGCCTTCCGGCACGTCCAGGCCACGATGATCCCGAGGTTTAGGCCGAGGGCGTGCCCGAGGACCGGCGCCACCACCATGAAGACCACGGTGCGGATGATGCCGCTCCAGACCAGCGCGGCGGTCCCAACCTTGACCAGCCCAGCGCCGATGAAGCCTCCGATGAGCGCGTGGGAGGAGCTGGTGGGCAGTCCCCAGTACCAGGTGAGCAGGTCCCAGAGACAGGCGCCGAGCAGGGTCGCGGCGATGACGCGCGGGTCCACGATGGCCGGGTCGATGATGCCCTTGCCGATGGTGGTGGCTATGTGCAGGGGGAAGATGAGGAAGGCGAGGAAGTTGAAGAAGGCGGCCCAGACCACGGCTTGGCGGGGCGTGAGCACGCGCGTGGAGACGACCGTGGCGATGGAGTTGGCGGAATCGTGGAAGCCGTTGATGAAATCGAAGAGCAGGGCCAGGGCGACGAGCAGGATGATGGCCGGCGTCATTCCCCTATTCTATCCCTTTAAAGGGATAGGAGCCAGTAGGAGAGGCTGGAGGCCAGGGCCGAGGCCGGGATGGTCAGCAGCCAGGCGGCCACGATGTTTCCTCCCACGCCCCAGCGCACGGCGCTGAGGCGCTTGAGCGAGCCCACCCCCATGATGGCTCCGGTGATGGTGTGGGTGGTGGAGACCGGCACGCCCAGGGCCGAGGCGAAGTAGAGGGTGAGCGCGCCGCCGGACTCGGCGCAGAAGCCGTCCACGGGCCGGAGCTTGGCCACCTTCTGGCCCATGGTCTTGACGATGCGCCAGCCGCCGAACAGGGTGCCCAGGCCCATGGCCGCGTGGCAGGAAAGGACCACCCAGGTCGGGACGTGGAAGGTCGGCCCCAGCAGGCCGGCCGAGAAGAGCAGCACCGCGATGATGCCCATGGTCTTCTGGGCGTCGTTGCCGCCGTGGCCGAGGCTGTAGAGGGCGGCGGAGAGGAGCTGGCCCTTGCGGAACAGGAAGTCGATCCGGCCGGGCATCGCCCTGCGGAACAGCCACGCCACCGCGACGCCGAAGGCCAGGCCGGTGGCCAAGCCCAGGAACGGGGCCAGGACCATGAAGAGGACGGTGCGCAGTATCCCGTTCCAGAGCAGGGCCGAGGCCCCCACCTTGACCAAAGCCGCGCCCATGAAGCCTCCGATGAGGGCGTGGGAGGAACTGGTGGGCAGACCCCAGTACCAGGTGAGCAGGTCCCAGACGCAGGCCCCGATGAGGGTCGCGGCGATGACCGTCGGATCCACGATGCCCGGGTCGATGATGCCCTTCCCTATAGTGTTGGCGATGTGCAGGGGGAAGACCAGGAAGGCGATGAAGTTGAAGAAGGCGGCCCAGACCACCGCCTGGCGGGGCGAGAGCACGCGCGTGGAGACCACGGTCGCGATGGAGTTGGCGGAGTCGTGGAAGCCGTTGATGAAGTCGAAGGCCAGAGCCAGGGCGATGAGCAGGAATATCTCGGCGGTCATAGGTTCACGCTCCCTTGACTAGTATGCCTTCGAGGATATGGGCCACGCCCTCGCACTTGTCGATGGCCGCCTCTGTGGCCTCGAAGATCCGGTCCCATTTCATGACCTCGAGCGGGTCGGCGTTCGAGCTGAAGACCGCCCCGATTGCTCCGGCGAGGACCAGGTCGCCTTCGTTCTCGAGCCGGTTGATCTCGATGCAGTGGTCCATGAGCCGGCGGCTGCGGCTCGCGTCCGGCAGGCAGGCCACGGCCTTCTGGACTGTCGCCGCGGCCTGGGTGAGGATGCCGGCCAGCGCGCCGAGTTCCGGGCGGCAGGACTTGAGCTTGTAGAGCCGCATCCTGTTGGAGGTGCTCTGGATGATGTCGACCACGTCGTCGAGCGCGCTGGCCAGGGCGTGGATGTCCTCGCGGTCGAAGGGGGTCACGAAGGTGCGGTTGAGCCGGTCTTTGACCTCATGGGTCGTCAGGTCGGCTTCATGCTCGATGTCGCGCAGCTCGTCGAAGAGCCGCGACCCGGGGTCCCAATGCCCGGCCAGCTCCTGGAAAGACTTGGCCGCGGCCACGCCGTGCGCCGTCTGGGCGTCGAGCAGCTCGAAGAACTTCTCCTCTTTCGGGAGCAGGGTGAATGCCATGTGGTCCTCCTAAGGTTGACTCAGAATCTGACCTGCACGTCGAGCTGGAGCCGGTTCACCCCGCTGGCGCCCGGGGAGAGGTTGAGGTCGATGGACTTGGTGGTGAAGTACTTCACGCGCAGGTGGCTCCAGCCCGTGGGCGCGTAGGCGGCCCAGAAGATGCCGCCCACGCGGTTGGTCCCCCCCTCGCCGAAGTCGGAGTCGGCCACGTCCGCGACCGTCACGTCCATCTGGGCGTACTTCTTGAACGCGCCCACCTCCCAGGTCTTGGCCTCGGCGGCCTTGCCCACGATCACGCCGAACTGGTGGCCGTCGCGGGCCTTCGGCCCGGCCACGTTGCCGAGCGCCCGGAAGTTCCTGGCCAGGGTGGCCTGCAGGGAGACCGGGACGTCGCGGACCTTGGCGCCGAACTCCGTGGTCCACTCGCCCACTCCGAAGCGGTTGGCCAATATCCCGGGCGCGGCTCCGGCCCTGCGGTTGCCGACGTTGACCCCCACCTGGTTGAAGCTCGACAGCTGTTCGTCCGACCATTTATGGTACGCGACTCCGGAGCGGACCTTGGTCTTCCAGGGCAGCTCGACCTCCGCCGTGGCCTGCTCGGAGAAGAGCCACTGGTTCTTGTACCGGTCGGCGTCGTAGTCGGCCACCATCTGCAGGGCGTTGAAGAAGAGGGTGACCTCGCCGGGGGCATGCCACTCCACCCCCTGCTGGAACCCTTCGGGGTTGAAGTCGTCGTCCCAGATGAGGTCCGCGCTGTAGGGCCGCCAGAACTGGTTGACCGCCTTGCCGCCCAGGAGCCAGACCTTGCCGTCTTTAAGGAAAGGCGGCTGCCAGCGCAGGTAGGCCTGGTCCACGAAGAGGCTCTTCTGGCTGGAGAGGTTGTCGAGGGTCTGGTTGTTGGAGAACTGCTCGCCGGTTCCGGCGCCCAGGCGCACGGCGGCAGTCACCTGCCTGGGCAGGGCGGCTTCCATCCCCAGCCGCAGGCGGTAGCGGAAGCGCTGGCTGTCGTTGACGTCCGGCTGCTTGCGGTCGAACGTCTCATAGCGCAGCCGGAGGTCCCCGTTGAAGCGGAGCGACTCGATGTGGTCGGAGAGCTTGAGCTGATCGGCGACGCCGGCGGCTCTTGCCGTCGAGGACAGGAAGGCGAGCGAGATGATGAGGGCGAGGCTGGATCTGCTCATGGAGCCATGTTAGCCTGGAAGCGGGCCGGCCCGCATGGCCGTGGGATAAAGCGTTGCTGACGGACGCATGACGGTCCGCGGGAGGATGTCCAATCCGGACTCGCAGGTGCTATGATACATCCATGCAGCGGCGAGACCTGGGGCTCGCGGCCCTGAGCTTCGGGGCGCTGAGCCTGCTCTACGCCTGGGGGCGCTGCCCCAGCTTCGGCGGCGCGGACAGCCCCCAGCACGTCCTGAGCGCCGTGACCTGGGGCGTGTCCTGGCCGCCCGGCTATCCCTTATATGTGATGCTCGGCCACCTGGCCTCCCGCCTGCCCGGCTCGCCGGCCGGCAACGTCAGCCTCCTCTCCGGCCTCCTGCACGCCCTGGCCGCGGCCCTGTTCTTCCTGCTCCTGCGGCGCCTGGAACTGCGGCCCCTCTCCGCTTTGGCCGCGACCGCGCTCATGGCCCTCTCCCCCCTCTACTGGTTCTACTCCGAGCTCGGCGAGGTGCGCGCCCTCAACGACCTGCTGGCCCTGGCCTCGGCCTACGCCGCCGTGGCCTGGACGCAGGGCCGCCGGCCGGCCGCCCTGCTGGCCCTGGCCGCGTGCCTGGGGCTGGGCCTCAGCCACCATCCCACCTTCGTGCTCCTGCTGCCGGCCTTCGCCTGGTGGCTCTGGAGGAGCGGCGCCCTGCCCCAGGGCCGGTCCTGGGCCGGTCCGGCCGGCGCGCTGCTCTGCGGACTCGCCCTGCCCTACCTCGCCCTGGGGCTCCGCCTCCGCCTGGGGACCCCGGCCTACAACCTCACCAGCGCCTCCGGCCTGCTGGACATGCCCGCGCTCTTCCTGCGCCGGGACTTGGGCGGGCTCTGGCGCGTCGTCGCCGGCCAGGGGCTCCTCGGCCCCGAGGGCTTCGACTGGGCGAGGCTCTGGCAGCATGTCGTCTGGTTCTGGCGCTCGGCCTCCGCAGGCCTGCTGCCGCTGGGCCTGCCCCTGGCCGCGCTCGGCGTCGCCGCGTCCTGGAAGCGCCGGCCGCGCGAGCTCGTCTTCTGGGGACTGTGGCTGGGCGTTGCGGGGCTGTGCTACGTCGTGTTGGGCAGCCAGCAGCTCCGGCTCATGAACCCGGAGTTCGCCTACGCCATCGCGGCGCGCTTCCACCTCCTGCCCCTGCTGGCCGTTTTCGCGGCCGCGGGCCTGGGCGCGGACTGGCTGGAGGAGCGCTGCGGCCCGGTCCTGGGCTGGCTGGTCCTGGCCGCGGCCCTGGTCCTGCCCTTCCAGCGCCAGGTCATCGACCTGCGGCGCAGCGGCCATGTCATGGACTACGCCCGGGAGATGGTGCGCGCCACCGGGCCGTCGGACA
The DNA here is from genome assembly GCA_016212825.1 of Elusimicrobiota bacterium. Lineage (GTDB taxonomy): Bacteria > Elusimicrobiota > Elusimicrobia > UBA1565 > UBA9628 > UBA9628. The sequence goes on along the minus strand of JACRDS010000158.1, from coordinate 645 downwards.
TGATCCTCATGACCTCGGACGCCTCCACCTTCGCCCTCCTCTACCTCGACGTCGTCGAGCGCGCCGCGGGGGACCGCGTGGTCCTGGTCCCTTCCCTCTTCGGCTACCCCCCCTACCAGCGCTGGCTGGTGCGCCGCCATCCCGGGCTGAACTTCGAGATGTCCACGGACTGGGCGCGCTGGCGGCAGCTCAACCCCGGCCGGGAGCTCTACGCCGAGGCCGAGGCCTGGTACGACATGCGTGCCGCTTTCCCCGCCAGCGCGCCGGCCGGCGTGCTCATCCGCGCCTGGGAAGCGCCGCCGGCGCCCGAGGCTCTGCGGGACGGGGCCGCGCGCCTGCTGGCCTGGCGCGCGGTCTTCCGCCGCGACCTCTACCCCTTCAGCCCGGAGCTGGAGCTCGTCAACACCTACCGGCTCATGCTCAACTGGGGGCTGGAGGTCCTGACCCGGCCCGAGGACGCGGACCTGGCCGAGAAGCTGCGCCAGCGGCTCAAAGAGGCCTAGGCGCAATGCCGGTTAGTTAAGCACGGCCGCCGTCGAAAATAGTAGACTCGTCTCCTCGCCGAGAGGAGACAAGATGCGGTTGGCCTCTTCACTCGTCGCCATCGGCGACGGCACCCTTCCCGAGTCGTTCGAAGGGCTCAAG
>JACRDS010000151.1 GCA_016212825.1 Elusimicrobiota bacterium | reverse complement strand
GTCGGGATGTCCCAGCGGAAGGCGCGTTTGGATGGCCATGCAATCCCTGTTTAGGTTGCATTAATTATGTCTTATATTCCCCGGATTTGTCAAGCACTTTCGTCGGAATCATCCGGACATATCAGGAGTCCTGAAGTTAAGGCCTGACACCCGACAGCTATTCTTCTTGGCCGGCCCCGGTCTCCGGATGCTTCTCGTGAGACCAGAAGATGGCCCGGATGAACTCCCGGTTGAGGCGAGCGATGTTGCTGAGCTTGATCTCCTTGGGGCAGGCGGCCTCGCACTCGCCCTCGTTGGAGCAGTTGCCGAAGCCTTCCTTGTCCATCTGCCGCTGCATGGCCAGCACCCGGCGGTCGCGCTCGGGCCGGCCTTGCGGCAGGAGGGCGAACTGGGAGACCTTGGCCGAGACGAAGAGCATGGCCGAGGCGTTGGGGCAGGAGGCCACGCAGGCGCCGCAGCCGATGCAGGCCGCCGCGTCCATGGCCGCCTCGGCCTTGTCCTTGGGCACCAGGATGGCGTTGGCTTCCCCGGCTCCTCCCGTGTTGACTGAGACGAAGCCGCCCGCGGCCATGACCCGGTCCAGGGCCGAGCGGTCCACCACCAGGTCCTTGACCACCGGGAAGGCCCGGGCGCGGAAGGGCTCCAAAGTGATGGTGTCGCCGTTCTTGTAGGCGCGCATGTGCAACTGGCAGCCCGTGGCGGCCTGGTCCGGCCCGTGCGGCTGGCCGTTGACCGTCAAGGAGCAGGTCCCGCAGATGCCCTCGCGGCAGTCATGGTCGAAGGCGATGGCTTCCTCGCCCTTGGCCACGAGCCCCTCGTTGACCACGTCGAGGGCCTCGAAGAACGACATGTCGGGGGTCACGCCCTTGGCCTCGTAGGTCACGAGGCGTCCGGGCTGGTCCGGGCCCTTCTGGCGCCAGACTCTGAGTGTGACATCCATGGTCGTCTCTTGGCTGGTCATGCGTAGTTCCTCTGGGCCGGCACGACATCCTTGAACTCGAGCTTCTCGCGGTGCTGGACCGGGGCTTTGCCCTCGCCCGCGTACTCCCAGACCGCGGCGTGGCTGAAGTTCGCGTCGTCGCGCTTGGCCTCGCCCTCCGGGGTCTGCGACTCCTCGCGGAAGTGCCCGCCGCAGGATTCGCGGCGCTCCAGGGCGTCGCGCACCAGCAGCTCCGAGAACTCCAGGTAGTCGGCCACGCGGTGCGCCCGCTCCAGGGTCTGGTTGAACTCCGCCCCGGAGCCGGTCACGGCGAGGTTCTTCCAGAACTCCTCGCGGATGGCCGGAATCTTCGCCAGGGCCTCCTTGAGCCCCGCCTCGTTGCGGCCCATGCCGCAGTTGTCCCACATGAGCTTGCCGAGCTCCTTGTGGAAGCTGACGGGCGTCCTCTTGCCCTTGATGGAGAGGAGCTTCTTCTGGCGCTCCTGGGCCGAGCGCTCCGCGTCCTTGAAGGCCTGGTGAGCTGTGTCCACCTTGGGGAACTTCGTCGAGCCGAAGAACCCGCCCAAAGTGTAGGGGATGATGAAGTAGCCGTCGGCCAGCCCCTGCATCAGGGCGGACGCGCCGAGCCGATTCGCGCCGTGATCCGAGAAGTTCGCCTCGCCCAGGCAGAACAGGCCCGGGACCGTGGTCATGAGGTTGTAGTCCACCCACAAGCCGCCCATCGCATAATGCACGGCGGGATAGATGCGCATCGGGACCTGGTACGGGTCTTCGGCGGTGAGGTGGTGGTACATGTCGAAGAGGTTCCCGTACTTCTCCGCGATCTTGGCCTGGCCCTGGCGCTTGATGGCGTCGGCGAAGTCGAGGTACACGGCCAGCCCGGTGCGGCCCACGCCCCGGCCGTCGTCGATCATGCGCTTGGCCGCGCGCGAGGCCACGTCCCGGGGCACTAGGTTGCCGAAGCTCGGGTACTCGCGCTCTAGGTAATAGTCCCGCTCCGCCTCGGGGATCTCTCCGGGGCCGCGCTTGTCGCCCGTGTTCTTGGGCACCCAGATCCGGCCGTCGTTGCGCAGGCTCTCGCTCATGAGCGTGAGCTTGCACTGGTGCTCGCCGGACTGCGGGATGCAGGTCGGGTGGATCTGCGTGAAGCAGGGGTTGGCGAACCCGGCGCCTTTCTTGTACGCGGTCCACGCCGCGCCCACGTTGCAGGAGTTGGCGTTGGTGGAGAGGTAGAAGGCGTTGCCATAGCCGCCCGTGCACAGCAGGACCGCGTTAGCCGCGTAGGACTCGAGCTTGCCGTTGATGAGGTTGCGCGCTACGATGCCGCGCGCCGCGCCGTCGACCACCACGAGCTCGACCATCTCGCGGCGCGGGAACATCTTGACCTGGCCTTTGCCCACCTGCCGCATCAGCGCGGAGTAGGCGCCCAGCAGCAGCTGCTGGCCGGTCTGGCCCCGGGCGAAGAAGGTCCGGGAGACCTGGGCCCCGCCGAAGGAGCGGTTGTCCAAGGTCCCGCCGTAGTCCCGCGCGAAGGGCACGCCCTGGGCCACGCACTGGTCTATGATGGCGTTGGAGACCTGGGCCAGGCGGTAGACGTTGGCCTCGCGGGCGCGGTAGTCGCCGCCCTTGACCGTGTCGTAGAAGAGCCGCCAGACCGAGTCGCCGTCGTTGGGGTAGTTCTTGGCCGCGTTGATGCCGCCC
>JACRDS010000156.1 GCA_016212825.1 Elusimicrobiota bacterium | reverse complement strand
TCAGGCGGTTGGCCGTGACGTTGGTGATGGGGGGCTGGCTGCGGGGCGTCAGCCGGCTGCGGGCGTAGTCCAGCTCCAGGGTGTTGCCCCACTTGTAGTCGCGCAGGAGGTAGTCCGCGTCGGTCTTGAGCGAGCCTCCGATGAGCAGCTCGTTGCTGCCCTGGATGCGGGGGTTGGGCACCGAGTCGAAGGCGTCGGCGCGCACGACCTGGGTGTTCTGCAGGTTGAGGCTGACGTCGCGGAAATCGATGCGCCAGAGCCCGCGCTCTTCCAAGGGCCGCCCTTCCATCCAGTCCCGGTAGGCTGAAGGGGGGCTGCCCTGGCGCTTGCGCAGGGCGGCCGATACGAGCTGCGTCAGGCCGCCGCCGGGCACCGGCTGCCGCTCGCCGGACAGGCTCAGGATGTCGGCCAGGGTCTGGGTGGTCGCGACCCGGTAGCTCTCGTTGGGGTCGAGGGGCAGGCCGTGCGCGGTGATGGCGCCGGCGGGGCCCAGACCGCCGACGACGAAAGCGGGCTTGCCCCCCAGGCCGGAGGCGAGGCCGTTCCAGGCCCGGCTTTCGGCCATCAGGCTCTTGAGCTGGGAGCCCTTGAGGCTCAGGAGGACGGGCTGGTCGTCATAGCGGAGCCAGACCCGCACCAGGCTTTCCTTGACGCCCGCGTCCGTCGTGACCTCCAAAGGCCAGGCGCGCAGGAGCCCCGCTTCCGAGCCGGTCTCCTCGCTCAGCAGACCCGCGGCCATGGTCCAGAACTCCCGGTCCCCTATGGCCTGGCTCTTGGCGGGGCCGCCGGCCTGCGCCGTCGGGGGGAATATCGCGCGGCGGGGCGGGATCAGGGGCGCCTCGGTGGAGAAGGTGATGCCGTAGGATTCCGGCTCGAACTCAGGGAACTCGTCGGAGACGGGGACGTCGTCGTCGAGGACGACGGCGCGGCTGCGCACGCGCATGTCGGCCGCGTCCCCGCGGCGCTCGACGGAGACCTCCGCGATGTCCAAGGCCCAGGGATGGTCGTGGAGGGTGGTCAGGGGCGGCTCGAACCGGCGCCGTCCCCGCTCCTGGACATCGTTGTCCACGCCCCGCGGCCCGGCGGGCTCGCCGCCGCTCTCGGCCAGGATCAGGTCCACCCCGCGGGCCCACAGCCGCAGGTCCATGGAGACCTGCTTCGCGTGGACCAGGAGCACGACCACGTCGGCCTGGGCCCGGAACCCGGGCAGGCGCTCCCGGAGGGCCGGCAGCGGGTCGAGGACGGTGAGCCCTCCCAGGCCTGCCCGCGCCAGGTACCTGCCGGCGTCGGGCGAGGTGACGGCGGTGACGGCGATCTTGAGGCCTCCGGCCTCGACCAAGGCGTGGTCGGGCAGGAAGCTGACCGCCGGGGCGCTGGAGTAGACGAGGTTCGCGGACAGCAACCGCACCCCGGCCGGGTGGGAGCTGCGGTAGAGCGCCAGGTCATCCCAGTGGAATATCTCGGCCGGTCCCACGGCGGCGTAAGCCAGGCCCAGTCTCTCCAGCGCCTCGGTGAGCGCGGTCCCTTTGCGTTCGTCGAGCGGATCGCCCACGACGCCCTGATGCGCGACGCCGATGATCGGGGGGCCGTGTCCGCGCTCGCGCTGCAGGGCGGTGGACAGCCTGCCGAGGCCTCCAAAATCCTTGCCGACCATGATCACGAAGGCGTCCTGTCCTTCCCAGCGCAGCCGGCCCAGCCAAGCCGCGGTGTTGTGCCAGCGCGCGCCCTCGCCCTTGGAGGGGTCCACCAGAGCCGTGACCAGGGCTTCGCCTGAGGGCGAGGTGACCACCGAGAGGTCCAGGCTGCGCGTCGCGGGGGCGACCGTCCAGGGGGACTCGTAGGAGGCGGGCTCCTGGCCGGCCTGGAGCAGCCCGGAGACGAGGGAGGGGATGGGCGGCGTCACGATGGCCACGGCCGCGGCCGTCTCCAGGACCGCGGCCGGGGCCTGCTCGGGCAGGTCCCCCAGCCCGCCCGGCACCCGGAACCGGTAGTCGCTGCCGCTGTAGTAGCAGGGCAGCGTCTCGGTGTTCTGCAGCGTCCCGCTGGAGGGGAACAGCACCAGCAGGCTCTGCAGCGGCTCCCCGAGGTCTTCGGTCGAGAAGTGGGGGGCGATGTAGTCGATGAGCGCGATGCGCACCGCTCCGGAGGAGACGGACTGGGCCTGGGCCGGGACGACGGCGAGGGCGGCCGCCAGGGAGAGCAGTAGCATCGGCCGGGAAATCCTACATCTTTGGCCGCGTCCCTGACGAGGCGCCGGTCAGGGCACCAGGGACGCGTCGGACTCGAGCTTCGGCCGGCTGGCGGCCTGGCCGCGCTTGGGCAGCAGGGCGACCCAGTCCGCCACGATGCGCGCCGCCTCGTCGAGGTAGGCGTCCGGGGCGGAGGGATCCTTGTTCTCGTCATCCTCGCCCGAGGAGGCTCCCGCCTTGGTCCCCGTGGAAGAGGCGACGGCCGGCGCGGGCGCGCCCTCGATGGAGGCCAGGGTGATCTCGGTCTCCGGGAACTTCGGGGGCTTGCGCGCGGCGCGTTCGGCCTTGCGCTTCTTGATGCGGTCCTCGTCGGCCTTCTTCTCGGACCGGCGCTTGGCCTCGTTGAGGGAGACGGCCTTGTCCGCCTGCTGCTTCCGGTGGCGTTCGACGTCCTCCCGGATGTAGGCGAACTCCGGCGAGGCCGCCACGCGGTCCTGGGAGCCCTTCATCAACTGGGGCAGGACCGGGGTGACCGTGTCGAGCCGGGCGTAGCGGACCGGCTCGACCTCGTCGTAGGGCAGGGCGTTCTTGATCGAGGTCTCGGTGACGTCCATGTAGTCCGCCACGGCCGGCATGCGGATGTCCGGCACGACGCCGCGGTTCTGGGTCGAGCCGCCGGAGACTCGGTAGAACTTCTGGATGGTGAGCTTGAGGGAGCCGGGCTTGTAGGCCTGCATGGCGGCGGGCAGGTACTGGTCGAGCTCCACCACGGACTGGACCGTCCCTTTGCCGAAGGTGCTCTTGTCTCCGGCGATGACCGCGCGCCCGTAATCCTGGAGCGCGGCGGCCAGGATCTCCGAGGCCGAGGCCGAGGCGTGGGAGGTCAGCACCAGCATGGGGCCCGCGTAGGAGACGTCGCTCTCCAGGGCCGGCGTGCGCAGGACCCGCGTGAAGCCGCGGGTGTCCTTGACCTGGACCACGGGGCCTTCGTTGATGAAGACCCGCGTGAGCGCCACCGCCTCGGAGAGGGAGCCGCCGCCGTTATGGCGCAGGTCCAGGATGAGGCCGTCGATGCCGTCCGTCTCCAGCTTGGCCACCAGCTTCTGCACGTCGCGGGTCGTGCTCTTGGCGTCGCCGGCGCCCTTGAGGTCCGCGTAGAAGGAGGGCAGGGTGATCACGCCGACCCGCGCGCTGCGGCCGCCGGGCTGCGGTACGGTGATGAGCTTGGCCCGGGCCTCCTGGTCGGTGAGCTTGATCTCGTCGCGGACCAGGGAGACGACCAGGGGCTGCGCCGTGGCGTCGGCCGGGACGACCTTGAGGCGCACGGTGGTGCCCTTGTCGCCGCGGATGAGCTGGACCAGGCGGTCGAGCTTCATCCCGACCGCCTCCTGGAACGGCCCGTCGCCCTGGGCCACGGCCTCGATCTTGTCGTTGGGTTTGAGCCGGCCGTCCTTGGCCGCCGGGCCGCCGGGCACCAAGGACACGATCTTGGCGTAGCCGTCCTCGGAGCGCAGCACGGCGCCGATGCCCACCAGGGAGAGCTTCATGCTGATGTTGAAGTTCTCCGCCGACGGGGC
>JACRDS010000155.1 GCA_016212825.1 Elusimicrobiota bacterium | reverse complement strand
GGGTCAAGGACGAGGTCTGGGCGCGCGACGGAGGGCAGTGCGCCTTCGTCCCGCCCGACGGCCGGCGCTGCCCGGAGCGCGAGGGCCTGGAGTTCGACCACATCATGCCCTGGGCTTTGGGGGGAAGGTCCTTCGACCCGCGCAACATCCGCCTGCTCTGCCGGGGGCACAACCAGGACCGGGCCCGAAGGATGTTCGGGGAACGGCGACGGCGGGAGCCGGCCGACTAAAGCGGTTCTTCCGCCCCGCAAGCGGGGCGGTTGCGAGTCAGTCAGGCTGCGCCTGCCTGACTCGCTCGGAGAACGGCGACAAAACGGCTCCTGGACAGCGCTAGCGTGCCGCGGCCGGCATGTTGTAGCGCGAGATGAGCGTGTCCCTGCGCTCGGCCTCGACCGGCTCCGGGAAGTCCAGCGTGTAGTGCAGGCCGCGCGACTCCCGGCGCGCCATGGCCGACTGGATGACCGCGGTGGCCACCACCGCGATGCTGCGCAGCTCGATGAGGTCCGGGGTGAGCAGGAAGTCCCAGTAGTACTGCTCGATCTCGCGGTTGAGCAGCTGCATCCGGCTGAGGGCCCGCTCCAGGCGGCGCTTGGAGCGCACGATGCCCACGTAGTTCCACATGAGGCGGCGCACCTCGTCCCAGTTCTGCGCGATGACCACGGCCTCGTCCGACTGCACCGCGCGCCCCGGGTTCCACTCCGGCGGCGCGGGGAAGTCCGGCTTGGCCCAGAGCTCCGGCCGGCTCTTGAGCAGGCCGTGGAGCCGATGCGCGAAGACGCAGCATTCCAGCAGGGAGTTGGAGGCCAGGCGGTTGGCGCCGTGCAGGCCCGTGTGCGCCACCTCGCCCACGGCGAAGAGGCGCGGGATGGCGGTGGCGGCGTCCGCGTCGGTCTGCACCCCGCCGCAGAAGAAGTGCGCGGACGGGACCACCGGGATGGGTGCCACCGCCATGTCGATGCCGAAGCCCCGGCACTTCTCGTAGATGTTGGGGAAGCGGCCGCGCAGCGCCTCGGCGCTCATGTGGGTCATGTCGAGGAAGACGCACTCCTCGCCCGTGCGCTTGAGTTCCGAGTCGATGGCGCGCGCCACGATGTCGCGCGGGGCCAGCTCCTTCTGGGGGTGGTAGCCGGCCATGAAGGCCCGGCCGGAGCGGTCCACCAGGCGGCCGCCCTCGCCGCGCAGGGCTTCGGAGATGAGGAAGGACTTGGCCTGCGGGTGGTAGAGGCAGGTCGGGTGGAACTGCACGAACTCCATGTTGGCCAGGGTCGCGCCGGCGCGCCAGGCCATGGCCATGCCGTCGCCCGTGGCCACGTCCGGGTTGGAGGTGTAGATGTAGACCTTCCCCGCTCCTCCTGTAGCGAGAATGGTAGCGCGGGACGTGAAGGTGTGGACCTCGCCGGTGGCGCGCTCCAGGGCGTAGGCCCCGCAGCAGACCCCGCGGCCGTCCCGGATGAGGTTGACCGCGATGTGGTCCTCGAAGAAGCGCACGCGGGCGTCCTGCCGGCAGCGCTCCAGCAGGGCCCGCACGATCTCGCGGCCGGTGATGTCCCCCGCGTGCAGGACGCGTCGGCGCGAGTGCCCGGCCTCCAGGCCCAGGTCCAGGGTTCCGGCCTTCTCGCTGAAGGCCACGCCCAGGTCGCGCAGCTCCCGCACGCGCGCCGGGGCTTCGCCCACCACCAGGCGCACGACCTCCTCCTTGCACAGGCCGGCCCCGGCCTTGAGGGTATCGGCGAGATGCTCGGCCTGGGTGTCGTCTGCGCCGATGGCGGCGGCGATGCCGCCCTGGGCGTAGCCGCTGTTGCACTCCCCGGCCTCCTTCTTGGTCAGCAGGCAGACCGTGCCCAGGTCCGAGAGCTTGTGGGCGCTGAGCAAGCCGGCCAGTCCGCTGCCGATGACCAGGAAATCGCAGGAGTGCTTCATGTTTTGCTACAGTCTATCAAACTTATGGTCAGGTCCTTCGGCAGTCACGCTCCCCGCATCCACCCGTCTGCCTTCGTGCACGACTCCGCCGAGGTCGTCGGCCGGGTGGCTCTGGGCGCGCGCGTCTCGGTCTGGCCCCTGGCGGTCCTGCGCGGGGACGTGGACGCCGTGGCCGTGGGCGCGGACACCAACATCCAGGACCTCGCGGTCGTGCACTGCGACCGCGGCCGTCCCACCCGCCTCGGCCGCGGCGTGACCGTGGGGCACGGCGCCGTGATCCATGGATCCCGGATCGCGGACGGCTGCCTCATCGGCATGGGCGCGACCGTCCTGGAGTGCCGCATCGGCCGGGAGAGCCTGGTGGGCGCAGGCGCTCTGGTCCCCAAGGGGATGCGCGTCCCGCCGCGCTCTTTGGTGCTGGGCCTGCCGGCCAAGGTGGTGCGGCCCCTGACCCCGGCCGAGCGGCGCCGGCTCAAAGACTCCGCGGCCGGCTACGCGAGGCTGGCTCGGGAACACCGGAAGACCTCGCGCATGGTGTTCGCCCAGTCATGAGCCTCTGGCTGGCGTTCCTGGGAGGCCTGGCCGCCGGCGCGGCCGCGACGGCGGGGGTCGGGCTCTGGTGGGACCGCGTCCGCCACCGGAAGATGGGCCGCTTCTTCTCGCACGCGGCGCACGAGATCAACACCCCCATCACGGCCATCAACATCACGACCATGAACTTCCTCTCCGGCGTCTTCGGCGACATGGCCCCCGACCAGGTCAAGTGGATGGACATGATGTGCGAGCAGGTGGGACGGCTCAACGGCATGGTGGGAGAGCTGCGCGACCTCATCCACCTGATGCTCAGCCGCGACCTGTCGCTGCAGACGGAGAGCGTGGTGTCCGCGGACCTGGTCGAGGAGGCCCTCTCCGCGGTGCGGCGGCGTCCGAACACGACCCAGGCCGACGTGTCCGCGGAGCTCCCGCCGGAGCTGCCGCGGGTGCGCGTGGACCGCAACCGAACCGTGCGCACCCTGACCAGTCTGGTCTTCCACGCGCGCAAGTTCCGGGCCTCAGGGGACCTGCGCCTCACGGGCCAGTTGCGCGGGGACCGCGTGGCCCTGTGCCTGGACTACGCGGGGCACCCCATGCCGCCGGGGGAGGTCCGCCGCAGCCTGGAGCTCCTCTATCCGGCCAGCCGAGCCGGGCACACCCTCAACGCCGTGGGCCTGGGGCTGGGGGTGCTGCGCTCCATAGCCCGGTGCCAGAATGGCGACCTGGACATGACGGTGGCGGCGGACGGACGCACCCGGCTGACCCTCTCCCTTCCCGTCTCACCGCGCTGACATTTATGCTAGACTGGACCCCCTGAGGCGAGCATGGCGATCAAAGTCCTCATCGTCGAAGACGAGCCGGCCATCGCGGACAACCTCCAGGCCCTCCTGCAGGCCAAGGGCTACGAGGCGCAGTGCGCCCTGGACGGGGCCGAGGGCGTGGCCGCGGCCCGCAAGTTCAACCCGGACCTGATGCTCCTCGACATCATGCTGCCGCGCCTGAGCGGCATCGAGGTCTGCCGCATCCTCAAGGCCGACCCGGCCACCAAGGGCATCCGCGTGGTCATGGTCACGGGCCTGGGCCGCACCGGGGACGTGGAGCAGGCCTTCGCCGCGGGCGCCGACGACTACCTCATCAAGCCCTACGACACGGACCGGCTGTTCAAGAAGATCGAGAAGGTCCTTTCCGGCTCCGGCCCGGCCCGCTAGGTGCTCCCCGCCCCGCTGGCGGTCTACCGCCGACTCCTCGAGGCCTACGGCGCGCAGGGCTGGTGGCCGGTCACCCCCTCCGGAGGCCGGCGGCCGCGCTACCGACCGGGCGGCTGCGGCAGGCTGGCGGAGCGCCAGCGCCTGGAGGTCTGCCTGGGCGCCATATTGACCCAGAACACGAGCTGGGGGAACGTGGAGAAGGCGCTGGCGCGCCTGCACGAGGCCGGCGTCCGGGACCTGGAGGGCGTCCTGGCCCAGCCTGCGAGGCGTCTGCAGGGCCTCATCCGACCTTCGGGCTATTTCCGCCAGAAGGCGAAGAAGCTCAAGGCCTTCGCGCGGCACCTGGCCGGATGCGGCGGGAAGGTCGGCCCCTGGCTCGGCGGCGACCTGCGGCAGCGGCGCGAGGAGCTCCTGGGCCTCTACGGCGTGGGGCCGGAGACCGCGGACTCCATACTGCTCTACGCGGGAGGCCGGCCGTCCTTCGTCGTGGACGCCTACACCCTGCGCATCGGCGCGCGCCTGGGCTGGTTCCGCAAGGCCTCCTACCATCAAGCCCAGTCCTATCTGACCCGGCGCCTGCCCGAGGATGCCGGGCTGTACAACGAGTTCCACGCCCTCTTCGTGGAGCACGCCAAGGCGCGCTGCCGCAAGGCCGCGCCGCTGTGCCAGGGCTGCCCCCTGCGGGAGGTGTGCCGCTATGGCGGTGCTCGCTAGACTGCTCCTGCTGCTGTGCTCCCCGTCGTGGGGGCTCTCCGCGGCCGCGGGCAAGGTGGACATCACCCCGGATCTCCCCCGCCACACCGTCTATCTGGCGGGATTCGGCGCCAGGGGACGCAAGCCGGAGGGGGTCCATGACCGGCTCTTCGCGCGCCTGCTGGTGCTCAAGGACGGGCCGCGCACGGTCGCCCTGGTCTCTTTGGACCTGCTGGGCTTCTCCCGCAACGACGTGGAGGACCTGCGCAGCCTGGCGGGCTTCGCGGGGCCGGACCGCTACCTCTTCGCGGCCGCGACGCACGTGCATTCCGGCCCGGACACCCTGGGGCTCTGGGGGCCCCTGCCCGGGGTCTCGGGGGTGGACGCGGCCTGGCTGGCCGAACTCAAGATGGACGTGGCCGCGGCCCTGCGCAAGCTGGAGGGGCAGGCCCAGGAAGCGCGCCTGACCGGCTGGCGGGGGACCTTGGACCCGAAAGGGCTCTGCCGAGACCTCCGGGACCCGGCTGTGCTGGACCCGGGGCTGGCGGCCCTGAGCGTGAAGGCCCCGGGCGGCAAGGCCATCGCCACGGTGGTGAACTGGTCCTGCCATCCGGAGACCTTGGGCCGGTCGAACCTGCTCATCACCGCGGATTTCCCGGGGAGCCTCTGCGCCAAGGTGGAAGATGACACAGGCGGCGCCTGCCTCTTCCTCAACGGCGCCATCGGCGGCCTGCTCTCGCCCGATCTGGCCGCAGGCCAGGACCCCTGGCGGGAGTCGGCCCGCATCGGCGCGACCGTGGCCGGGGCGGCCCTGCAGGGCCTGGCCTTGTCGCGGCCGTTCCCCGAACCGAAGCTCGAGTTCCGGAACCTGCTGGTGCGGGTGCCGGTGGAGAACTCCCGCTACCTGCTCTTCCTGCCGGCCCTGCGTCCCGGGCACCGGCTCTACGACAAGGCCGGCGCGCCGCTGCCGCGCTGGAAGGTCTACGGCCTGGTCTACCAGCACGCCCTGAGGCTGCTGCAACCGCCGGAGAAGCCCTGGGTGGAGACGGAGGTGAGCGTGGTGGACGCGGGCCCGGCGCGCCTGGTGGGCCTGCCGGGCGAGGCCTTCCCGGAGCTGGTGCTGGGCGGCTACGACGGCAGCCTGCGCTTCGGCCAGCCCCTGCTCAAGCCGGAGAACCCGGACCCGCCGGACCTGGCGCACGCGCCCACGGGGCCCTATCTCAAGGAGCTGGTCCGCCGGCCGGTCCCCATGGTCGTGGGCATGGCCAACGACGAGCTGGGCTACCTGGTGCCGGAGTACGACTTCAAGGTGCGGGAGAACCTGACCATGACGCCGCGCCTGCCGGGCGACCACTACGAGGAGACCAACTCCGTGGGGCCGGCCGCGACCAGGATCATCCTGGACGCGGCGCAGTATTTGCTGTCCCGCAAAAAGTAGTAGGATTCCATCCCATGTCCAAGAACGATGCCGCCTCCGCCGTTTTGCGCCTCGACCGGGCCAAGGAACTCCTCGACGAGGGGGCCTTCGCCCGCGCCCTGACGCTCCTGGACAAGCCCCTGCCCAAGGCGTTCCGGCCCGAGGGCGACATGGTCAAGGCGGAGTGCCTGCGCAGCCGGGGCTATCTGGCGCAGGCGGCCGCTCTGTTCCGGGGCCTGGTCGACGGGCTCAACGCCCCGGACCGCTCATCCTGGCTGGACTGCTGCCTGGCTCTGGTGGCCTGCCTGCGCAGTCTGGGCGAGACCGACGCGGCCCGGCGCTACTGGGCGGTGGGCCGCAAGGTGGCGACGACGAAGGAGGCACGGGAGCGCTTCGACCTGGAAGGGGCTCTGGTGGAGCGGGCGGCCGGGGATTTCCCGTCGAGCATCACGAAGCTGACGCGGCATCTGGCACGCTTCAAGGCCGAGCGCGACTGGGTCGGGGCGGGCTACATCCTCTGGGCGCTGGGCGGGGCGCTGCGCTTCGCCGGCGACCTGGAAGGCTCGCGGCGCGCGTTCCTGGAAGGCCTGGCCCTGAGCCGCCGGGCGGGGGATCCTGCCGGGCAGGCTTACGCCCTTTTCGGCCTGGGCGGGGTGACGCGCATCCAGGGCCGCTTCGCCGAAGCCGAAGACTACTACGCGCGGGCCTTGAAGGCCATGGCCGGGACCGAGGACGTGTTCGGCCAGGCTTACGCGCACTGCGGGCTGGCCAACGTCCTGCGCCAGAGGGGGCGGCTGGCCGAGGCCGAGCGGCATTACCTGCGGGCGCACAAGCTCTACACGAGCATCGGCGACCCAGTGGACCTAGCCTACGTGGATTGGGGGCTGGGGCAGGTCTTCCTGAGGCGGGGGGAACTCGTCCCCGCTGAGAAGCGCTTCAGAGTGGCGCTGCAGGGCTTCGCCCAGGGGGGGGAGACGCGGGGAGTGGTACTGTCAGAGACCGCGCTGGCGGCCCTGCTCCACGCCAAGGGCCGGACCCAGGAAGCGGAGCGCCTCTTCGACCAAGCCGTGCGCCGCGCCCGAAAAGCCAAGATACATACCCACCTCGAGCTGTTCACCTAACAGGAACTCAGATCTTGAAGTCCTGCCCGAGGTAGAGCTCCCGGGCCTTGGGGTCCTCCAGGAGCTGCTTGGAGCTCCCCTCGACCAGGATCTTCCCGTCGAAGATCAGGTAGGCGCGCTCGATGATGGGCAGGGTCTCGCGCACGTTGTGGTCCGTGATGAGGATGCCGATGCCCCGCTCCTTGAGCGCCGAGATCATGTTCTTGAGGTCGGTCACCGTGATCGGGTCGATGCCCACGAACGGCTCGTCGAGCATGATGATCTTGGGGTCGTTGATCATGGCCCGCGCCACTTCCAGGCGCCGCTTCTCCCCGCCCGACAGGGTCCAGGCCTTCTGGCGCCGCAACTCCCAGAGCCCGAACTCCTCCAGCAGTTCCTTGACCTTGCGCATCTGCTCGAGCCGGCTGTGGATGGTGCGCTCGAGGATGGCGCGCAGGTTCTCCTCCACGGTCAGGCCCCGGAACACGGTCGGCTCCTGGGCCAGGTAGCCCAGGCCGCGCCGGGCCCGCGCGTACATGGGCAGGGCCGTCACGTCCTCGCCGTCGATGGCGATGACCCCCGACTCCGGCCTGATGAAGCCCGCCAGGCTGTAGAAGGTCGTGGTCTTGCCCGCGCCGTTGGGGCCCAGAAGGCCCACGATCTCGCCCGAGGCGACCTCCAGGGACACGCCCTGGACCACCTGCCTCTGGCCGTAGGACTTCCGGATCTTGCCCGCGCTGAGCCTCATCTGTCCTTGCCGCCCGGCCTCTTCTTGAACTTGATCCAGCCCCGGGTCCGGCCGTCCGCGTGCAGCCGGTCCGGCCTCCGCAGGGCGGTCACGACGTCGCCCTGCACGGCCCCGGTCCAGTCGCCCTGCAGGACCTGCACCACCGGCCGGCCGCCGCTCACGGCCAGCCGGCCGGCGGCCGCCTCGTAGTCGGCCCGGTCGCCCTGGGCCGCCAGACGCGGCCCCCAGAGCTGGACCTTGCCGACGAGGCTGACGCGTTCCTGGCCTTCCCACTCCAGGCGCTGAGCCGAACCCTGGTCCGGTGCCTCCCCCGGCGGCGTACGGGAATAGGACACCAGGCCGTCCCGGCTCGGGAGCAGCCGGCCGCGGGCGGACTTCTGGTCGAACTGGGCCGTCTCGCCGGAGACGTCGATGCGGTCGCCGGAGCGCAGGACGTGCTGGAGCCGCACATGGCCGCGGGCGTCCCAGAGCTGGGGCTCGTGCCGGAAGAGCGCCCAATCCGAGGTCAGCAGGCTCGGTCCCTTGCGGTAGCTCACCTCGCCCACGAACTCCTCTTCGCGGTGCGGCGTGCGGCGCATGACCCATTCCTTGCTGCGGACGACACTCCCCACGACGGTCTTGGCCCCGTCGCCTCCGGCCGGAGCTTCGGCTTGGGCCCAGGGCAGAGCCAGGAAGAGCAGGGCCCGGATCATCCCTTGTCCTCCGTCACCTCGGCGCGCTGGTTGAAGATGCGGATCTCGGAGAGGTCCGGTTTGGCCTCCAGGCCGCGGCCGCGCAGGCGGCCCTCGGGCCGCCGCACTTTGACCTCGGCCTCGGTGAGGAAGCGGTCGCGCTTGGCCGAGTAGGTCAAGGACTCCGTCTCCAGCACCGAGCGGTCCTCCAGCGCCTCGAGCACCACGGAGCTCGAGAGGAACACGTCGTGCGTGGCCACCAGCACCCGGCCGGTCAGGGAGCCCACCTTGGAGACCACGCGCCCGCCCCGGAAGAAGCGCATGCGCGGCTCTGAGAGCAGGGCCGCGCCGGCCTCCTCGCGCAGCACGGCGCTGCGCGCGGAGAGCTCCCAGGTCCGCACGCCGCGCACGCTCTGGTCCAGGACGAAGTCCTCCATGGTCTGCACCGGCTCGGTCGACGCCGGCTGGGACTGACGGCAGGCCAGCGCGCCCAGCAGGGCGAAGCAGGCCGCCGCCGTCCACAGGCGCGGGAGTGTCACTTGGCGGCGGGGGCCGGAGCCTCGACCTGGGGATTCTGCGACGGCGGCTGGAGCTGCTCGTCGGGCAGGTGCTTGACGCCGGAGCGCAGCCAGGGGGTCATCTCCACGGGGATCTTGCGCAGGTGGTAGGGCTTGGGCAGCCGGCGCAGGATGAAGCTCACCCCGAAGTAGGCCGCCACCAGGCAGACGTAGATGATGCCCAGGGTCTTGAGGTGCCACTTCATGTCCGGGAACCAGGCCGGCGGGATGGTCAGGTCCCGGCCGCACTTCTTGCAGGCCTTGGCCGTGTCCTTGTTCTCCTGGCCGCAGTTCATGCATTTCATAGGGGCTCCTTCTTCGCCGCGGAGTCTATGCGCCGCGCCATGCGGGCGAAGCGCGGCACGTCGCGCAGGGCCAGGGCGTTGGGCCCGTCGCTCAAAGCCCGGTCCGGGTCCGGGTGCGCCTCGAAGAACACCCCGGCCACGCCGGCCGCGGCCGCGGCCCGGGTCAAAGGCCATATATGCCGCCGGTCCCCGCCGGTGGCGTGGCCCAGCCCGCCCGGCAGCTGCACGGAGTGGGTGGCGTCGAAGACCACGGGGTAGCCGAAGGCGCGCATGACGGCCAGCGAGCGCATGTCCACCACCAGGTTCCCGTAGCCGAAGCTGGTGCCCCGCTCCGTGAGCAGGATCTTCCGGTTGCCGGTGGATTCCACCTTGCGCACCGCGTGGGCCATGTCCCAGGGCGCGAGGAACTGGCCCTTCTTGATGTTGACCGGCTTGCCCGTGCGGCCGCAGGCCAGCAGGAGCTCGGTCTGGCGGCACAGGAAGGCCGGGACCTGCAGGACGTCCGCGTAGCGCGCCGCCAGCTCGGCCTGGGCCGGCTCGTGCACGTCGGTCAAGCAGGCCACGCCCAGGTCCTTGGCCACGCGCGCCAGGATGCGCAGCCCCGCCTCGTAGCCCGGGCCGCGGAAGCCCTGCAGAGAGGTCCGGTTGGCCTTGTCCGCCGAGCACTTGAGCACGAAGCCCGCGCCCAGCCGGGCGAAGGTCTCCTTCAGCGACCGACCCACGCGGCGCAGCAAGGCCTCGGACTCCAGGGCGCAAAGGCCCCCGATGAAGGCCAGGGGAGCGTCGTTGCGGAAGACCGCCCCCTTCACCTCCAGACGGATCTGGCGGGGTCTAGCGGGCATGGGCTTGGCTTGCGGTGCGGGCCAGGGCCGCGGCTACGAAGTCGCGGAACAGCGGATGGGGGGCCTCGGGCCGGCTCTTGAACTCCGGGTGGAACTGCACGGCCAGGAACCAGGGATGGTCGCGCAGCTCGATGATCTCGACGAGGTTCTTGGCCGCGTAGGTGCCGGCCACGCACAGGCCGGAGTCCTCCAGGAGCTTGCGGAACTTGTTGTTGACCTCGTAGCGGTGGCGGTGGCGCTCCTTCACCGCGGCGCTGCCGTAGGCCTTGTGCGCCAGGCTGCCCTTCTTGATCGCGCACTCGTAGGTGCCCAGGCGCATGGTGGCGCCCTTGTCCTTGACCGTCTTCTGCTCCGGGAGCAGGTCGATGACCGGGTAGCGGGAGTGCGCGTCGAACTCCGTGGAGTGGGCGTCGGCGAGCTTGAGCACGTTGCGGGCGAACTCGATGACCGCCACCTGCATGCCCAGGCAGAGCCCGAAGTAGGGGATGCGTCCTTCGCGGGCCAGGCGCACCACCTCGATCTTGCCCTCGATGCCGCGGTCGCCGAAGCCGCCGGGCACGAGTATGCCGCCCACGTCGGCGAGCTGGGCCTCCAGGTCGTGGTCCGTGGTCTCGACGTAGCGCACGTGCACGCGCGCGGAATGGGCGATGCCGGCGTGCACCAGGGCCTCGCTGACCGACTTGTAGGCGTCCTTGTAGTCCGTGTACTTGCCGGCCAGGGCGATGGACACCTCGCGCTTGGGCTGGCGCAGGCGCTCGACCATGGCGGTCCAGGACTCCAGGTCCTTGGAGTGGGTGCGCAGGCGCAGGAGCATGATGATCTGGTCGTCGAGCCCCTGCTTGTGCAGCATCAGCGGCACCTCGTAGATGCTGAAAGCGTCATGGGCCTCGATGACCGACTCCTTGGGCACGTTGCAGAATAAGCTGATCTTGGCCTTGATGTCCGCATTGAGGACCTTCTCGCTGCGGCAGATGATGATGTCCGGGTTGATGCCGATCTCGCGCAGCTTGCCCACGCTGTGCTGGGTGGGCTTGGTCTTGAGCTCCTCGGAGGCCTTGATGAACGGGATGAGGGTCACATGCACGTAGAGCACGTTGTCCCGCCCGCCCTCCAGCCCCATCTGGCGCGCCGCCTCCAGGAAGGGCAGGCTCTCGATGTCTCCCACGGTGCCGCCGATCTCCACGATGGCGATGTCCACGTCCTTGGACACGGCCCGGAAGCGGCTCTTGATCTCGTCAGTGATGTGGGGGATGACCTGCACCGTGCCGCCCAGGAAGTCGCCCTTGCGCTCGCGGGAGATGACCGTCTCGTAGACCTTGCCCGCGGTGAAGTTGTTGACCTGGCGCATCTCCGCGTTGAGGAAGCGCTCGTAGTGGCCCAGGTCCAGGTCGGTCTCGGCCCCGTCTTCGGTCACGAACACCTCGCCGTGCTGGAAGGGGTTCATGGTCCCGGGGTCCACGTTGATGTAGGGGTCGCACTTGAGCATGGCCACCCTCAGCCCCCGGGCCGTCAGGAGCTTGCCGATGGACGAGGCCGAGATGCCTTTCCCCAGGGAGCTCACCACGCCGCCGGTCACGAAGATGTATTTGGTCATTTTCTGTTTCCCTTCAGCATGCGCTCGGCGCGTCTGAGGTCCGCCGGGGTGTCGATGGCCACGGGCCGCTCGGACACCACGGCGGCGTAGATGGACATGCCGTCCTCCAATGCCCGAAGCTGCTCGAGGCATTCGCAGAGCTCCAGGCGGCTGGGGGGAAGGCTGACGAAGTGCTCCAAAGACCGGCGGCGGAAGCCGTAGATGCCCAGGTGCTCGTAGCGCCGGGCCGGGCCGCCGTCGCGCGGGAAGGGGATGGCGGCGCGGGAGAAGTAGAGGGCGCGGCCGTCATGGGCCAGGGCCGCCTTGACCACGTTGGGGTCCTGCTCGCGCGGCCCGGGGGCCAGGGGCGTGACCGCGGTGGCCATGTCCGCAGCCGCGTTGCGCCGCAGTACCTCGGCCACGGCGCGCACGGTCGAGCCCTTGATGAAGGGCATGTCGCCCTGCAGGTTGACGACCAAATGCTCGCGCCGGCCCTGGGCGGCCCGCGCCACGCGGTCGGAGCCCGAGGCGCAGGACTTGGGCGTGAGGACCGCCTCGCCGCCGAAGGCGGCCACGGCCCGGACGACGCGCGCGTCATCCGTGGCCACGAGCACCGGGCCCACGCCGGCGGCGCGCGCGGCGCGCCAGCACCACTCCACCACCGGCCGGCCGCCCAGGCGGGCCAGGACCTTGGCCGGGAAACGGGTGGAGCCGAGGCGCGCCGGGATCACCACCAGGCAGTCTTTCAACGCAAGGTCCTCTTGAGCTCCGCCACGCTGCAGGTGGCGGTCCCCAGCTTGCCCACCACGATGCCGGCCGCGTGGTTGGAGACGATGGCGGCGTCCCGGATGCGGGCCCCGGCCGCCAGGCCCAAAGTGAGCACCGAGATGACCGTATCGCCCGCGCCCGTGACGTCGAAGACCTCCTGGGCGACGGTGGGGATGTGGGTGAGCCGGCCGCCGGCCTCGAAGAGGCTCATGCCGTCGGCGCCGCGGGTGACGAGCACGGATTTGGCGCGCAGGCGGGCGCGGATGGACCAGCCCAGTTCGACGATGGCCCTGTCGCCGGCCTGCGGCGGGCGGCGCATGCCGGCCCAGGCCTCGGCCGTGTTGGGGGTGATGCAGTCCACGCCTCGGTAGAGCCCGAAGTGCTCGACCTTGGGGTCCACGGTGACCGGGATGCCGCGTCGGCGGGCGCCGCGGATGGCCGCGGAAAGGAGCCGGCGGGAGATGACGCCCTTGCCGTAGTCCGAGAGGATGACCGCATCGGCTTCGGGCAGGGCGGCCAGCAGGCCCTTGAGCACGGCCCGCTCCGCGCCGGGCGGCAGGGGGCCGGGACTCTCGCGGTCGAAGCGCACCACCTGCTGGTGCTCGGCGATGATCCGGCACTTCTGGGAGGTCACCCGGGAGGGGTCGGCGGCCACGCGGCCGGTATCGATGCCCAGGGCGGAGAAGTCGTCGAGCAGCCGGCGGCCCGCCGGGTCCTCGCCCACCACGCCGACGACCTCGACCCGCGCGCCCAGGGCCGAGAGGTTGTGAGCCACGTTGCCCGCTCCTCCCAGCACGAAGCTCTCCGAGCGCACCTGCACCACTGGCACCGGGGCCTCCGGAGAGATGCGCGAGACCCCGCCGCGGATGAACTGGTCGAGCATGAGGTCCCCGACCACGAGGATGCGCTGGCGGGGGAAGCGGTCGACGAGGGACTGCAGGCGGGAGCGCTCGGCCGAGGTTCTGCTCATTATTATCGCACGCGATTATAACATTTTAGACAATCTGGCCGTCACGTGGCCGAAGAAGACCTCCACGCGCATGAGCACCGGGACCTTGCGCTCGTCGTCCGTGAGCCAGAGCTGGAGTTTGCGCCCCTTCTGGATGAAGATGCCCTCGTCGCGCAGGGCGGGCTCGACCACCAGGCAGGGGAAGGTCCCGGCCCCGGTCTTGACCGTCTCGCGGCGCAGGACGCGGACCACCAGCGGCCAGGTGCGCTTGGTGTTGACGTCGATGCTGACCTCGTCGCCCGGGGCAAGCTGGCGGGAGCGCACATAGTAGACGCTGGAGAGGATGTCCTGCACGACCACCGGGATGGTCCCGGCCGACCAGGTGAACTTGCCGTCGCGGTCCGTCCTCTTGGAGAGGAATTTCCCGGCGGGCTTGTCGTAGAGCACCCACTCGTCGCGGAAGAAGTGCCCCTCGCGCAGCTTCTTGGAGTAGCCCAGGGAGGTCAGGTCGCGCGCGTCGAGCCAGGACTCGTTGATGTCGCGGACCTTGTAGAAAGTGTCGCAGAAGGCGTTGGACTTCGCCTCGGAGACGATGTGATAGGCCGGGGCCCCGTTGAAGCGCGCGATCTCGCGCACGTTCAGGGTGGCGCGGCCCACCGCGATGATGCCCCAGGACACGTCGTAGGTGAGCTCTTCCGGGTAGACGGTGAGGTGGAGCAAGGCGGTGGAGAACTCGACCGTGCCCTGGGAGAGCTGGTGGGGCTCGGTGATGCTCGCGCTGGATATATCGACGGCAAAGGACCGGATCGACAGGGCTAACAGAAGGAGGGGCGCGGCGGCGTAGGCGCCGCGCATCCCCCGGCCCCGCGTGGGGGGGGGCGGGGGTTCTGTCGGGGGGGTGGCCACACTCACTTCTGACCCGACAATTCGATCAGCGTGTCTATCCAGATGTTCTTGCCCTTGACGATGTCGAGCTTGATCCCCAGGGCGTAGACCGTGCCCGGCAGGAGGTCCCGCCAGTCCGAGGGGAAACGCACCAGGTCCTTGAACGTGGTCACCAGGGGCAGGCCGGAGAGCAGGTGGGCGATGGAAGAGAGCTCGCGCCGGGTGTAGCGGTGGTGGTCGGGATAGCGCCAGCGCTGGGCCAGGGCCACGCCGTTGTTCTGCAGGGAGGCCTCGAACTGGGCCGGGCTCGCGATGCCGGAGAGGGAGGCCGCCGGCCGGTCCTTGAAGTGGTCGAAGCGGTGCTTGCTCTCGTTCTTGACGTCGAGCAGGAAATCGGGCCGGTGCACCGCCTCCAGCAGGGGGGCGCGCGGGTTGACGCGGTGGATCTCCTCGCGCAGGGCGGCCAGTTGGGATTCCTGGGCCAGGTCGACGTGGGTGAGCATGATGAGGCCGGCCCGGCGCAGGGCGCGCAGGGGCTCGCGCAGGTTCCCCAGGGGCAGGAGGCGTCGGCCGCCGAAGGGGTCCAGAGCGTCGACCAGGACCACGTCAAGGTCCCGGGCCAGACGGCGGTGCTGGAAGCCGTCGTCGAGTATCACCACCTGGGAGTTGAAGAAGGTGACGGCCTGGGCCGCGGCCCCGGCCCGGTCCGGGGAGACCAGGATGGGGACCCCCTGGCCCTTGAGCCTCTGATGCATCATCCAGGGCTCGTCGCCGCAGCGCTTCCAGTCCATCTTGGTGTCGTCGTGCAGGACGCAGATGTCGGAGCTCTTCTCGGGCCGGCCGTAGCCGCGGCTGAGGATGGCCACGGCCTGGTCGCGCCGGCGCAGGGTCAGCGCGGCGAGTATGGTGGCCGGGGTCTTGCCCGTGCCGCCGGTCGTGATGTTCCCGATGCACACGACCTTGGCCGGCGCCCGGCGCGGCTTGAACACGCGCAGGGCGTAGAGGATGTCGCGGGCCAGCAGGACGGCGCCGTAGCCCGCGGCCAGCAGGCCCAGGAACAGGCGCCCCGAGAAAGTCTTGAGCAGGCGGGCGCGCCGCCTCTCCCACCTCATCACAGGCGCGCCCGTCCCCGCGTCAGATTGAGATGGAAGTCCAGCATGTAGTCGTCGCCTCTCACGAAGAGCCGCTTGAGCGGCCCGGACCCGGGGTCCCAGGGCCAGGAAGAGATGCCCTGCTTGATGCAGAAGTCGTAGCGGTAGCCGGCCTCGCGGGCCAGCGCCCGGACCTCGGGCACGAAGGCCCCGGCGCCGTAGGGGTAGGCGAAGCCGATCATCTCGCGGCCCAGCTTGTCCTCCAGGCGCTTCTTGCTCTCGCAGAGCTCCCAGCGCACCTGGTCCAGGGGAGTGCGGGCCAGGTCGGGGTGGCGCATGGTGTGGGAGCCGAACTCGACGAGGCCTTCGCGCTGCATCTCCTCGACCGCGGACCAGGTCAGCATGCGCACCCAGGGCTCGGAGGCCGGGTCGTGCCAGGCGTTGTGCCGGTCCATGGTCTCGTAGACCAGGAAGATGTTGCCCTTCATGCCGGACTCCCGCATGATGGGGAGGGCGACCTCCTGGTTGTTGGCGTAGCCGTCGTCGAAGGTGATGAGGACGGGCCGCTCCGGCAGGGGCCGCCGGCCCAGCTCGGCGTCGCGCAGCTCCGCGAAGAGCAGCGACGTGTAGCCGTGCCGCTTGAGGTACGCCATCTGCGCGCGGAAGTCCGCGGCCGAGACCCAGAGCTTGGCCAGCTTGGACCCGGGCGGGGGGTCGCCCACCTTGTGGTACATCAGGGTCGGCAGTCCCCGGGCCCTGGGCCGCCACCAGTTCCAGCGCGCGCTGAGCACACCCGCGATGGCCGCGCCGGCCGCGATCGTCTCTAGCAAGGGACGTCCTCCTCCTCGAGCTGCCCTAGTTTGACATATTTGAGCCAACTGTGGAACGCGGCCAGGCCGGCCCAGACCAGGCCCGGAGCTCCGTCGAGGACGCCGAGCTTGAGCACGGCGCGCGCGAAGAACTCCCAGGGCAGGATGAGGTGGTGCCAGAGATGGAAGCGCCGGCCCCGCAGCCGGCGTTTGCGGGCCGCGAGAGTGGTGTAGCGGTCCAGCTTGCCGAGGTAATCGGAGAGGTCTCGGTACGGCAGATGGGTCATCCTGCCCGCCAGGCGGCCCGTGCGGCCGCGGATGTCGAGCCCCTCGTGCAGCACGCCGCCCACGAAGCGCCCCGCCTCCCGCCGGAACAGGCGCACGTGGCTCTCCGAGCCCATGCCGCCCCAGCGCAGGGTGCGGCCCAGGAAGCTCACCGCGAAGGGGATGTCGTAAGCATCGGCAGCGGCCGAGGAGCCGAGCGCGGAGAGGATGTCATCCTTCAGGGCCGGCGCGACCCGCTCATCCGGGTCTATCCACAGGCACCAGTCCTTCGTGGCCGCATCCAGCGAGGCTTGTCGCTGCGAGGCGTAGTCCGTGAACGGACGGCGGATGACCTTGGCCCCGGCGGCGCGGGCGATCGCCTCGGTGCGATCCTTGGTCTCCTCCGATAAGACGATGACGACCTCCTCGGCCAGGCCCTGGAGACTCTCCAGACAGCCGGGGAGGTCGAGCTCCTCGTCCGTGGCGATGAGGATGGCGCTAAGAGAGGACGGCATAGATCTCCTCCATCTGGACGGCCATGCGCTCCAGGCCGAAAGCGGGCAGGCCGTCCCTGGCCTTCTGGGCGAGCCGGCCGGCCAGGGCGCGGTCTTCGAGCAGGCGCAGGATGGCCCCGGCCAGGGCCTCCGGGTCGCGCGGCGGCGCCAGGAGCCCGGACTCCCCGTCGCGCACGATCTCCGGGATGCCCCCGGCCGTGGTGGCCGCGATGGGCAGGCCGCAGGCCGCGGCCTCCAGGAGCACGCTGCCCATGCCCTCGCCCCACGAGGACAGGGCGAAGATGTCGAGGGAGCGCAGGAAGTCCGCGGGCTCCGGGACCTGCCCCAGGATGAAGACCTTGCCCAGCAGCCCCATGAGCTTGATCTGCTTGACCAGGCGCTCCTGCTCCGGCCCCTGCCCGCCGATGAGGAAGCTGGTCCCAGGCCGCTTCTGGACGACCAGCAGGGCCGCGGCGATGAGGTTGTCATGGTCCTTGTGCGGGACCAGGGCGGCGAGGTTGCCGACCCAGTCGTCCGATTCGCGCATCCCGAAGCGCTGAGACAGCTTCCAGCGCAGGTGCGCCTTCTCCTGGGCGGCGGCCGGGGCGAAGGGCGGCTCGGCCGCTCCCGTCCAGCGCAGTTCCTCGGCCCCCACGGGCAGCCCGTCCGGGACCACGGCGACGCGGGCGGCCGGCACGCCGGCGCGCTCCAGGAGGCCGGCGATGGCCCGGGAGACCGCCACGACGCGGCCGGCCCGGTCGTACTTGAGCCGTCGGCTGAGTCCCCCGCTGAGCTCGAAGTCCACGCGCCGGTGCGCCACCCAGGGCAGCCCGCCCCAGGCGGCCGCCAGGGCGGCCAGGGCGGCGGCGTGGGCGGTGTGGCCGTGCAGGATGGGGCGCGCGGCCCCCCGGGCCAAGCGGCGGAGCTTCCAGGCCGAGACCGGGTCCCACTCCATCAGGTAGGGAAGGGCCTCCGCGGCGAAGCCCTGGCGGCGCGCCTCGGCCTCCAGCAGCGAGCCCCGGCGGCAGACGATGGTGTTGCGGTGGCCCCGGGCGCGCAGGGCCGCGGCCAGGTAGAGGAGCTGGCGCTCCCCGCCGCGCAGGCCGCGCTCCCCGTCAAGATGGAAGATGTCGAATGAGCTGTCCATAGACCTTGAGGGTCTCGTCCGCGAACCGGTCGAGGCTGTAGCGCTCGTCGAAGCGGCGCCGCGCCGCCGCGCCCAGGCGCTCGGCCAGGGCCGGCTCGGCCAGGAAGCGCCTCATGGCCCGGGCCAGGGCCCCGGGGTCCCCCGGCTCGACCAAAAAGCCCGTGGCCCCGTCCTCCACCAGGTCGGGCAGGCAGCCCACGGACGTGGCCACCACGGGCCGTCCCGCGGCCATCCACTCCAGGGCGGCGCGCGACACCGCCTCCGAGCCCACGGAGGCCACGACCCCGACCCGGCAGCGCGCCAGCTCGGCCGGCACGTCGGCCGCGAAGCCGGTGAACTCGCAGCGCCCCGCCAGGCCCAGCGACTTGGCCCGGCCCTCCAGCTCGGAGCGGCGCAGGGGCGCGCCCCCGCCCACGACCCGGAAGGAGGCCTCGGGATGGGCCTTGCGCACCTCGGCCGCGGCCCGCAGGAAGGCATCATGCCCCTTGACCGGGTCGAGCCGCCCGAGCAGGCCGAAGACGCAGCGTCCCGGCAGGGGCAGGGCGGGACCGGCCGCGATGCCCTGGAACACCGTGGCCACGCGCGCCCAGGGGAAGGCGGCGCGCAGCTCCCGGGCGATGGCCGAGTTGGCCGCGATGTAGGCGTCGGTCCGGCGCGACAGGAGCCGCGCCAGAGGGTGCCGGGCCGCGAGGCGGGCGTCGCCGCGGGTGCGCACCACCGCCACGCGGGTGAGCGCGGCCAGGGCCGCGGCCAGGGCATGCCCGCTGCCTGTGTGCGCGTCGATGAGCTCGATGCCCGCCGCCCGGACCTGGGCGCGCAGGCGGTGCAAAGACGCCCAGGGGCGGCGCAGGCCGCGGGTCCGCAGGCCGGCGCGCTCCGCGGCGGGAACGAGCGGCGAGCCCCTGCGGCCCCAGAAGTGCACCTCGTGGCCGAGCCGCCGGAGTTCGGCGCAGAGGGTCAGGGCGTAGTGCGCGATGCCCGAGTCCCAGGGCTCGTCCTCGATGTGCAGGATCTTCATGCTCCCGCCGGGACTCCGAGCATGGCCAGGGCCTGGCCCAGGACTTCCTCTGCGGTGATGAGCCGCATGCACAGGAAATGTCCCGCCGGGCAGGTCTTGGTCCCGTGCAGGCTGCAGGGCCGGCAGGAGAGGTCCTTCTCCACGACCGCGTGTCCGGCCCCGTAAGGGAAGAAGCCCAGCTCGCGCGTCGTGGGGCCGAACACGGCGAGCGTGGGCACGCCCATGCCCGTGGCCATGTGCATGGGGCCGGAGTCGTTGGTCATGAAGAGCGCCAGGCGCCCCATGAGGGCCTTGAGCTCCAGGAGGCCCGTGCGGCCCGCCCAGTCCAGGGCGCCCGACTTCTCGGCGATGCGGCCGCAGAGCTCGCGGTCGCCCTCGCCCCCGACGAGGACCACGCGCAGGCCCCGCGCGGCCAGGCCGCGGGCCACGACCGCGAAGCGCTCGGGCAGCCAGCGCTTGGTGGCCCAGACCGAGCCGGGGTGCAGGCCCACCAGCCGGTCCCCCGGCCCCACCCCGGCCTCGAGCAGGCGCGCCGCGATGGCCGCGCCGGCCTTCCCGTCCTTGGCCACGAACACGGACTCGTCGGGCCGCGGCCGGATGTCGGGCTTGAGGGGCTGCAGGAGCGCCAGGTTGCGCTCCAGGTCGTGCATGAGCCAGGTGAAGGGGACCGCGTCGGTGAGCAGCCAGCGTCCGGCGCTGGCGCTCGATCCTATGCGGCGGGGGATGCCGGCCAGGCGCGCGAGCAGGGCGCTGCGCAGGGAGCGGTGCGGGATCAGCGCCAGGTCGAAGCGGCGGCGGCGCAGCTCCTGGGCCAGGCGCCAGGCGCCGAACGGGCCGCGGTGCGCGCCGCGCTTGTCGTCGAGGATGACCTCGTCGACGTGGGGGGAGTCCTGGAAGAGGGCCTCGCTCCTGGGCAAGGTCAGCACGGTCACGCGGCAGTCGGGCAGGATGCTCTTGAGGTCGCGGGCCAAGGGCAGGGTCAGGAGCGTGTCGCCCAGGAAGGAGGTCTGCAGGATCAGGACATTGGCAGCCGGGCGCTGCCCGTTGCGGACTTGGCCACCGTAGTCACCGAGGGAGAGCCAGCGTTCGCGCACCGGCACTCCCCAGGGCGCCAAGGCCGCGAGGTAGCGCTCCACGTTGTGGCGCTCCAGAGCCGGGGAGGGCAGGCGCAGGAACACGAAGAGGCGGCGGGGCAAGGCATCCTTGCGGTAGACGCTGACCTGAGGCACGGCGCTCAGACGCCGGAGGAGGAAGGAGCGCAGGCTGGCGTGCAGGTCCAGCAGATGGGTGAAGCCGCCGGCGCCGATGCGGCGCAGGGCGTCGCGCAGGCCGGTGAAGGAGATGACCTCGTCGACGCCCGCCATGCCGGCGACGATGCCCGCGTAGGCCGGCTTGACCAGCACCGAGATGCGGCAGTCCGGCCAGTGGGCCTTGAGGTTCTTGTAGACCGGTGCGGTGAGGATGACGTCGCCCAGCGAGGAAAGCCTGATGACGAGTATTTTATGGGACATGTATACTATGCGAGCGCGCCCGCGCGCGTACTATTGTACTAATTTGTGATGCCGGCCTATGACTTTTCCGGATTCTCGGCCGCTGCGGAGGGAGGGGAGATGACCGGGGCGAGGTGGTCCAGCGTCCTCTGCGTGGCTCCCCGCCAGGAGTTCAGCAGGGCCAGGGCCTTGCGCCCGCTGGCGGACGCCGCCCCGGGAGAGTCCAGGAACCGCCCCAGGACTCCCTGCAGGGAGGCGGAATCCGAGACCTCGCAGCCGCCGCCGCAGGCCAGCAGGGCCTGCGCGGCCTCCCGGGTGTGCTCGGTATGGGGGCCGAAGACCGCCGGTATGCCGGCGACGGCAGGCTCCAGGACGTTGTGGCCGCCCACCGGGACGAGGGTGCCGCCCACGAACGCGGCCGCCGAACAGGCGAAGAACGAGGGGAGCCAGCCCATGGCGTTGACGAGCAGGACGCAGGCCTGGGGGTCGGGAGTCCCTCCCAGCCGGCAGAAAGGCAGTCCCTTGGCCCGCAGGGTCTCGGCCGCAGCCTCGGCGCGCTCCACGTGGCGCGGGGCCAGGACCAGCTTGAGGTCGGCGAAGCGTCCGCGCAGGGCCGCGAAGGCCTCCAGGAGGGTCTCCTCCTCGCCCGGATGGGTGCTGGCCGCGGTCAGGACGCGGGAGCCCTTCCAGCCCAGGCGCGCCAGTTCCTCGCGGCCGCGGTCGTCGCCCGGGGCCAGCCGGTCGTACTTCATGTTGCCCGCCGTGAGGAGCCGCTCGAGAGGCACGCCGAGGCTGGCCAGCCGGAGGCTGTCCAGCTCGGTGCGCACCGCGACCCGGTCCAGCCGGGCCAGGAAGGGGCGCAGGAAAGGCGCGACAAGCTGGTAGCGGGGGAAGCTGCGCCCGGAGACGCGGCCGTTGACCAGGCCGACGCGCAGGCCCGCGCGGGCCGAGAGCTCGATCATGTTGGGCCAGAGCTCGGTCTCGACGAGGATCAGGGCATAGGGCCGGGCCTGGCGCAGGAAGCGGCGCACCGCCGGCCAGCAATCCAGCGGCGCCAGGGCCGCGATGTCCGCCAGGCCCAGACGCATGGCCGCGTCGCGGCCCGAGGCGGTGGTGGTCGTCAGCAGGAGCGCGGGAGCGGCCGGGCGCGACTTGAGGCGGCGGAGGATCTCCGCCACGGCGGCCACCTCGCCCGCCGACGCGGCGTGCACCCAGAGCACCGGGCGTCCGGCGAGCCGGGCCAGGGCCGGCGCCGGCAGGCGGCCCAGCCTCTCGCCCAGCTCGGCGGGCAGGTCGCGCAGCAGGCCGCGGCGGGGGGAGAGCAGGAACTTGAGCACGACGCCCAGGACGACGAGAGGGGCCAGCAGGTTGAGGACGGCGAGCACCAGCAGCGTCATCGGGCCGTCTCCCGCTCCGCCAGCTCATGGGCCTCGTCGAGGGCGGCCTTGAGCTCCCGGGCCTTGGCCGCCAGGTCGTCCTGCGGCCCCACATGGACCAGCCGGCCGTGCACCACCGCGGCCCGGGAGAAGGGGAGGGGGACCTGGAAGCGGTCCCAGGCGCGCGCGATCTCGATGCGGCGCGAGAGGGCGTTGGCTATGGGCACGATGGGCCGGCCGGTCTTCTGGGCCAGGTAGAGGATGCCGTCCTTGACCTGCCGGGCCGGGCCCTTGGGCCCGTCGCAGGTCACGGCCACGTCCCAGCCCTGCTCCAGGGCCTCCAGGAGCTCGCGGGCCGCGGCCACCGCGCCCCGCGAGGAGGAGCCGCGGCAGGAGTGGATGCGCGAGAGCCTCATGGCCTGGGCGATGATCTCTCCGTCCGCGCTCCGGCTGACCAGGATCTTGCAATGCGCGCCGCGGTGCGTCCAAGTGAAGAAGACCTGGCGCTGGTGCCAGAAGGCATAGACCACGGGCCCGTCGGCCCGCCCCTTGACCCGGCGGGCCTCGGCGAGCCTCTCGAGGCCCAGCCAGCGCAGGCGGGAGGTCAGGCCGACGAAGGAGACGTAGAGGTAGGCGAGATACGGGGCGAGGCGCCGGAGGATGCTCAATCCTTCTTGGGCCTGCGCGCCCGGGACTGGGCCAGCCAGCTCAGGCTCACCGCGGCCGTGGCCGGGGGGTCGAGCCGGCCCTCGTGGAGGCGCACCTCGATCTTGCCGGAGTCGAGCTTGCGCAGGGCCGTCTCCAGGGCCGCGGGCTCGGCGATGGCGTTCCAGGGGCTCAGAGTGCAGGTCTCCTTGGCCGCCTCCTCCTCCAGCAGGCCCGCGGCGAAGCGCACGGCCTCGTCGAGGGCCGCGGCCTCCACGATGCCCCAGAGGGCGTAGAGCTCGGCCGAGCTCTCGCGCGTGCTCTCCTTGGCCGGCGTGAAGCCCGGGCCCAAAGTGGCCAGGACCAGGCTGTAGGCCAGGCCGGGGATAGGGGAGAGGGCGGACGCGTCCGCATCCGGGTGCTTGAAGGTCTCGAAGAGCACGGCGGGGGCGATGGTCTTGGCGGCCCCGGCCAGGAGCTTGTGGAACTCGTCGTCGCCCAGGCCCAGCGCCGCGAGGTCCAGGCCGGCCTTCTTTGCGCGCCGCTTGACCTCGGCGGCGCGCAAAGCCAGCTTGAACCCGCGGACCTTACGCATTCCC
Source organism: Elusimicrobiota bacterium (assembly GCA_016212825.1). Classification (GTDB taxonomy): domain Bacteria; phylum Elusimicrobiota; class Elusimicrobia; order UBA1565; family UBA9628; genus UBA9628. Next base: position 13,638 of record JACRDS010000155.1, on the reverse strand, counting down.
CTTGAGCTTCTTGAGGGCCTTGCCGCCCTTGGCCGGCAGGTCGGCTTCCGCCGCCTTGCGGCCGCCGAAGCAGGTCTCCCACTCGTAGATAAGGCTCGAAGCCACGGCGATGGAGGAGTAGGTGCCCAGGAGGTTGCCCACGATCAGGGCCAGCGAGAAGTCCCGCAGCACGGGTCCGCCCACCGCGAAGAGCACCATGCAGACGATCTGCACCACCAGCACCGTGATGATGGTGCGCGAGAGGGTCTCGTTGATGGAGGAGTTGACGAGCTCGGCGAAGGAGACCCCGCGCTTGACGCGCAGGTTCTCGCGCATCCGGTCGAACACGATGATGGTGTCGTTGATGGAGTAGCCCGCGATGGTCAGCAGGGCCGTGACGATGAGCAGGTCGACCTCCTTGCCCAGCAGGGCGAAGAGGCCCGCGGTGCCCACGACGTCGTGGAACAGGGCCAGCACGCCGCTGATGCCCCAGAGCGGGTTGGAGAAACGGAAGGCCACATAGATGACGATGCCCACCAGGCTCAGGAAGATGGCCCAGTAGGTGCGGCGCTTGAGGTCCTTGCCCACCACCGGGCCCACGAAGTCCTTGCGCTCCAGCACCGGGGCGTTGTCCGGGAAAGCCTCGGTCAGGGCCTGCATGGTCTTCTCCGAGTCCGCGGCCAGGGCGTGCTCCTCGCCCTTCTCGCGCAGGATGTAGCTGAGCTTGCCGCCCGGAGCCGTCACGGTCTGGATCTCGGGCCGGATGCCGGCCCGGTCCAGGCGGGAGCGCAGGTCGCCCACGTCCACCGGCTTGGGGAAGGCCACCTGCAGGAGCGTGCCGCCCGTGAACTCGATGGAGTAGTTGAACCCCTTGACCGTGATGGCCCCCAGGCCTCCCAGGACGACGCACAGGGAGATGACGATGGGGATGCGGCGATTGGCGATGAAGTCGATGCTGGGCTTGTGGAAGAGTTCCATGTTAGATCGACAGCTCCTCTACGGGGTTGGCGGAGAGATAGGACTCGAAAACCAGGCGCGTGACGTAGATGGCGGTGATCATGCTGATGCACAGGCCCACGATCAGCGTCACGGCGAAGCCCTTGATGGGCCCGGTGCCGAACTGGAACAGGAACACGGCCGAGAGGATGGTCGTGAGATTCCCGTCGAAGATGGCGGAGAAGGCCCGGTCGTAGCCGTGGTCCACGGCCAGGCGCACGGGCTTGGCCAGGCGCAGCTCCTCGCGGATGCGCTCGAAGATGAGCACGTTGGCGTCCACGGCCATGGCCATGGCCAGGATCATGCCCGCGATGCCGGGCAAGGTCAGCGTGGCCTTGAAGTAGGCCATGCAGGCCAGCAGGAACAGGATGTTGATGCTCAGGGCGCCGCAGGCCACCAGCCCGGAGACGCGGTAGTAGGCGAGCATGAAGAGCATGACCAAGGCCAGGCCCACGAGGCTGGCGGTCAGGCCGGCCCGGATGGAGTCCTCGCCCAGGCTCGGGCCCACGGTGCGCTCCTCGATGAGGTTGACCGGGGCGGGCAGGGCGCCGGCGCGCAGGACGATGGCTAGGTTGCGCGCGTCGTCGGCCGTGAACTGGCCCTCGATGATTCCGGAGCCGCCGCTGATCCTGGACTTGATGACGGGAGCGGAGTAGACCACGTCGTCGAGCACGATGGCCATGTGCTTGCCCACGTTGGCGCCGGTGAGGTTGGCGAAGGCGGCCGCGGCCTCGGGCTTGAACTTGAAGGCCACCACGGGCATGCCGTAGTCGCCCCCGCCGGTCTCCACGCGCGCCGTGTCCAGGGCCGCGCCGGTCAGCGCCGCCTCGCCCTTGAGCAGGTAGAGGGCGCTCTCCTTGCCCTGGTAGAGCCGGGCGTTCTCGGGCACCAGCCTGGCTGCGGCGGTGGAGACATGGCTGCCGTTGAAGGCGGCCACGCCGAGCTCCGCGATCTTGCCCAGGGCCTTCTGCCCGGACTCGGACTCGTCGACCATGCGGAACTCCAGCAAAGCGGTCTTGCCCACCAGCTCCTTGGCCTGGGCCGTGTTGGTGATGCCGGGCAGCTGGACCACGATCCAGCGCAGGCCCTGGCGCACGATGAGGGGCTCGGCCACGCCGAACTGGTCCACGCGGTTGCGGATGATCTCGATGGCGCGGGCCAGGGCGTCGTTGACGTCGGCCTTGGGGTCGAGCTTGGACACGTCGAGCTCCATGAGCATGTGCGTGCCGCCGCGCAGGTCCAGGCCGAGGTTGAGGATGAACTTGGGCCGGCTGCGGAAGGACTCCAGGCGGGCCCGCTCCGCGGGCTCCAGGCTGTACCAGTTGATGGTGGGGTAGAGCAGGCCCAGAGCGCCCACGCAGACGAGGAGCAGGACCGACCACTTGATCTGGTTCTTGGTCATGGCAGTCGCCTCAGGACAGGCTGGGCTGGGCCTTCTCGGCCGGAGCCGCTTCCGAAGAGAGCACCTTGGCGACGCCGGAGCGCGCCAAAGTCAGCTTCACGTTCTCCGCGAAGCGCACCTCGAGGTCCGTGCCCTTGAGCCCCACGATGGTGCCGTAGAGCCCGCCCGTGGTCAGGATGCGGTCGCCCTTCTGCGCCGAGTCCAGCATCCTCTGGTGCTCCTTCATCTGCTTCTGTTGGGGCCGGATGAGGAAGAAGTAGAAGATGACGAAGACGGCCGCGATGGGGATCATGTTGACCCAGAGGTTGGGCTGCGCTTGTGGTGGCATGGTCGCTCCTTGGAATTGCTTGACCGGCGGGAGATTCTAGCACATTTAAAACGTTTATTAGGGTATGGTGCCTGGTTTTCACGATTTTACGTATTTCTTCATAAAACGACAGAAACCTGCCGAGGAATGGCCCTTTCAGGCAGCTCTGCTGCCTGAAAGGGCGGCTCCCGGTCCCTCGCGGGACCGGGAGCGCGTATTCTGCTGTTTCCCGTCCAGGCTACAGGAACAGCGGCGCCAAGACCAAGGTGATGGTCGCCAGCAGCTTGATGAGGACATGGAGTGACGGCCCGGCCGTGTCCTTGAAGGGGTCGCCGACCGTGTCGCCCACCACCGCGGCCTTGTGCGGCTCCGAGCGCTTGCCGCCGTAGGCCCCGGTCTCGATGTACTTCTTGGCGTTGTCCCAGGCGCCGCCCGAGTTGTTGAGGAAGGTGGCCAGCAGGATGCCGCCCACGGTGCCGATCATCAGGAACGCCGCCACGGACTCGGCCGCGATGGTCGGGTCCTCCGGGGTGATGAACACGCGGAAGAGCACGCCCACCAGGATGGGTCCGCAGACCGCGACTAGGCCGGGCAGCACCATGGCCTTGAGCGCGCCCAAGGTCACGATGTCCACGCACTGCCCGTAGTCGGGCTGGTCCGTGCCCTTCATGATGCCCGGCTTCTCCTTGAACTGGCGGCGCACCTCGTTGATGACCGCGAAGGCCGCCCTGCCCACGGCCCGGATGGTGAAGCCGGAGAACAGGAACACCAGCATGGCGCCCAGCATGGCGCCCACGAACACCTCGGGCTTGGCGATGTCCACGCCGATGCGCTGGCCCGTGTAGTTGAATATCTCGTCCATGTAGGCCGAGAAGAGCAGGAAGGCCGCCAAAGCCGCGGAGCCGATGGCGTAGCCCTTGGTCAGGGCCTTGGTGGTGTTGCCCACCGCGTCGAGGCGGTCGGTCTTCTTGCGGATCTCCTCGGGCTGGCGGGACATCTCCACGATGCCGCCCGCGTTGTCCGTGATGGGCCCGAAGGTGTCCATGGCCAGGATGTAGGCCGCGGTGCCCAGCATGCCCATGGTCGCCACCGCGGTGCCGAAGAGGCCGCCCAGGCCGCCGGGCAGGGCCGCGGCGCCCAGCTTGTAGGAGGCCAGTATGGCGATGGAGATGACCACGACCGGCAGGGCCGTGCACTCGAAGCCCACCGAGACGCCGGCGATGATGTTGGTGGCCGGTCCGGTCTGCGAGGCCTCGGCGATGGAGAGCACGGGCCGGTACTTGTATTCGGTGTAGTACTGCGTGATGTAGACGAAAGCCTGCGAGGTCAGGATGCCGATGACGCCGCAAGCTGTGTAGTAGAGCCAGGCGTTGGGGGCTTGGTCGGTGTAGAGCAGCCAGCGCGCGGCGAAGGCGAAGCCCGCCGCGGCCAGGACCGAGGCGATGTAGTAGCCGATGTTGAGCGCGGTCATGGGGTCCTTGTCCTCATCGGTGCGCACGTAGACGATGCCCGCGATGGAGGCGAGTATGCCCAAGGCGCGGGCCACGAGGGGGAAGAGGATGCCCTTCCAGCCGAAGAAGGGGACCAGGGCCACGCCCAGGATCATGGCGCCGATGTTCTCGGCGGCCGTGGACTCGAAGAGGTCCGCGCCGCGGCCAGCGCAGTCGCCCACGTTGTCGCCCACCAGGTCCGCGACCACGGCCGGGTTGCGCGGGTCGTCCTCGGGGATGCCGGCCTCGACCTTGCCCACCAGGTCCGCGCCCACGTCGGCGGCCTTGGTGTAGATGCCGCCGCCGAGCTGGGCGAAGAGCGCCACGAAGGACGCGCCGAAGCCGTAGCCCACGATCATGAAGGGGATCTTGTCCACGCCGTAGCCCAGGAGCTTGAGCAGGGCGAAGAGCCCGCCCACGCCGAAGAGCGAGAGGGCAGTTACGAATATCCCGGACACTGCCCCGCCGCGCAGCGCGATGCGCAGGGCATCATTCAAGGAGGAGCGCGCGGCCGAGGCGGTGCGGATGTTGGAGCGGATGGAGACCCACATGCCCATGAAGCCGGCGCTGACCGAGCAGAGCGCGCCCATGACGAAGCTCAGGGTGGTCCAAAAGGCCAGCGTCATCGGCATGGCCGGGTCGTGCTCGTTGTGGCTGCGCACGAATGCGTAGAGCACGAAGAGCAGGACTGCGAAAGCCCCGGCCAGGACCAGGATGGTCTTGTTCTGCCGGCGCAGGAAAGCCTCCGCGCCGCTCTTGATGGCGTCCGAAATCTTGCGCATCTCGTCGGTGCCCGTGTCCTTGGCCATGACCCACTGGATGAGCCAGTAGGCGACGGCGAGCGCCGCGAGGGAGGCGGCGAAGACCAGGACGAGGGCGGGCTTCATGGAGACCTGGGCGTAGTTCATGAACGTCCTCCGATAGTCATCTGTGGTGTGTCGTCTTTTTGGATATGGGAATAAAGCTTTTTTCCGGGCGGAAGGTCAATGACCTTCATGCGCGCGGGCCGCTTCAGTAGACGGAGTCCCAGTCGCGGCGCACCAGGCGGAACTCCACGCGGCGGTTGCGCCGGCGGCCCTCTTCGGTCGAGTTGTCGAAGAGGGGCTGAGATTCGCCCCAGCCGCGCCAGCGGACGTAGGGCGGAGGCACGCCCTTGCGGATGAGGTAGTCGGCCACGGCCTTGGCGCGCCGTTCGGAGAGGTCCTGGTTGTGCTCGTCGGAGCCCAGGCTGCAGGTATGGGCCTCGATGCGCAGCTTGACGTGCTGCTGCTTGAGCAGCAGATGCGCGATGGCGTCCAAAGTCGGGAAGGACTCGCCGTGAATCTCGTCGGAATCGAGCTCGAACTCGATGCGCGGCAGCTGCCCGCGCGAAAGGCGCTTGAGCAGGGCCTGGAGCTCGCGGCCGGCGCGCAGTTCCTCCTCCGTGAGGACGTCCGTGCTCCACGGGTCGGCCGGCGCGGGGGGCTGGGCCGAGGCCGGCGCTCCGCAGAGGCAGAGCCAGGCGGCCGCGAGCAGGGGGGTCACGAGGCCTCCACCGGGGCCCGGCGCGCCAGGAACTCGCGGCGCCGGGCCGCGAAGCAGCCCTCCCGGATGGACCGGCGGATGGCGGCCGCGATGTCGAGCATGAGGTGCAGGTTGTGGTAGGTCAGCAGGCGGTAGACGGAGAGCTCCTTGGCTCGGAAGAGGTGGCAGAGATAGGCCCGGCTGTAGCGGCGGCAGACGAAGCAGGCGCAGTCCGGATCGAGCGGGGAGAGGTCGTCGCGGCAGGCGCGATTCGAGATGCTCAGGCGCCCGCGCCGGGTCACGGCCAGCCCGTTGCGCGCCACGCGCGTGGGCCAGACGCAGTCCATCATGTCCACACCCCGGGCCGCGGCCTCCCAGAGATCCTCGGGCGTGCCCACTCCCATGAGATAGCGGGGCTTCTCCGGCGGCAGGAGGCTGGTGATGAGCTCCAGGGTGGACCAGGTCAGGTCCTTGGGCTCGCCCACGGAAAGGCCGCCGATGGACACGCCGTCCCAGGGCAGGGACTGCAGATGCTCCACGGCCCGGCGCCGCAGGTCCGGATGGAAGGAGCCCTGCAATATAGGGAAGAGGAGGGACCGGGCCCCGGCGTCGCGCGCGCGCGCCAGCGCCGGCACGGAACGGTCGCTCCAGGCCATGGTGCGGCGCAGGGCGGCGGCGGCCTGGGCCTGGTCGGCCGGATAGGGGGGGCACTCGTCGAGGGTGGTCCAGCAGTCCGAGCCGAGGGCCTGCTGGACCTCGATGACGCTCTCGGCGGTGAGGCGGTGCTCGGAGCCGTCGAGGTGGGACTTGAAGGTGACTCCCTCGTCGTCCACGGCGCGCAGGTCCGCCAGGCTCAAGACCTGGAAGCCGCCGGAGTCGGTGAGGACCATGCCGTCGTAGGCCATGAAGCGGTGCAGGCCCCCGGCCTGGCGCACGGTCTCCAGTCCGGGGCGCAGGTAGAGGTGGTAGGAGTTGGAGAGGATGGCGCGCGCGCCCAGCGTGCCCAGGTCCTCTTGGGACAGGGCCTTGACCGCGCCCTGGGTGGCCACGGGCATGAAGACCGGGGTCTCGACGTCCCCGTGCGGGGTGGAGAGCACGCCGGCGCGGGCGGGGGAGGAGGGATCCTGGGCCAGGACGCGGAAGGCCACGGCTCAGAGCTCGACGACCGTCTCCTGCGTCAGGGCGAAGCATTCGACCGGGGAGTGCCGCGCGGCGGCGATGCGGCGGCAGTCCTCGACCATGGCGTCGACCTCGGAGTCCGGCCGGTCCTGGTTGTGGTGGAAGAGGCCGAAGCGCCTGGCCTTGGCGGCCAGGGCCAGCTCCAGGGCCTGGCCGAAGGTGGAGTGCCCCCAGGCCCGGGTCCTCTTGTAGTCGGCCTCGGTGAACTCGGCGTCGTGGATGAGGAAGTCCGCCCCGGCGCTGAAGTCGGCGTAGTCCCGGAAGCGGCAGCCTCCCGGATGCTGGAAGTCCAGCTCGTTGTCGGTCAGGAAGACGAAGGCCTTCCCGTCCTCCTCGAAGCGGTAGCCCAGACCCTGGTTGGGGTGGCTCAGGACGATGGACTTGATCTTCAGGGAGCCGACGGAGACGCCCTCCAGGCAGGGGTCGTTGAACGCCAGCTCCGCGCGGATGGCGCCCAGGTTGATGGGGAACTGGGGCGGCTCCATGATCTTCTCGATGACGGTGCGGATGGATCTCTGGGCGAAAGGGCAGCCGTGGAAGGTGATGCGGTTCTCGGCGTTGTAGATCGGCTTGAAGAAGGGGAAGCCCAGGATATGGTCCCAGTGCGAGTGCGTGAAGAGCACGGTGATGTCGCGGACGTGCTCCTCGACCAGCCGGTTGCCCAGGCGGCGCACCCCGCTGCCGCAGTCGACCACCACGACGTCGCCGGCGGACGAGCGGACTTCCAGGCAGGTGGTGTCCCCGCCGTACTTGAGGTATTCCGGCCCGGAGACCGGGATGGAACCGCGCGCGCCCCAGCAGGTGATCTTCATGTCTGGCGGCCGACTGCGGATATGATAGCTATTTCTCGCGGCCTACAACACCAGCATGGCGTCGCCGTAGGAGTAGAGCCGGTAGCGCTCGCGGCAGGCCTCCCGGTAGGCGGCCAGCAGCCTCTCGCGACCGGCGAAGGCCGCGGCCAGCAGCAGCGGCGTGGACCTGGGCAGGTGGAAGTTTGTGATGAGACCGCCCGCCGCGCGGAACTCGTGGCCGGGGCAGATGTAGAGCGAGGTCCAGCCCTCGCCCGGGCCGAAGCCGCCGGCCTGCAGGGCCAAAGACTCCAGGGCCCTCGTGCTCGTGGTGCCCACGGCCATGACCCGCCCGCCTTCGCGCAAGGTGCGGGACACGAGCTCGGCCGCCTCCGGCCCCATGCGGTAGTGCTCAGGCAGCATGGGGTGCTGGCGGGCGTCTTCCACGGTCACGGGACGGAAGGTGCCCCGGCCCACGTGCAGGGTCACCTTGGCCAGGCGCACGCCCATGGCGCGCAGCTCGTCGAGCAGCCGCGGGGTGAAGTGCAGGCCGGCGGTAGGCGCCGCGATGGAACCTGAGGTCAGCGCGTAGACGGTCTGGTAGCGGTCGCGGTCGGACTGGTCCGGCGTCCGCTTGCGCTTGAGGATGTAGGGCGGCAGGGGCGCGTGGCCATGCTCGGCCAGATAGGCCGGGAGTTCCGCCCGGTCGAAGCGGATGAGATACTCTCCGTCATCGTTGCGGCCCTCCACGACCGCGTCCAGGCCGCCGGGGAAGGAGAGCCTCATGCCGGCCTTGAGCCCGGTCGCCAGGCCGCTCCAGAGCCCCTTCTCGAGCTCGCGCACCAGCAGGAGTTCGACCTTGCCGCCCGTGGCCTTCCTGCCCAGCAGCCGGCAGGGGATGACCTTGGTCTCGTTGAGCACCAGGCAGTCCCCGTCTCTCAGGAGCGACGGCAGGTCCCGGAAGAGCTTGTGATCGACCTTGCCGTCCGTGCGGCCCAGCACCATGAGGCGGGCCGAGTCGCGCGGCTCGGCCGGGACCGAGGCCACGAGCTCCTCGGGGAAGTCGAAGTCGGAGAGCGGCAGGGCGTCCGTCATTCGTCGACCACCGAGAGGGTCGAGCCGGGGTAGTAGAGCTTGAGGATCTGCTCGTAGCGGCGGCCGGCCTCGGCCTGGATGCGCGCGCCCCACTGGCACAGGCCCACGCCGTGCCCGGAGCCGGAGCCCTCGAACTCCACGCCGCGGCGTCCCAGCGAGGCCTTGCGCAGGCGCAGGCTGCGCAGCACCGTGGCCCCCACGGCCCTGCGGAACTCCTCGGCGTCGACCACCATGGCCTCGCCGCCCACGACCGCCAGGAAGGAGCGCACGTAGCCGGCCGGGTCGCGCTTGCCCAGGCGGAAGGACTTGAGCCTGCCGCCCACCATGCGCCGCGACTGCAGGACCGTGAGCACCTCGTCCTTGGGGATGAGCGCCTTCCAGCGTCCCAGGGGGGACTTGGGGCAGTACTTGTCCCTGACCCCGCGCAGCGGCGGCACCGCCCGGCCGTGCCCCCAGACCACCGCGTAGTCCGCGGTGTGGCCGCCGCAGCAGGCGTGGTAGTACACGTCGAGCAGCTCGCCCTTGTAGCCCAGCACCTCGCCGCGGGTCTCGGACACGGCCCGGCGCACGGCCTCGTTGTCCGCGCCCACGCCGCCGTAGACCTGCGAGCGGGTGTCCGCGGTCAGGTCGAATCCGGCTTTCTTGTATTTGCCCAGGTGGTAGTAGGCGAAGGTGCGCGCCACCACGGCCTGGGCCTTGAGCGCCTCGCGCGGCCAGCCCGGCTCCATCTCGTGGGGCAGCACGCCGAGGAGGTACTCCTCCACGCCCAACTCGGCCACCACGGTGAGGCTCTCGTCCACCGCGGGCTTGATCACCAGGCCGCCGCGGTAGCGGCGCGGCCCGGCCAGCACCGTGGCCCCGGGGTCGCGGGCCACGAGGCGCGCCTGGCCCGGGACGCGGTAGGGCCCGAAGGCCACGCTGTCGCCGTCGCTGGAGACCCGGTAGTCCTTGAAGGGGAGCAGGTCCTCCTCCCAGCGCCCCTCCGCGTCGCGCAGGGAGAAGCGGCCCTCGGGCTTGACCGTGAGCTGGCGCACCCCGTGGATGACCCCGATCTGGATGAGCTTCTCGGTGTAGGCGGCGCCGGCGGGAGGCGGGAGGACGGCCAGCAGCGCCGTCAGCAGGGCGGACATCCTACCCGAGCCCGGGCAGCTCGGCTTCCCGCTTGGGAGCCTTGCGGCCCAGGTGGGCGTAGCCCTTGGCCGTGACCACGCGGCCGCGGGAGGTGCGCGCGATGAGGCCGGACTGGATGAGGAAAGGCTCGGTCACGTCGGTGAGGGTGTCGGTCTCCTCGCTCACCGCGATGGCCAGGTTCTCGACCCCGACCGGCCCGCCGCCGAACTTGTCGATGATGGTGGCCAACAGGCGGCGGTCCGCCGCGTCGAGGCCGGCGGCGTCGACCTCCAGGCAGTCGAGGGCATAATTGGCTATTTTCTCCGTGATCACGCCCTGGCCTTTGACCTGGGCGAAATCGCGCACCCGGCGCAGCAGGCGGTTGGCGATGCGGGGCGTGCCGCGGCAGCGGCCGGCGATCTCGCGGGCGCCTTCCGGCTCGGTCTTGATCTCCAGGATGGCGGCGGAGCGGCGCACGATGGCCTCCAGTTCGCCGGGTTCGTAGAAGCCGAGGTTCCCTATGATGCCGAAGCGGTCCCGGAGCGGCCCCGTCAGGAGACCGGCTCTGGTCGTCGCCCCGACCAGGGTGAAACGGGGGATGGCCAGCTTCATGGTGGAGGCGGCCGGCCCCTTGCCCGTGGAGATGAAGAAGGTGAAGTCCTCCATCACGGGATAGAGCGCCTCCTCCACGACGGGGTTGAGGCGGTGGATCTCGTCGATGAAGAAGACGTCGCCCTCCACCAGGTCGGTCAGCACCGCGGCCAGGTCGCCGGCGCGCTCCAGGATGGGGCCGGAGGAGGTGCGCAGGTTGACGCCCAGTTCGCGGGCCATGATGTTGGCCAAGGTGGTCTTGCCCAGGCCCGGGGGGGAGTAGAAGAGGCAGTGGTCCAGCGGCTCCTGGCGCGCCTTGGCCGCCTGCAGGAACACGCGCAGGTTGGCCTTGAGCTTCTCCTGCCCGATGAACTCGTCGAGGGACTTGGGCCGCAGGGTCCGGTCGAGGGCCTCGTCCTCGGCCCGGGCCGCGGGGGTCAGCACGGAATCAGCGCCTTTCGGGTCGCCCATGGTCTAAAGCCTCTTCAAAGCCAGGCGGATGATGCGCTCGGCGTCGAGCGCCTCGCCGGGGTGCTCCTCGGCCACGGCGGAGAGCGCAGCGCGCGCCTCCGAGGGGTGATAGCCGAGGGCGGACAAGGCGCTCAAGGCCTGGCTCATGGCGCCGGCCGGGACCGCGGCGCCGCCCGCGCGCGCCAGACGCTCGGCGCCGGGCACCTTGACCGCCTCGATCTCGTCCTTAAGCGCGTCGACGAGGCGCTCCGCGGTCTTGCGCGTGAAGCCGAACACGCCGGTGAGCACCTTGGCGTCCTTCTCCAGGACCGCGCGGCGGAAGTCGGGCAGGGACTTGGAGGCCTTGTCCAGGTACTCCAGGGCCTTCTTGGCGCCCGTGCCCGGCACGCAGTCGCGCAAGGTGAGGAACATCTCCTTGTCCGAGGGGGTCAGGAAGCCGTAAAGGGTGACGCCCCCGCCGTACATGGCCACGGACTCGGCGATATGGAGCAGAGCCGGGGTCCCGGGGCCGGGCAGGGCGGCGGCCGTGGCCGGGGTCACGCTGACCTCATAGCCCACGCCGGAGACCTCGAGGACGACCTTGTCGGGGGCCTTGGACAGCACCGCGCCGCGCAGGGACGCGATCACCGGCCCCCTCCATACATCTCGAGGACCTGGAGCCTTTTCACCCGGCCGGTGCGCATGTGGCACAGGGCGATGGCCGCGGCGTCGGCCACGTCGTCGGGCCGCAGCAGGTCCGCCAGGCCCAGGGTCCTGGAGACCACCCTCTGCATCTGGCGCTTCTCCGCCGTGCCGGAGCCGGTGAGCGTGGCCTTGACCGTGCGGGGGTTGTACTCGCAGATGGGGCAGCCCGCTTGCGCGGCGGCCAGCAGGATGACGCCGCGCGCCTGCAGGGTCCCGCGGATGGTGTGCGCGGCCTTGAGGAAGAACATCTCCTCGACCGCGGCGGCCTCGGGGTGGTGGAGCTCCAGCAGGCCGGCCACGGCCCCATGGATGAGGCAGAGCCGCTCGGGCAAGGGCTGGGAGGGGAGGGTCTTGATGAGCCCGGAGGCGGTCAGCTGCGGCGCCGCGCCCGACTCGCAGCGGAGCACGGCCCAGCCCGTCTCGGAAACGCCCGGGTCTATGCCCAGGACTGTGCCCATTCTAGCCGACCTTGTCGAGGATCTCGTCCGGGATGTCGAAGTTGGCGTGGACCTTCTTGACGTCGTCGTTGTCCTCGAGGGCTTCCATGAGCTTGAGGACCTTGGCCGCGTCGTCGGCCTTGGCCACCGGGACCATGGTGTCGGGCTTCATGTAGACCTCGGAGTCGGCCACGGGGACCTTCCGCGCCGCCAGGCCGTCCTTGACCTTGTCGAAGTCCTTGGGGTCGGTGTAGATCTCGTAGGCCTCGGACACGTCGGTGGCCACGTCCTCGGCGCCCAGGTCCAGGGCGTGCGAGATGAGGGTGTCCTCGTCGACGGGGCAGGGCTTGGCCACGGAGATGAAGCCCTTGGGCTTGAACATCCAGGCCACGCAGTTGGCCTCGCCGAGGTTGCCGCCGTTCTCGCGGAAGATCTGGCGGACCTCGTTGAGGGTCCGGTTGTGGTTGTCGGTGGTGACCTCCACGATCATGGCCACCCCGTTGGGGCCGTAGCCCTCGTAGACGCGCTCCTCGTACATCACGCCCGGCAGCTCCCCGGTGCCGCGCTGGATGGCGCGCTTGACGTTGTCGGCCGGCATGTTGGCGGCCTTGGCGTCGTCGATGGCCTTGCGCAGGCGGGGGTTGGTGCCGAGGTCGCCGCCGCCGATGCGCGCCGCGATGGCGATCTCCTTGACGATCTTGGTCCAGACCTTGCCGCGCTTGGCGTCGACGATGGCCTTCTTGTGCTTGATCCCGGCCCAATGAGAATGTCCGCCCACGTGCCCTCCTGACCGCCTGAGATTGCCTCGATGTTATCAAATTCGCCGGACCTTGCCAACGCGGCCTGGCCCGCGGCCGGGCGGCCATGGTATCATAGCTGCAAGATGACCCTCGCGCTGCTGGCGTCCTTGGTCTGGCTCGCGCCGGCGCACGGGGCCCCCAGGGCGGTGGCCAAAGCGGCACCCAAGGCGGTCTGGGGCATCGACGTCTCCCACCACCAGGGCCGCATCCGCTGGGACCAGCTGCGCGGCCAGGGCCTGTCTTTCGTCTACATGAAGGCCACGGAAGGCGACTACATGGCGGACCACTCTTTCCTCGAGAACTGGCAGGGCGCGGCCCGCGCCGGCCTGGTCCGGGGGGCCTACCACTTCTACGACCTCTGCGGGAAGGGCGCTACGCAGGCCGCCGAGTTCATCAAGCTGGTCCCGCGCAGCCCGGGGTCTTTGCCCCCGGCCATCGACCTGGAGCCCTCGGACCACTGCGAGCGGCTGCCCAGCCGCAAGGCCCTGCTCAAGGAGCTCTCCGCCTATGCGCGGAAAGTCCGCGGCCGCTACGGCAAGGCGCCGGTCGTGTACCTCAACTACGAGTTCTACGACCGCTATCTCAAGGGGCGGAAGCACGGCTGGCTGGTCTGGATCGTGGACTACAAGGACAGGCCGAAGCTGCCGGACGGCCGTCCCTGGACCTTCTGGCAGGTCTCCAACAAGGCGTCCCTGCGCGGCATCAAGGGGCCGGTGGACGTGGACATCTTCCGGGGCAGCGCGGCGCAGTTCGTCTTCCTGGGCAAGCCGGTGCCGGCCCTCTTCGCCCAGCGCTGAGCATGGCTG
>JACRDS010000019.1 GCA_016212825.1 Elusimicrobiota bacterium | reverse complement strand
TGCGCACCTCCATCGCCACGGCCGAGCGCCTCAAGATCGCCCACGGCCTGGCGGCCTGCGGGGGCTCGGACGAGGACAAGGAGGTCGAGTTCCACCGCTTCGACGGCCGGACCTTGGACAAGGTCAAGACCAGCGAGCTGATGAAGTACATCGTGCCGCGGGTGGAGGAGATCTTCAGCGTGGTGGCCGACGACGTGCAGGGCTCCTCCTACGCCGGCCTCATCGGCAGCGGGGGGCTCGTGCTGACCGGCGGCGGCAGCCTGATGCAGGGCATACCCGCGGCCGCGGGCGAGCTTCTGGGCCTGGAGACGCGCGTTGGCATGGCGCATCCGGAGCGGGTGGGCGGCGATGAGAAGTGGCTGGGCCCGGTCTACGCCACGGCCATGGGCCTGCTGACCCACGCCGCGCCCGCGCGCCGCAGCCTCGGCTTGGCGCGCCTCTCCGGAAGCAAGACGCCGCCCTGGCTGCGCAAGCTGACCGGCCTATTGAACAGCCTGGTCTAAGACCAGAAGACCCGGCCCTTCCAGCGGTAGTTGCCGTGCTTCTCCCGCTCAATCCAGCCCAGCTCCAGCAGCACCGTCAGCCGCCGCTTGACCACGTCCTTGCCCAGCCCCGTCCTCTTCACTATGTCCGAGCGGGAGAACTCCCCCGCCTTCTCGCAGGCCCGGGCCACGGCCTCAAGATCGGCGGCCAGCTCGTGCGGGTCCACCCCGCCCTGCAGGTCGGCAGGCCTCACCCGCAGGCCCAGGGGCAGAGTCTGCTGGCGCGGCGCGCGGCGCCAGCCCGCCAGGCCAGCCAGGAAGTCCAGCACGGAGGAGAAGAGGCTCTTCATCCAGAGCGATTATAGCAATGCGGCCGAATGAGACAAAACCATCGACGGGGGAGCGGGCGCGCCGAAGCTAGCGCGCCCTGGCCATGGCCCGCCGGGAGATCCAGCCCTGCGTGCCGGTGGAGCAGTAATACACCGAGATCCTCCGCTTGGCCTTGACCGCGGCCAGAAGCACCTCGAGCGCCGCCTCCTCGCTGCTCTCCACCCCCGACCAGGTCAGCCCCGCGCGCCGCTGATGCGCACGCCGGCCCTCCATCCGGGAGACATTGGCCGCCGAGGCGAAAAGCTCGTGCAGGATGAGATGCCGGCAGCCCAACTCGTCGAGCTGGCCCAGCAGGACCAAGACCCGCCCTTTGTCCTCCGGGATCATGGGGATCTCGACCTCGACGTCCTTGAAGAACCCCAGCGCCAAAGCCGCCGGCGCCGCGTCATAGCCGTTGGCCGCGAGATTGAGCCGCAAGCCCGACACGCCCGCCGTTTTCAGCTGCATCAACACCCCAGCATCCAGCAGATCCCCGTTCGTGTAAAGGTCTATCCGCAGAGAACACCCGAAGCGCCGCCGCAGGGCCCGCGCCAGAGCCAGCACCTTCTTTTTCTCAAGGAGAGGCTCCCCCCCGCTGATGCCCACGGACTTCACGCCCAGGCCCGCCAACAGCTCCACCCCTTCCTTCAAGGAGCCCACCGCGCGGCCGTGCACGCTCATCGCAGCGGTGCGGGGCTTGGGGTTGAAGCAGAAGAAGCAGTCCCGGTTGCACTTGAGCGTCATCACCAGGTTGCTGCCAAGGCCGCGCAGGCAGGGCCGGCAGCCCGCGGGCAGGCTCCTGGTGAAGAGCGTGGCGCGCTGCGGCCAGCCCTTGATGCCCGCTTTCTTCAGTTTGCGCAGAAGGGCCGCGCGCCGCTTGGCCGACTCGTTGCCGGCCGGAGCCAGCAGCTTCTCGCGCGCCAGGCCCAGAGCGTAGCGCTGGAGAGCCTCGGAAGGACCGCGCGGCCGCGAAGCCATAAGGTACGACCATGATACAAAACCCGCGTCAGCGAGGCGGGAACGGCTACTTGGCCGTGACCTGGGAACTGACGAGCAGGGCCGCGCGCTCGGCCGCGTAGACCACGGCGGCCGCGGAGCCCTCGCGCAAGGACACGTCGAAGCCGCCCGTCGGCGCGGGCGAGGCTTCCAAGGTCACGGATTCCAGACCCGGCAGGCCTTCGAGCTTGAGTTGCACGCCCAGGCCCGCGTCTACGGCCACGGCCACGGCCTTGCCCCGCGCCTCCTGCAGCTTGAACCACGGCCGCGCCATTGCGATGAAGGCGTCGTTGATGAGCTTCTGATCTTCGACGTGCATGGAGAGGGCCGCCTCGGGGCAGCGCGCCAGCTCCCGGCACACGTTGAAGGGGTCGGCGGCCATGCCCGGGAAACGATCCATCATCCCCTTCTTGGCCGGTCCGCTCTGGTTGGCCACGGCGTCCTTGAGCTCATCCGCCGAGCCCAGCACGGCCTCGCGCGCCTCCTGCACGTGCTTGGCCTGGATGTCGGTCAGCAGCACGCGCAGCCGCTCCTCCGGCGAGGCCGGTCCAGCCCAGGCCGCGCCGGCGATGAGCAGGAGGCTCAGGATGCCCATGCCGGCATTGTAGCCGGCCGGCATGAAGGATTCATTGCGGCGGGACAGCTCAGAAGCGGTAGTTCTCCGGCTTGCGCCAGTCCTCGTTCTTCATCTTTTTGGACCGCTTCCTGGCCGGCGGCACCGGCGCGCCCTTGACGTCCGGCACGACCGCGGGCGGCGGACTGGAGCCTCCGGGCCCCAGCACCAAAGCCGCCGGGTCGCGCACGTTCAGGGGCGTGATCACGTCCCCCTTCTCGTCCATGGCCTGGCCCGGCGCGGGCAGGGGCGCCTGAGCGCCCGGAGGCGACGCCGGCATCGGGGACAGCGGCTTCATCAGCGCCGCGGCGTGAGCTGGCGGGTCGGGGCGCAGCGGCGCGAAGCGCACCCAGGCCGCGGCCAGCAGGACCGCCGCGGTCACGGCCAGGGGCAGCAGCCAGGGCACCGGGTCGAAAGCCAGACCCCAGCGCCGGCGCGGGCCGCAGCGCGGGGTCCAGGTCAGGCGCAAGGCCAGACGGCGAGGTCGGGAGGGGTCCATGCCCATAGGATAGAGGCAAAACCCCGAGGACGCCAGGAAAACTTCAGTAAAACCCAGGTTGGCTTTCGGTAACCGGCTGGAGGGCTATCTGGTGAGGACGTCGACAAGCCGGTCGAGCAGCATCTCCAGATGCTCCCGGCTTGCGGGATCGGCGGCCTTGGCCGACTTGCGGCCGCGCGAGGCAGGCGCGGTGAGCACGCGCCGGTTCAGGGAGGTCAGGCTCTTGGTGATGGCCTTGAGCTCGGCGCGCGCGGCCTGCACCGCCTCGGAGCTGTAGGGGTGCTTGAGGTCCGAGAAGGGCGCCTCCTCGTCCGGGGCCTCGCCCGACCTGAGTCCGTCGCCGAAGCGCGGGAAGGCGATGATGATGAGCCGGTCGATGTAGGCCGACTGCAGGCGGCGGCGCAGCGGGGAGATGGCCAGGGCCTTGCGCAGGCCCTCGGCCGAGAGGCGCTGGCCCGAGACCGGCAGCTCCGGCAGGATGCCCGCGGTCAGTGAGGCCAGGAGCTCGCGCACCGTGAAAGCCCGGCCCTCGGCCAACTGGCGCGACTCGGCCAGGCGCTTGAGCCTCTGCGGGGAGAGCAAAGAGTCCAGGATCTCCTTGCGCAGGCCGGTGACCTGCTCCTCGTAGGGGAGGATGGCGGCGCTGGGCCCCTCGCCGTCCAGGGCGTCGCGCAGGTCCGGCCCCAGCTTGGCCAGCAGGCCCTTGGGCATGGCCAGGCCTTCGTCCGAGAACACGTTCTCGGCCAGGAAGCGCAGGGCCTCGCGCTGCTTCTCTGCCGAGACCGCCTCGTAGGGCAGCCGGCCCGCGTTCTGGCCCGCGCGCACCCGGTTGACGCGCACGCCGCCGATGTAGGGCAGGACCAAGGCGATGATGCGCCGCAGACGCTTGCCGAAGAGGTAGCTGAACTGCCGGCGCAAGGTCATGAAGTCCTCGCCCTTCTTCAGTTTGCGCTGCGCCAGGGCCGCTAGGGCGCCGCGCACCCCGGCCGTGGCCCGGAAGGCGTGGTCCAGCGGCTCGGGACCCAGCTTGTAATGGGCCACGTAGGGGTCGGTGCCGTCGAGTTGCTCGTCCGTGGCGTACTCCAGGCCGGGCTGGCCCACGCGGCCCGCGATGCGCGAGAGCGCGGCCGCGGCATCCGGGCCCGCCACCGGCCGGTAGCCGTACTCGATGGCCAGATAGTCGTAGGGGCCCAGATCGGTCTGCATGAAGGTCCCGTCCTGGGCGCCCGGGGGCGGCAGGCTGATGTCCGCGTAGTCCATCACCGACTGGGACACGATGCCGTCCTGGGCCCGAGATATCTCGTCGAGGGTACGCATGGAGGTGGCCGCGAAGTTGTGGCGCAGGCCCAGGGCGTGGCCGAACTCGTGCACGATGAAGGAGACGATGAGCTTGCGCTCGAAGCGGGCCAGTTCCTCCGGAGACAACCCCGCGTCGCGCAGGGCGGTCAGGGCCTCGGCCGTCTCGCGGGCCCGGGAGCAGGTGTGGCCGGGGCGGCCCTTCTTGTGGCCGGCCTCGCTCAGGGACTCGCGCAGGGCGCGGTAGCCCGTGTTGTCGAGCACCTGCAGGGCGAAGTTGATGTGCCCGTTGTAGATCTCGCCCGTGCGCGGGTCCGTGTGCCAGGAGGCGAAGGCGTAGTCCGCATCGACCCCCGTGAACCAGTGCACCACGTTGTAGCGGATGTCGGCCGGGTCGTACTGGGCCTCGGCCTCGTCCTTGGGCGCGGCGCCGGGCGCGGGCGCCGGGCGCACCTGGATGGCGTCCTGGAAGCCCAGCTTCTCAAAGGCCTCGTTCCACTTGAGGATGCCCTCGGCCACCGCGGCGCGGTACTGCTCGGGGATGTCGCGGTCGAGCCACCAGACGATGGGCTTCTTGACCGGGGAGAGCTGGGCCGAGGGGGCGGTCTTCTCCAGCCGCCAGCGCTGGATGATGCGCTTGAAGGGCGTCTCGTGGGGCGCGGCCTGGTTGAGCTTGGTGAAGTCCCGGTACACCGTGCTGAAGAAGCCCACCCGCTCGTCCGCCTCGCGCGGGGTGAACCCGTCCTCGGGCAAAGCGGAGAAGCTGTAGTGCGCGCGCACGCTGAGGTTGCGGTTGTCCGGCACCGGGATGTCGTTGAGGGGCAGGACGCCGCTGAAGATCAGGTCCGAGGAGAACTCGCCGTTCCGGGGGAACACCTTGGCCGAGGCCACGGAGCTCAGGGGCCGGTTGAGGTGGTACTGGAAGCGCTCGTGGGCGTCCACGTCCGAGTAGGTCAGGTTGAGCGCGCTCTGCAGGTCGAAGAGGTCGGTGAGCAGCAGGGCGTCGAAGTCCAGGCTCACGGTCCCGGCCTCCTCGGAGTGGAGTGCGGCGGGCAAGGAGGCCACCACCGAATCCGAGAAGGCGCGCTCCACCACCGGCTCCTCTTCCGAGCCGACCTGCGCCCGGTAGGCCATGTTGCGGCGCACCAGCTGGACCCGGTCGCCGGAGCGGTGGAAGTAGAACACGGCCTCGCTCAGGGGCGTCTGGGAGAACAGCGGGTCCTCGCCCAGGCCTTTCTCTACCTTGGCGCTGAGCATGAAGGGCTTGTCGAAGTCCTCGGCGCGCAAGGTCAGGCGCAGGCGGCCCTTGCCGTCGCGGCTGAGCTTGAGGAAGCCGTCGGCCGGGAACTCGGGCTTGGACAGGCCGGAGGGATTGGACTCCAGGGGCGCGGAGGCGTCCACCGACTCCGGGGCGGCGTTCCTGCGCAAGGACCCGTCGAAGGTCTTATCCAGGACGCGGGGCGCGTCCGCCTCGGTCTTGATGTCCGAGACCGCGGTCCGCGCCGCGCCCAAAGCCGTGGGCGCGGGCGAGACGGCCGGAGCGGCCAGCGCCGGGACCGGGGCGACGGCCCGGAGCGCGGGGGCCGCAACGAGCTTGGGGCTGGAGACCGAGAGGGTCCCGGAGAGACTGAGCCCGGTCGGAGCCAGGGGCAAGGTGGGGATCCCCTTGAGCACGGAGACCCCAAAGGACACGGGGACCACGGGAGCGCCCGAGACCGCGCCGACGGCGGCGCCGCGGGCCAGAGTCGCGGCCGAAACCGGCGACGGGAGGACCATAGCGAGGCAGAGCAGAGCCCGCAGCATGATTGAATTATATTCCTGATATGCCGCCGGCAGGCTAGGCCTTAGAGGACGTTCAGACGCAGGCATTTGGCCCACTGGATTTGGGACCATCGTCCCAAAAGGTCTATAATCCCCAAATACGTAAAATACGTGAAAACCAGGCACCAATCGTAAAATAGTGAAAACCAGGTACCAGCCGTACCAGCCGGGAGACATCTGGGGCGGCACCGCCGCCGCGCTGGTGGTATTGCCCCAGTCCATCGCCTTCGGCGTGGCGGTCTACGCGGCCCTGGGACCGGCCTACGCGGCCTACGGCGCTCTGGCCGGGTTCCTGGGCGCCGCGGCCATCGGCTCTCTGGCCGCGTCGACCGGAGGCGCGCCGCGCCTCATATCCACGCCCTGCGCTCCCGCGGCCGCGGTCATGGCGCCGCTGTGCGCCGCGTTCATGGTCCAGGGGCAGAGCCCGGAGCGCGTCATGGTGCTCCTCGTGGCGGTGGGCCTCATGGTGGGGCTGCTGCAGATCGTCTACGGTCTCTTGGGCGGCGGCCGGCTCATCAAGTACATCCCCTATCCCGTGGTCACCGGCTATCTCTCCGGCGTGGCCATCCTCATCGTGCTGGGACAAGGGCCGAGATTCTTAGGGCTGCCCAAGGGGATGGCGCTCAGCCCCGGCTTGTGGACGCTCTCGGCCTGGAACCTCTCGGCCTTGGCCGTGGGCGCGGCCACCATCGCCTGCGCTCTGCTGGGCCCGCGCCTGACCAAGAAGGTCCCGGCCGTGGTGCTGGGCCTCTTGGGCGGCATCCTGGCCTACGCGGTTTTGGCCCTGTGGCGGCCGGAACTGCGCGGTCTGGCCGGCAACGCTTTGGTCATCGGCCCCCTGGGCGGGCAGAGCGCGGGTTTCGGCGCCTGGACCGTGCGCTGGAGCACGGCCGCGGCCTTCGGCCTATCGGACCTCAAGGATCTCGTGTTCCCGGCCTTGACCCTCTCCTTCCTGCTCTCCATAGACACCTTGAAGACCTGCGTGGTCCTCGACGCCATGACCGGCATGCGGCACAAGTCCGACCGCGAGCTCATGGGCCAGGGCCTGGGCAACGCGGTCTCGGGACTC
This sequence comes from Elusimicrobiota bacterium, assembly GCA_016212825.1. Taxonomy (GTDB): domain Bacteria; phylum Elusimicrobiota; class Elusimicrobia; order UBA1565; family UBA9628; genus UBA9628. Next base: position 23,805 of record JACRDS010000019.1, on the reverse strand, counting down.
ATCGGCGGCATGCCCGGCGCCGGCGCCATGGCCCCCACCGTGGTCAACCTCTCCAGCGGCGGGCAGACGCGCCTATCCGGCGTGGTCTGCGCGGGCTCCGTGGCCGCGCTGTTCCTGCTCTGCGGCCGGGCCGTGGCCTGGCTGCCCTTCTCCGCCCTGGCCGGCATGCTCATCGTGCTGGCCGGCCGGATGTTCGACTGGCACAGCTTCACCCTCCTGCGCCGGCGCGCCACCTGGTTCGACTTCGCGGTGGCGGCCGCGGTGGCCGCCGTCGCCGTGACCGTGGACCTGGTGGCGGCCTCTGGGGTCGGCCTGGCCCTGGCCATCCTGCTCTTCATCCGCGACCAGATGAAGTCCTCGGTGGTGCGCCGCCGCATACTCGGCAGCGAGGTCTCCTCCAAGGAGCGCCGCCTGCCCGCGGAGGCGGACATCCTGGCCAAGGAGGGCGACAAGATCTGCATCATGGAGCTGCAGGGCTCGCTGTTCTTCGGTACCGCGGACCAGCTCTACACCGAGGTCGAGCCCGAGTTCGAGCGCCGGCGCTACATCATCTTCGACATGAGCCACGTGACCTCCGTGGACTTCACGGCCGCACACATGCTCGAGATCATCGAAACCCGCATCGCCAAGGCCGGCGGCCGGCTGCTCTTCGCGGACATCCCCAAGACCTCGCCCACGGGCCAGGACCTGGCCCTCTACCTCAAGGAGCTGGGCCTGGCGGAGCCCGAGCGCCGGGCCCACCTCTTCCCCAGCCTCGACGAGGCCTTCACCTGGGCCGAAGACCGCATACTCGCCAAGCACCCGGACGCGACCGAGGCCGAGACGCCTCTGGCCCTGGAGGAGATCGAGCTGCTCAAGGGCATGGAGCCGGAGCTCTTGGCCGCACTGCGTCCCTGCGTCGGCGAGCTCGCCCTGGAGCCGGGGCAGGTCGTCTTCCAGCAGGGCGACACGGGCGCCGACGAGATGTACTTCATCCGCTCCGGCAAGGTGCGCGTGGACCTGACCGCGGGCCAGGCGCAGCGGCACCTGGCCACCTTCGCGCGCGGGGACTTCTTCGGCGAGATGGCCTTCCTGGACCGTCAGCCGCGCTCGGCCGCGGCCAAGGCCCACGGCGCGGCCAGGCTCTTCGTCCTGTGCCGCTCGCGCTTCGACGAGGCCGCGCCGCGCCAGCCGGACCTGGGCCGCAAGTTCTTCTGGCGCCTCTGCCGCGCCATGTCCTACCGCCTGCGCCAGGCGGACGCGGAGATCCGCGCCCTGCACGAAGCCTAGGCCGAATTTCTATAATAGCCGGGAGAGAGGAGACCATGACCAAGAAAAAACAGACGCCCGCGCAGACCAAGAGCGACGACAGCACCGGCACCTACGTCTACGACAAGGAGCTGGGCAAGGTCGTGAAGAAATCCAGCCGCGTGCCCAAGGTCTCCTCCAAGGCCGGCGGCGGGGGCTTCGAGATGCCCTCCGGCGGCGAGGGCGGCGGCTGCGAGGGCTGCCCCTCGGGCGGCTCCTGCGGCATGGGGGGAATGGGCGGCTTCTAGGCCTCCCTCCTTCCCTCCCATCTAGACCCTCCCGCAGTCCAAAGCCCCACCACACACCTGTCCCAAGTACAAGAAAAAGTGGTATCAGAAGGACCCCGTGGTCTCCCAGGGCGTGGTGCAGATCCCGGTCCGCTCGGGCCAGCGCCGCAGCGTCTTCAACGTGAGCGCCAGCCAGGGCTCCGGGACCTACTACATCGACTCCTGGAGCTTCCGCCGCGTGGGCAGCAAGATCAGCTCCGACTCCTGGATGCGCAAGGGAGAAGGCAACTCCGCGACCTACTGAAGCGGAGAGACGCATCAGTAATCTGTAAGAAGCCCTGGCGCAGGCTGGAGACTGCGCCAGGGCCCTTTTTTCCGGAATGTAATATAATCAGGCTATGACACGCGCGCTCCCCCTGCTCTTGGCCCTGGCCGGACTCCTGGCCGCCGAGGACCAGCCGGCCGCGCTCGACCCGCTGACGGCCCAGGCCATCAAGGACTTCCAGGCCGGCAACAAGGCCTCGGCCTGCGCCAACGCCACCGCGGCTCTAGGCAAGAACCCCCTGGACAAGAGCGCCTTGGGCATCTCCAAGATGACCTGCGGCACCAAGGCCATCGACGGCAAGGACCTCAAGGCGCGGCCCCAGCAGGAGGAGAAGCAGGACAAGACACCGCTAAAACCCAAGCCCCTCTCCGGCCAGGCCAACGCCCCGCAGCAACAGCCCGGACAGCCGGGCCAGCCTGGGCCTTCGCGCGAGGGCCTTGAGCAGGCTCCTCTACCGGCGGAGAACCTGCCCTCGGAGGTCATCACCGCGCCGCCAAAAGCGCCCGGAGTGCTGGACCAGCCCACGACTTACGACAAGCTCCAGGAAGCGCAGCACCTCCTGGCCCTGGGCAAGCCGGCCGAGGCAGCTCTGGCGGCCCGGGAGGCGGTGGCGCTGCAGCCGCGCAATCGCCGCGCCTACGACGCCTGGGCCGAGGCCAGCCGCACCCTGCGCAACTACGACGCGGTCATGGCCGTGACCGAACTGGGCCTCAAGGCCTTCCCCGACGACCCGGACCTGCTCAAGAACCGCATCTTCGCGCTCAACAAGAAGAAGGACTACGCGGCCGCCATCGCCCTGGCCGACCAAGCCCTGGCCACCTATGCCACGGACCCGGCCCTGCTGGCGCTCAAGGCCTACGCGCTGGGCCGCTCCGGCGACCAGTCAGGCATGGTCAAGGCCCTCGAGACGGCCGCGGCCCTGGACCCGAACTTCGAGCCCCTGCTCATGGACGCGCGCAAGTCCACGGACGGCGAGCCGTTCCTCATGCCGGGAGACCTCAAGGAAGAGCCCAAGGCGGGCATCCCGGCGGGCCGGCAGAAAGCGCCGGTGACGGGACTTCTCATCTTCGGCGGATTGATCGTCCTGCTGGGCCTGCTCGCCGTCCTGGTCCTGACCGGAGCCCTCAAGCGCGGCGAGGAGCCGCCGGCCCCGCCCCCGGCCGCTTGATGGGCTACCTGCACGCCGCAATCCTGGGCCTGGTGCAGGGCCTGGGCGAGTTCCTTCCCATCTCGAGCTCCGCGCATCTGGTGCTGGTGCCCTGGCTCTTCGGCTGGAAGTACCAGGGGCTGGACTACGACGTGGCCTTGCACTGGGGCACCCTGGCCGCGGTCTGCGCGTATTTCTGGCGGGACTGGGTCTCCCTCCTCAAGGCCGGGCTCTCCCAGGCCGACTGCGCGCAGAAGCGGCTCTTCTGGTCCATCGCCCTGGCCACGGTGCCGGGAGGATTGGCCGGCCTCCTCCTGGAAAAGCACGTGGAGAAGCACCTGCACTCCCCGGTGGTCATCGCTTTGACTTTGGCCGCCTTCGGCCTGCTGCTGGGCCTGTCCCAGCGTCTGGGCCGCCAACACCGGCAGACCGAGGACCTGGGCTGGCGAGAGATATTCCTCATCGGCTGCGCCCAGGCCCTGGCCGTGGTGCCGGGCGTATCGCGCTCCGGCGCCACCATCACGGCGGGACTGCTCTTGGGGCTCAAGCGCGACGAGTCAGCGCGCTTCTCCTTCCTGCTCTCCGTGCCCATCGTGGCCGCGGCCGGCATCTACGAACTGCGCCACCTGGGCCCCGAGGCTGCCATCGGCCCCTTCTGGTTCGGCATCCTCTTCACCATGCTCGTGGGCCTGGCCTGCATCAAGTTCCTGCTCGCCTGGCTGCGTGACCGCGGAGTCGGCGTCTTCGTCATCTACCGCGCCGCCCTGGCCGCGGTCTGCCTCTTATTGCGCTGATGGTACCTGGTTTTCACTATTTCACGTATTTGCATGGATAAGCTGCTGCGCGTGAAGGCGCACCCGGACTCCCGGGAGAACCGCATAGAAGAAAAGGGGCCGGCCCTCTATGAAGTCTGGGTGAAGGCCGAGGCTGAGCAGGGCAAGGCCAACGCGGCGGTGCTGGCCCTGCTGGCGGGCAAGCTCGGCATCGAGGCCAAGCGCCTGCGCATCATCAAGGGCGCGACATCCCCCTCAAAGATAATTCAGATCTTCGGGTGACAGGGATTTACTTTCGCAACTTGCCGAAGGTCCGAAAGTTAAGAAAGTTGACCCATGGCACCGACTAGACCAGCTTTTTGGCCTTGCCTTCCCAGTCCACGAACCAGATCCTCTCCCCGTCGTGCAGGAAGAAGCCTCCGTCCACGGCCTGCACCGAATCCTTGCCCCGGGCCGGCCGGGCCGGCAGGCGCCAGGACTCTTTGAGCTCCCCGGTGCCCGCGTCCACGCGCGCCAGCCAGCTCTGGCGCAGGACCACCCAGACCGCGCCGTCTTCCACCTTGAGCAGGATGGGGAAGCGCGGCGGGCCTTTGCGATCCCGCTTCCCCGCCTTGGGCAGGGCCGCCAGGGCCGCAGACAGGTCCAGGACCGGCGCGGCGGAGCCGTCCGGCCGCAGCATGAGCATGGTCCGGTTGTCCTTCGTGTCCCACAAGGTGCCGTCCGCGGTGATGCCCTCCGCGTAGAAGTGCGCGCCCGGCCAAGGCGTCTCCACGCGGCCGCCCGGCCGACACAGGACCAGGGAGCGCACGTCGCTCTTCTCCCAGACGTTGACCGCGAACACCGGAGCCTCGCCCCGGGCCACGGCCGGCAATAGGCTTAGTTCGAAGAAGACCCCGTCCGCGAACCAGCCGGGCAGCTTCCAGGTCCGGCCGCGCCAGGAGACGGACCGGCGGTCCGGGCCCACGGCCGCGGCCAGGCCAGCCTCGGCCCAGCCGTCGGCGAAGAGCTTGGGCAGCTCCCCGTCCACAGGCTGCGGCCGGCCCCGGCCCTGGGCGGCCAGGGGCGTGAAGCGCATCTTGCCGTCGCCGGCCCAGCCCAGCAGTCCCACCCGCGGGCCGCGGTGCGCCAGTTGCCAGTTCCCTTCGCTGGCCAGAGGCAGTTGCTGGAAGCGCTCCCCGGGCCGGCCGTGCATGAGGGCGCGGTCCCAGCCGTTCCAGTTGTCGCTGGTGTGGCGCGGCCGGCTGTGCAGGCTCCACAGCGCGCCGTCCGATTCCCATTGCACCGAGTGGTTGCGGTCGAGCAGAGGCACGTCGAAGATATCCTGGATGGTGGTGCGCGTCCCGGGCACGAGAGTGCGCCGGCTGCCGTCCGGCTTGAGCAGGAGCAGTTCGCCCTCCATGTTCGCGGCCAGGAGTCCCTGGCCCGCGGCCTCGCGCAGGCCCGGCACCAGACGCAGGGCCTGCCTCTGCGCCCGGGCGAAGTACTCCTCGCGCCACACAGGCTGGGGCCGGCGCACCAGGCGCTCGAAGGTCCCGCCCATGGTCAGCACACAGAGCGCCGCGCCCGCAGCCAGGCCCAGGCCGCAGAGCGCGAAGTCCTTCCAACCCAGGCCGCCGCGGCGCTCCAGACGCGAGGCGGCGCGCCGCAGGGAGTAAAAAGTCCCGCCCACGGCGATGGCGGCCACGAAGAGCACGCCGCCCGGCCGCAGGATGTCCCGCTCCGGATAGAGAGTCTGCAGCCCGACGGCTGCGGCCAAGGCCGTGGAGCCGATGCCGGCCAAGCCCAGGCCCAGCAGGCCGCCGGCCAGGCCGTGGCCCAAGGCGAAGGCCGCGGCGAAGCTCACGGAGAGGATGTAGGCCAGGCTGAAGCCCATGAGCCGGAAAGCGGCGCGCTGGAACTCGGGCGCGGACCAGACCTTCTCGGTGAAGGTGGTGCGCCAGCCCGGGCTCACGATGATGGCGATGAGCAGGACCACCGCGGCCAGAGCCGCCAACTGGAGCGCCGCCGCGATCAGCGCCGCAGAGGCGCGGCGGCCAGGCGAGACGGGCAGGATGGACTCGGCCGGGGCCGCGGGCTCGGCGCGCAGGCCCGCGCCGGCCGAGGCGCCCAGCAGGGCGGCTGACGCCGGCAGGCCCACCAGGGTCCAGAACAGGAAAGCCGCGTCGATGGCGGAGCGGCGGTCCACGTGTCCGATGGCTGCGCCGAACCAGGCCAGGGGAATGGTGATGATGAAGGCCCCGGCCAGGCCGATGAAGGCCAGCCTCTGCTTGCGCAGCTCCAGGCGGATCATCTCATTCATCGCATCGACCTCCCCGCGTCAGTAATCGCCGAAGAAGGCCACCATCAGCCACTTCGCGATGGCCGCCAAAAGCACGGCCGGACCCAGCGCGCCGCCGCCGAACAGGATCGCGGCTTTGGCCCAAGCCTGGCGGCCGCTACTTTGCGCGCAGGCCGGAGCCTCGGCCAGGACGTAGACCACGCCGGCCATGCAGAGCAGGATGAGGAATGCGGTGCTGGACCGGAACCGCAGGGACGAATCCTGCGCGACCAGCGGCAAGCAGCCCACTGCGGCCGCGCCTCCCAGAGCCGCGCCCAACATGGAGCCCATGATTCCGCCGACCACGCCCTTTCCCAGGACGTAGGAGCAGACGAAGCTGCCCAGCGATATATAGAGGAGACAGGGGATGGTCATAAAGAGCACGAGCGTGATCTCTTTGTCCAAGCTCCCGCCCCAGCCAGTCCTCAGGATGGACTCCGCGAACACGCCGCTCCAGACCAGCAGCGCGCAGAACACCAGATAACCGGCAGCCGCCAGCCACCCGGCCGCGAACTTCTGCCGGTCGGAGACGGGCAAAGCCGCCTCGGCGCTGACGGAGGGCTCGGCGCGCAGGCCCGCGCCCGCGGAGGCGCTCAGCAAGGAGGCCGCGATGGGCAGGCCCGCCCAGGCCCAGAAGTAAAGGAAGGCGGTCAGGACCCGATGGCTCGACACCCCGCCCAGGCGCCCCCCGACCCAGGCGCAGGGCAAGGAGACGAGGATGCCCGCGGCCAAAGCCAGGAAAGCCATCTTCTGCTTGCGCAGTTCCAGCCGGATCATCTCAGTCATGGCCCGCTCCCCCCTCCCCGAGCAGGAGGATCTTCAGGGATTGCTCGAAAGCCAAGGGCTCGACATGCACGTCCTCCAGACCCGACCGCGCCGCTTCCTGGACCGCGTCCTCGTCGAAAGCCGCCAGCTCCACCAGCAGGCCGTCCTGCGAGACCTTCCTCGCCTTCAAGCCCGCGGGCAAAAAGCCCCCGCGCGGCAGCCGCCCGGTCACGCGCCGCGCGCCGGTGCGCAGGGCCTCGGCCTGGTGCACGCTCAGGGCGCCGTCCGAGAGCGCCCAGACCTCGTCGAGCAGTCCCGCGAGCTCCTCCATGCGGTGGTTGGCGATGATGAAGGTCTTGCCCTTGCCGTGCAGCTCCTCGATGAGGTGGGAGAGCAGGTCGTCGCGCACCAAGGCGTCGAGGCCCGAGGTCGGCTCGTCAAGAAGGAAAAGCTCCGGCTCGTGCGCCGCGGCGCAGACCCAGGCCAGCTTGCCCAGCGTCCCCTTGCTGGCGGAACTCACCCGGGCCGCGGGGTCGAGGCCCAGGCGCTGGCACAGGCCCGCGGCCTTGTCCGTGTTCCAGTGCGGGAAGAAGCGCCGGCGCAGGTCCAGGACCTGCGCGACGCTCATGAAGTCATGGAAGGCCGGCCGCTCCGGCACGTAGCCCACGTGCCGGCGGATGGCGCCCGAGCCGTCGGGCATCATGCCCAGGACCTCGACCCGGCCGCGGTCCGCGGCGAGCATGTCGAGCAGGATGCGCAGCAGCGTGGTCTTGCCCTCGCCGTTGCGGCCCAGCAGCCCCACCACCTTGCCCGGCTCCGCGGCGGCGCGCACCTGCCGCAGCACCGGCCTGCCGGAGAAAGAACGGCTCACGCCCTCGATGTGGACCGCGCTCATGGCTCCTCCCTACGCACTTCCTTGGACACCGCGTCGATCTCGGACCAGTCCAGCCCGCCGCGCCGCGCGTGGCGCAGGGCCTCGGCCAGGCCGTCCTTGAGCTCGGCCATGCCCCCGGAGAGGCGCTTCAAGGCCGAGGCCGCGATCACGTTGCCCTCCCCCCGCCGGCTCTCGAAGAATCCCTCCGCCGCGAGCTCCCGGTAGGCGCGGGCCACGGTGTTGGGGTTGACGCGCAGGCGCACGGCCAGGGCGCGAATGCTGGGCGCCTCGTCGCCGGGCTTGAGCTGGCCGCGCGCCACCAGGCCGCGCAGGCCGGATTTGATCTGGTCGTAGATGGGGACCGAGGAGTCGGGAGCGATCCGGATCATAGGTGTGTACTAGCTTACTAGTACAGCATACACCTAGGGAGAAGAATTGTCAAGGCCCGAATAAGTCTCGAGCGCGAAGAGGGCCTAGTCCGCCACGGCGGGGACCGGCCTATGCATCTCGGCGTGCGGCTCGCCGCCCTTGCGCAGGGGCGTCTCATGCCAGAGCCGGGTCATGAGCAGAGCGCCGATCAGGGAGAAGGGAACGATCATCCAGGTCCAGGCGCCCCAGCCGTACTTGTCCAGGAAGTGCCCGAGCAGGAAGCCCGTCAGGCCCGAGGCCAGGTACTGCACGCCGTCGAGTATGCCCGCCACGGTGGAGGCAGCCTTGGTGCCGCCGAAGTCCATGGAGGCCGTGCCCGAGAGCATGCCGTGCACGCCGAAGATCCACATGCAGGTGAAGCCGATCATGAAGGAGGCCGCGCCGGCGGACTTCACGTGCCCCAGGATGAGCAGGGAGACGATCTGCCCCAGGTAGAAGATGAAGGCCACGGGCGGCCGGCGGGACTGGAACCAGCGGTCCGAGAGGTAGCCGCAGAGCATGCCGCCGCAGATGCCCCCGACGGTGATGCCGGTGGAGGCGATGGAGAAGAGCCAAGTGCCGTGCGAGATGTTGTGCACTTCCTTGAGGAAGGGCACGAACCAGAGCATCACGCCCTGACGCACGAAGCCGGTGCAGAACTCGGAGACGGCCAGGATCATGATGACCCGGTTGGTGAAGATGCGCGTGACCAAGTGGTTCCAGTCGATGGGCTTGTCGCGGTCCTTGTCGTGGGCCGTGGCATCGCCCGTGTTGAAGTCCAGGAAGCCCGCCTGCGCGGGGGTGTCCTTGACCATGAGCATGTCCACCACGAACATCGCCGCGATGGCGGCCGAGGGGATGAGGAAGATGCAGTACCAGGGCAGGTAGGCCAGGATCCAGCCGCCCACGGTCATGGCCAGGAAGTAGCCCGAGGAGATCATGATGCCGAAGATCCCGCCGAAGACGCCGCGCTCGCGCACGTGGAACCAGGGCGCGTTGACCTTCACCACGGACAGGGCGCCGAAGGACTGGAAGTACTGATTGACCGCGTAGAGCAAGGACATGCCCACGATGAGCTTGGTCTGCCAGCCGCCCAGGAAGGCCAGGCCGATGACGAGGTTCATGACCGCGGCGCCGGCCGCGCCGATGAGGATGGCCTTGCGGCCGCCGATGCGGTCGGCCAGCGGGCCGTTGAACATGACCGAGAGCGCGTAGGTCCAGAACCCGGCCGTGGCGATGATGCCGAACTCGCCCTTGGTCAGATGGAACATGTCCATCATGGTCTTGCTGCCCACGTTGAGGTTGTAGCGGCCCATGTAGAAGGTCGCGTAGGTCAAGCCCAGCGGGAACCAGTTCAAAAAGCGGCGGCGGCGATATTCGGGGGGGTGGCTGAGTGGGTTGGACATATTCTGGAGTGGGGTGTGCTGATTATCCTATTTTTTCAGGTCTCGCGAAGATAAAATCTGGATGACGGACCCGGTCAGTTCGCGGCGCGGAAGCTCAGCACGTCGCCGTCCTCCACGATGTAGTCCTTGCCCTTCAGGGAGAACTTGCCGGCTTCCTTGACCTTGGCCTCGGAGCCCAGGGCGATGAGGTCGTCGAACTTCATGTGCTCGGCGCGGATGAAGCCCTTCTCCAGGTCGCGGTGGATGGCGCGCGCGGTCTGCGGGGCCGTGGAGCCCTTGCGCACGGTCCAGGCGCGGACCTCGTCCTCGCCGTAGGTGTAGTAGGACATCAGCCCGAGGGCCTCGTAGACGCCGCGGGTCAGCACCGCGAAGGCGGGCTCCTGGATGCCCATGCCGGAGAGGAACTCCTCGCGCTCCTTGGGGTCCGCTATCGCGGCGATCTCGGCTTCCAGCTTGACGTCGAAAGATGACAGGCTCATGCGGGAGCCGAACTCATTTTCCAGGGCGGCGCGCAGGGCCGGGTCCGGCGCGTCCTGGCTGATGTTGACCACGGCCGCGATGGCCTTGTCCGTGAGGAACTGGTAGTTGGCCAGCACCGCCTTCTCCGGCTCGGTGAGGTCCATGGCGCGCACGGTCTTGCCCGCCTCCAGGCCGGCGATGACCTTCTGCACCGCGGCCAGCTCGCGGGTCTTCTCCGGGGTGGTCTTGGCGCGCATCTCCTGGCCGATCTTATCCTTGCGCCTCTCCATGAGGAAGAGGTCGGCGAAGACCAACTCGGAGAGGAAGGTGTCCAGGTCGCGCCGCGGGTCCACGGAGCCCGCGGGGTGGAACACGGACGGGTCCGGGAAGGCGCGGGCCACGAACACGATGCCGTCGAGGTTGCGCACGTCGTCGAGCCACACGGCCTTGCCCTCGGACTTCTCCACGTCGGGCAGCAGCAGCAGGTCCATGCGCGCGTAGGTGGTCTTCTGCGGATGGCACAGGGCGGAGAGGGCGTCCACGCGCGGGTCGCGCACCGAAAACACCCCGGGCAGGCCCTTGGCCGGGACGGCCTGGACGGCCGTCCCGGTAAGCAGCTTGAACAGCGTCTTCTTGCCCGCGCCCTGCAGGCCCAGCAAAGCGATCTTCATAGGTTCAACCTCGGGAGGACGATGATATCAAATCGGGTCCGGGGCCCGGATCTCGTCCCAGACCCCGGCCGTGGCCGGGTCCTCGGCCAGCAGCCGCCGCGAGCGCCAGACCCAGAAGGCCAGAAGACCCACGGCCACGGAGCACAGCCCCAGGCAGACGCCGATCCAGAGGCCGAAGGCGCCCCAGCCCGCGCCGAAGGCCAGGTACCCGCCCACGGGCAGACCGACGAGGTAGTAGCCCACGGCGTTGACGATCATGGGCGCGCGCGTCTCTCCCAGGCCGCGCAGGGAGCCGGTCATGATGACCTGCACCGCGTCGAAGACCTGGAAGACCCCGGCTATGGCCAGCAGGCGCACCCCGAGGTCCATCACCCCGTTGTCCGAGGTGTAGAGCCCCATGATGGCGCGGCCCAGCAGGAGGTAGGCCAGGCAGGTCAGGCTCATGAAGGCGATGCCCAGGCCCAGGGCGTCCCAGGCCGAGCGCACGGCGCGGTCCGCGCGGCGATGGCCGATGCCCTGGCCCACGCGCACCGCGGCCGCGTGCGAGACGCCCAGGGGCACCATGAAGGAGAGACTGGCCAGGTTGAGCACGATCTGGTGCGCGGCCGAGGAGGCCGAGCCCATGCGTCCGCAGAGCAGGCTGGTGAGGCTGAAGGCCCCGACCTCGGCGAGCATCTGGCCGGAGGCGGGCACGCCCAGGCGCACGAGTTCCCGGAAGATGCGCGTCTTGAAGCCGGTCCAGAGCCAGCCGCTGGAGGAGACCTGCCGGGCCGCGGCCACGGCCACGACCGCGAGCATGGTGCAGGAAGCGGCCAGCATGGCGAAGGCCGCGCCGTTGACGCCCAGGGCGGGCAGTCCGAAGTGGCCGAACATGAGCCCGTAGTCGAGCACCGCGGCCACGGCGTCGGCGGCCACCACGCCGGCGAGCTGGGGCAAGGTGATGCTCAGGGTCTGCAGGTACTGGCGGCAGGCGGTGAAGAGCAGCATGGGGAACACTCCCCAGCGCAGGATCCTGAGGTAGGCGCCGGTGCTCGCCGCCAGAGCGGGCTCCACGCCGAACGCCTTGAGGAACCAGCCCGTCCCGCTCATCACCGCGAACACGGGCAGGGCCGCGAGCATCGCGAGGATGACGGCATGCACCAGGACCTCGGCGCACTCCCTGCGCTCGCCCGCGCCGAAGGCCTGGGAGGAGAGCGGGTCGATGCCCAGCAGCAGGCCGAAGGCCGCGATGAGGATGAGGAAGTAGGTCGAGCCGGCCAGTCCCACGGTGGCGATGGACTGCGGGCCCAGGCGGCCGGCGAAGAGGGTCGCCATGGTGGTCTGCAGGACCAGTCCGGTCTGCAGCAGGGCGATGGGCGCGGCCAGGATGATGACGGAGCGCAGCTCCTGGCGCTCGAAGAAGCGCCTCATCTCAGACCAGCCCCGGCGCCAGCGGCGGGCGGCTGCGGGCGGACTCGTCCGCCCTCGTCACGCGGCCGACCACCGACCTGCCGCCCCGGATGTGGAAGTAGGCGTCGTAGTGCAGGATGAAAAAGGCCAGCTCCTTGTCCGGCCGCAGCTGGGCGCGGTCGCGCGGGTTGCGCGGGTCGTGGGAGAGGCTGTCGGCGATGAGGCGCTTGACCTTGGCCCGGCTGCGGGCAGGCACGACAGCCCTCATATCGGCCAGGGCGCCGCGCGTGAACTCGACTTTAAGCCGGGGCGCTCGGCAGCGGTCCACCCAGCCGGTGCGCGGCCGCGCCGGGCGGTCGCAGGCCGGGATGTAGGGCTTGATGTCGAGCACCGGCGTGCTGTTGACCAGGTCCACGCCCTCGAGCAGCAAGGTGTCCCCCGCTATGGCCTTGAGCCGCGCCAGGGTGATGCCGATAGGGTTGGGCCGGTGCGGGGAGCGCGAGGCGAATATCCCCATGGTCTTGCCCTGCAGGCGCGGCGGGTGGATTTTGGAGCGGAAGCCCTTGTTGGTGTTGAGATGGAACTGGAAGACCAGCCAGACGTGGCTGAACTCCTCGAGGCCCGCCAAAGACTGCTCCGGCAGGTACTCGGGCAGGATGCGCAGGCGCGCCGGGGCGCTCGGAACCAAGGACCCCTGGCGGGGCGTGCCGAACTTCTCGCGGAAGCAGGACTCGATGCAGCCTATGGGGCGCAGCATGAGGGGATATGTTACCAATTGCCGCTGCGGCCCCGGCGCCGGCAGGAGCCGGACGGTCTCAGCGCCCTGGGGACTTGGACGACTCGGCGAGCCAGAAGGAGAGCTCCTCCTGGAAATCCCGAGCGGAAGCGGGCGCGTCGGCCGGGACCGGGGCCGAGATGTGGCGGGCGCCGCGGTCGGGCGGCTGCTCCATGACTCCGAGCACGCGCGCCAGAGAGCCGTCGAGGCGGGAGAGGAAGGTGCGGCCCTCGGTGTAGGTCCCGGTGGGCAAGGGCGAAGAGACGTCGATGCGCCAAAGGACGAAGGCCACCGGCCTCATGACCTTGCCGTCGGAGTTGTAGGCCACGGACAAGGCGCGCCCCCGGCCGTCCGGGCAGCGCGCCGCGTCCCAGGCGACGGTGCGCAGGGGGAGGTCCGAGGAGGCCCGCAGGCCCATCATCTGCGCCTCGCTCTGCTCGATAACGCGGTCCGTGCCGCGGCGGGCCGCCCAGAGCGCCAGCCTGGCCAGGGCCACCTTCTTCGCCGCGACTTTGGGGTCCCGCCGGACCGCGGCCGAGGCGGGCGGCACCGGCATAAGGACGAGGAGCGCGGCGAGCAAGGATATCACAACCCCGCCAATCTAGCATGGCGGACCCGGGCTGTCAATGGCGGCGCGGGAGGGGGGTGGCGCCGGACAGGGCCCGCGCCCGGGTTATCCACGGACTCGGTCCGGACCGAGTCGCTTGCGGCCGCGGACCCCCCGAGGGCTTGGTGCGCACCAAGTCGTCGATCACGGGAACCGTCCCATGGACTCGCCCCGGGGCGAGTCGATGAATGACGGGGCGGGCGGCACCGGGGACTATCTTGCATACTCGCTCCGATTAGACTTACAATCCCCAAAGCCATGGCCCCGGACCACCGGCACGACGACCTCGTGGAGTTCATCCGCGACAACACCAGCACCGTGCCCTGGCCCCAGGTGGAGCAGGTCCTGCGCGAGCGCGGCTACACCTCCAGGGAGATCGCGGAGGGACTCGACGAGGTGTTCCCGGGACAGACGGGCCGCAAGGACAAGGGCGGGCTCTGGGCCGGCATGGTGGGCGCCCTGGTCGGGATCATCGTCTGGCTCATCTTCGCTCTCCTCTACCGCGCGGCCCAGCATTAGCCCCCCGGGCCCAAAGGCCCACTCCGAAAAGCCTCAACGGCCCAGGCGCGGGGAGGCTCCTCCCTCTACACTATTAAGGATGAAGAGGAGTCTCGTCCTGAGCGCCCTGCTCCTGGCCGCCGGCCCGCCTCTGCGGGCCGCGCAGATGCAGGTCCAGACCATATCCAGGATCTCTCCCGCCGCGCCCGTCCCGGTCATCGGCTCGAGGCTCCAGCCCCTCAACGTCTTCACCAATCCCACGCTCGCCGCGCCGAAGCTGACCTCCATCTGGTCCGCCATGCCCATGGCGCCGGCCATCCAGACCGCTCTCCCCGCAGCGCCCGCCCTGACGCAGATCCAGGAGGTCGCGGTCCAAGCCGCGCCCGCGCAGACCGCCCTGGCCGTCACGGCCGAGAAGCTCGCCGCTCTCCAGCAGGACCCCAAGGCCTCCGGCGAAGCCGTCGCGCTGCGGGTCCAGCAGACCTTCGACGGGCAGGCGGCGGGCAAGGGAGTTCCCTCCGCGGAAGCGCCGGCCGTCCTCGACTCACCGGCGGGGACGACCGCCTCCACCCCCCGCCCCCTGCGCCTCATCATCACCGGGCCGCCCGGATCGGGCAAGGGCACCTACGCCGCCAAGATCGCGGCCGAATACGGCGTGCCGCACATCTCCGTGGGCGAGCTCCTGCGCGCCTACGCCAAGACCCACCCGGCCGTCGCCAAGATCATGGCGACCGGCCAACTCGTGGAGTCCAAGCCGGTCCTCGACGTGGTGCGCGAGCGCCTGGCCCAGCCGGACATAAAGGAACGCGGCTTCATCCTCGACGGCTTCCCGCGCCGGCCCAACGAGGCCGACGCCCTGCAGGGAATGCTCGGCGAAGACGGCGTGGACGGCATCATCGAGCTCGACGTGCCCGAGGCGGAGCTGCTGCGCCGCATCCTCGCGCGCGGCCGCGCCGACGACAAGGCCGACGTGTTCCGGGAACGCATGAAGATCTACCGCGAGCAGACCATCCCGGCCGTGGAGCGCTTCAAGCACGGCACTCCCGTGCTCTCCCCCGAAGTCTCGGGCTCCTCCATCGAGGCCAACTACGCGCGGGTCAAGGCGGCCCTGGGCGGCCTGCTCGACAAGCTCCTCGGCCGCTGAGACGGGCCCTCCCCGGAACTGGTATCATCCCTGTCGCAGCCGCATATCCCCTTCGGATGGAATGAAAATGCGCGACCACTCCCGCCGTCTCCTCATACTCCTGCTCGCCGCGGCCCTCGCCGCCGGCGCCGCGCCGCTCCGGGCCCAATCGCCCGGCGCGGCTATCAAGTCCTCCTCGGACAAGGCCCTGCAGGATCTGGACCGCGAAGAGCAAAGAGCCGCCGCCGCGGAGCGCAAGCCCGAAGCCCCAAAGCCCAAGGTCAAGAAAGCAGAAGCCCCCTCTCCCGCCCCGGCGCCCGAACCGCCGCCCGCGGCGCCAGCGCCCCAGGCGGCTCCAGCGGACCCGGCCCAGAAAGGCCTGGACGACGCCCGGAAGGTCCTCGACTTCGTGGGCCAGGGCAAAGAAGCCATCGCAGATATCGACGAGAAGCTCGACGCGGCCATCGAGTTCGTGAAGAACTCCCCGAAGATCCAGGGCCCGGACAAGGAGCTCTACCTCAAGAAGATCGAGGAGATGAAGGAGGCCCTGGCCGGCAACACCCAGCTCTACACCCGCTTCGCCGACACCGCGGGCAAGGCCAAGGAGGTCCTCGACCTGGTCAACGACGTCAAGGAGCTCAAGGGGACCATGGACGAGTACGCGGCCAACCAGGGCCAGGGCGCGGCCAACCTCCTGGCCCTCGCCTTCCTGGCCGATAAGCTGGGCGGCGACGTGCCCCTGCTGGGCGACGCGATCAAGGCGTACGCCGAGATCACCAAAGGCATCCTCGGCGCCACCAACAAGCTGGCCGGCTCCATAAATGAGAATCAGCGCCAGGGCGGCATCGGCAAAGGCGGCCAGAGCACCGGCGAGAAGTTCGAGGCGCTCAAGACCCTGCTGGGCGAGACCGCGGCAAAGGACGACACCTGGCTGCCCACGGAGCCGGGCTGGATCTTCACGACCACCGACGGCAAAACCCCGGACCTGCTCTGGGACCAGGAGTCCAAGTCGTGGCTGCAGGCGCCCAAGGGCAGCGCGGAGCAGGTCTACTGGAAGAACCGGCTGGCCGGCAAGCCCCCCTCGCCCCAGTTCCTGGCCGCGCTCTGCCAGCCCGAGACCGCGCAGAAGGCACTCGAGCGGGAGAAAGCCGCCGAGGAGTATCTCAAGCTCCTCGACAGCTGCGCCAAGAGCCTGGGCGACGAGTACCTGGCCTATCTGTCCGTGAACGAGAAGGCCGGCTGGGCTTTGCGCGGCTGGCTGCGCGACCCCAAGGTCTTCGCGGCCCGCTTCGCCTACGACGGGGCCTTCCAGGCCGAGGCCCGGAGCGCGCTCAAGTCGCTCTACGAAGAGCTGGCCAAGAAGCTCCCGGCCGACTCGCCCCTGCTGGCGCGCCTGCGCGACTGGGCCAAGACCCAGGACCTGGCCCTCGGCGGCCCCGCGGCCCCGGACGTCAAGCCCGAGCCCTGCTGGCAGGAGGCCTACGACTATCACAAGCAGGCTGTGGACTGGCTCCCCAAGATCCACGACCCGAACTCCTTCGCGCACTGGTCCTGCCAGCCCATGCACTCGGCCCAGGAATCGCCGTCCAAGGCCTGCTGCGACGCCTACTACGGCACCCGCAACGACAAGGGCATGTGGGACAAGGCCTGGGACATACTCCAGGACTGCGGCTGGAAGGACGAGATCGAGAAGCGGCGGCTGGCCCTGGAGAAGAGGAAGGCCGCCTGCGCGGCCAAGGCCGCGCCCGCCAAGTGATCAGTCCTTGCGGCCCTCGAGCTTCCTGAGCTCCTCCGCCACGGTCGCCCACGTGCGGTCGGACGGGCAGCTCTCCAGGGCCTTGCGCAGCATGTCCCGCGCCCCGGCCGCGTCGCCCACGGCCAGGCGGCAGCGGGCCAGGCCCACGTAGGCCTCGGCCTGGGCCGAGCCCCGCACGCCCAGCCGCGCCGCGGTGCGCAGGGCGTCGCGGAAGGAGAACTCGGCCGCCGAGACGTTCCCCGTCTGGTAGAGCACCGCGCCCCAGCGCTCCAGGTAGCGCACCTGGCGCGGGTCGTCCGCCGAGAGCCCCAGCTTCGAGTACTCCAGGGCGCGCAGGGTGTCCAGGGGGCGGCCGGCCGCCACGAGCCGGTCGATCTCCCGGAAGCGCCGCTCCGTCTCCTCGTCCTCCGGCGTGGCCGGGCGGGCGGACTCATCCGGGCAGACGGGCCGCGGCGCCGGCGCCGGCTCCGGCACCAGCCGCCCCCGCGCGTCGCGCGGCGCGCCCCAGCGCCAGGAAAGGCCCGCGCGGTGGGCCTGGCCCAGGTCCCCGTAAGGCACCAGGGCGTAGTCGAAGGAGAAGGCGCTCAGGCGCAGGCCCACGCCCGTGGTGAAGCCCGAACTCAGCACCCGCGAGGAGCGCGAATCCCCCCGGCCCAGGGCAGAGTCGAAGCCCAGGCGCAGGGCCACGGTCTTGGCCAGCACGTACTCCGCGCCGAGGCGGCACTCCAGGGAGTCGGCCGCCGGGGCCAGGATGTCCAGCACTCCGGTGAAGGGCCCGGACTCCCAGGCCGCTCCGCCGCGCAGTTGGCTCGGCAGTTCGTAGCCCCCCAGCCGAGTGCCCAGGTTCTGGTAGGCCAGGCCCAAAGAGAGGTGCCGGTCCAGGAAGCGTCCCAGCACGCCCGCGTCCAAGGCGAAGGCCGAGGCGCCGTCGTCGCGGTCCCCCTGCGGCCCGGCGCCGGTCCACAGGGTCTCGTCGAGCTCCTTGACCACTACGCCGATGCCGGCGCGCTCCTCGAGGAAGGCCCGGCCCCAGCCCGCGGAGACGGCCCAGGCCGAGGGCGTGAAGGAGCCCACGGTCCGGTAGCCGCCGTCCGGAGAAGGCTCGGTCATGGTCTGCGTGCCGGCGTCGAGGTAGGACAGCCCCAGGGCCAGGCCGCCGAGGCGCTCGAAGCGGCCGCCGTAGGCCAGGTAGCCCTGGCTGACGCCGCCGGCGAAGGCGTTGTAGGAGGCGGCCAGCTCGTGGCCGCGCATCAGGCCCAGCCCGCCCGGATTCCAGTACAGCCCGCCCGTGACGTCGCGCGCCGCGGCCGCATAGGCGCCGCCCATGCCCGCGGGCCGGCCGCCGTTGTCCACCTTGAGGAACTCCGCGGCCGTGGTGCCCGCGCCCGCGTGGGCGCGCGGCGCCGCCCCGCCCAGGAGCAGGGCGAGGGCGACGCTCAGCCGTCTTCGTGCCGAGAGTCTCATTCCCGTTTGGCGCACTTCCCGGTCAGGACCGACGGGGAGGTCCCGTCGTCCACGACCAGCTGATAGATGTAGACGCCGCGCGCGACCTCCTCACCGGAGTCGTTGCGGCCGTCCCAGAAGGTCTCGATGTAGCCGCGCAGCCGGCCCGCCTCCTGCAGGGTGCGCACGCGGCGGCCGCTAACCGTGTATATCCGGATCACCACGTTGGACGTCTTCTCCAGGCGGTAGGTGAACTTGGTCCCGCCGCGGCCGAAGGGGTTGGGATAGTTGACCAGGGGCACGCGCTCCGGGTCGAACAGGGCCGTCACCACGGCGTCGGCGTTCATGGCCAGGACGCACTGGCCCTGGCCGGCGCAGGCGCCGCCCCAGCCGTTGAAGGATGAGCCCGAGAGGTTCTCGGCGCCCAGGATCACGATGGTGCCGGCCGGGAAGGCCATGACGCAGACGGGGCCGCAGTCGATGCCGGGCGGGCCGCTGGTGATCCGGCCGGGGCCGGTCTTGACCACGGTCAGGGTGAAGCTCCCGCCCAGAGGGGTCTGCGCTCCGCAGACCGCGGGCCAGTCGACGCGGTTGAAGGGGTCGTTCTCGTAGAGCGGCCCGGCGCGCGGCCCCGTGGCGCCGCAGAGGGTGATGTGCGAGCCGGCGCCCAGCAAGCGGCCGTCCGCGTTGATCGCGACGCTGGCGTCGGCGAAGACCGCGTAGGAGAAGGTGGAGATGAAGCCGCCGCCCAGGAAGCTGATGGCCGTGGCGCCCGGGGCCAGGCCCGAGAAGGTGATGGAGGAGATGGAGATCGCGGCGGTCTGGGTCGCGACGACCAGGCCGTAAGCAGCGCCCCGTACCGTGGTCGAGGTCAGTCTGATGACTCCAGTATTGCCGAAGGCAAGATATATGGCCCTGCCCTGGGAGCCGCCGATGATGACGTTGGTGGACATCGCCAGATTTACGCTGCCTCCCCCCACCCCCAGAGAGATGCTCGTGGGCAAGCCAGGGGCCAGGATGTTCTCGTTGAGGACCGTGCCCGTGGAGGCGTCGACCAGGACGGCCGCCGGACCGCTGACGAAGGAATTGGACAGCGTGGCCGAGGAAGTCTGCCACAGATACAGTCCCATCAGTCCGGCTCCGGTCAGCGTGCTCCCGGCCACCGTGTTGTAGGCCCCGCCTCTCACAACGGCCGCCGACCCGTTGGGATGGGAGATCAGGCTCTCGGTTATGCTGTTGTAGGACGAGTACTCGACCCCGAGGGCGGATAGGCCCGCGGCGCTGGAGGCCACGGTGCTCCCGGAGATGGTGTTGTGGTGGCTGTCAAAGAGCCCCAGGCCGCTGTTCTGGGAGTCGAAGAAGAACCCCTGGGACACGGTGGTCGAATCCGAGTCCGCGATGAACAGGGCCGGCCCCCAGCCGGCGCCTATGGCCGTGCTGCGGACGATGGCGTTGTGGTCGGCGGCGGGGCCGAGCACGATCCCGCCCTCGGCGCGGCAGCGCGTCACGGTGTTCCAGGACGCCCCGTTGAGATAGATGGCGGGTTCGGCGATCCCGCTGGCCGCCATGGTGCTGGCCGTCACGGCGTTGCCCGTGCCCGTGACCCAGAGACCGTAGGCGTTCTGGACCGTGACGCTGGAGTCGAGCACCGAGGTCCAGCTCGATATGGCGATGCCGGCATGGCGGATGCTGCCGCCGCCGTCCACGTTGACGCTGCTGAGGACGATGTCCGCCGAGGAGGCCAGCACCCCGTAGGGCATGGGGAAGGCCCCCAGCACGTTGATGCCGGCGATGGTGACGCTGTCGTTGCGGACCACGAAAGCCCCGGTGGAGGCGGCCGGCGGGCTCACCGTGGGCGCCGGGCCGATGAGGGCCGGGTCGGCCAGGATGCTGAGTCGGAAGCCGTTGTTGGCGAAGCCCTGCACGCCGACCTGCTCGGCGTAGGTCCCGCCGTCCCGGATGACCAGGCAGGCGTTGCCCGCCAGGCTCTGCGGCAGCAGGGCCAGGGCGCCGCCGATGGTGGCGGAGTGGCCGCTGCCGTCCTTCTTCACGTTGAGCACCGTGGCGCAGGCCAGGCCTGCGGGCAGCGGCGGGAAGGCCGCGGTCCGGGTGGAACCCAGGGCCGCGTAGCCGCTGCTGGCGTTGTGCCAGTTGCGCGCGTCCGCGAAGAGGTAGTAGGTGGTCTCGGCGGTGAGCCCGGACGCGGTCGCGGCGGGCGCGGGCCCGGCCGGCACCGTGCTGAACAGGACGTTGCCCGAGTAGAGGTTGGGCCAGGCGGCGCCCGTGGTCAGCACCACGGTGTAGGTGGTCACGTCCACCGGGTTGCCGCCCGGCAGCCAGGCTACGGTCATGGAGGTGAAGTAGACCGCGGAGAAGGTCGAGGCGGCGGAGGCGGGCGGGAAGGCCCGGGTGGCGCTGGCGCCCAACACGCTGAAGCCGCCGCTCAGCCCGTTCCAGTTGACGCCCGCGGCGTACAGGTAGTAGGTGGTGTCCGCGGCCAGGCCCTCCAAGGTCGCGGCGGGCGCGGGCCCGGCCGGCGCCGTGCTCAGAGCCTGGTTGCCCGAGAAGGCGTTGGGCCAGGAGGAGCCGGTGCTCAGCACCACGGTGTAGGTGGTCACGTCCACCGGGTTGCCGTTGGGGAGCCAGGCCACAGTCATGGAGGTCGCGTAGACCGCCGTGAAGGTCGAGGCCGCCGACGCGGGCGGGGCGGCCATCGTGGAAGTCGAGCCCAGGACGGCGTAGCCGCTGGAGGCGCGGCTCCAGTTGCGCGCGTCCACGAACAGGCTGTAGGTGGTGTTGGCGCTCAGGCTGGTCAAGGTCGCGGTGGGCAGGGCCCCGGCCGGCACCGTGCTGAACACGACGTTGCCCAGATTGAGGTTGGGCCAGACGGCGCCCGTGGTCAGCACCACGGTGTAGGTGGTCACGTCCACCGGGTTGCCGCCCGGCAGCCAGGCTGCGGTCATGGAGGTCGCGTAGACCGCCGTGAAGGTCGAGGCCGCGGAGGCCGGCGGATAGGCAAAGGTGGGCGTGGAGCCCAGGGCCCGGTAGCCGCTGGTGGCATCGTACCAGTTGCGGGCGTCGACGAACAGGTAGTAGGTGGTGTCGGCGCCCAGGCCCGTCGCGGTCGCGGCGGGCGCGGGCCCGGCCGGGACCGTGCTGAACACGACGTTGCCCAGGTTCAGGTTGGGCCAGACGGCGCCCGTGGTCAGCACCACGGTGTAGGTGGTCACGTCCACCGGGTTGCCGCCCGGCAGCCAGGCTACGGTCATGGAGGTCTGGGACACCAAGGGGAAGGTGGCGGCTGCGGAAGCCGGGGGATAGGCCAAGGTGGAGGTGGCGCCGAGCACGGCGTAGGGGCTGACCAAGCCGCCCCAGTTGCGCGCGGCCGCGAACAGGTAGTAGGTGGTGTCCGCGGCCAGGGGGGCCAAGGTGGCCGTAGGCGCGGCCCCGGCCGGCCGGGTCGTCAGCGTCACGTTGCCCGAATACGAATTGGGCCAGGAGGAGCCGGTGCTCAGCACCACGGTGTAGCTCGTGACGCTCAGGGGGTTGCCGTTGGGCAGCCAGGACACGGTCATGGAGGTCTGGAACACCGCGGTGAAGGTGGAAGCCGCCGAAGCCGGCGGCAGCGCCAAGGTGGGCGTCGATCCCAGGGCCCGGTAGCCGCTGCCGGCGTTGTTCCAGTTGCGGGCGTCGACGAACAGGTAGTAGGTGGTGTTGGCGCCCAGGCCCGTCGCGGTCGCGGCGGGCGCGGGCCCGGCCGGCACCGTGCTGAACACGACGTTGCCCAGGTTCAGGTTGGGCCAGACGGCGCCCGTGGTCAGCACCACGGTGTAGGTGGTCACATCCACCGGGTTGCCCCCCGGCAGCCAGGCTGCGGTCATGGAGGTCGGGTAGACCAAGGGGAAGGTCGAGGCCGCCGCGGCCGGGAGCAGGGCCAAGGTCGCGGTGGAGGCGAGGGTGGCGGACCAGGGTCCCAGGCCGCCGCAGTTCTCGGCCGCGGCGCGGAAGAAGTAGGTCGTGTTGGACAGGAGCCCGACGGCCGTGGTCGAGGATAGGCTGGGCACGATCGAGAAGCTGGTGGACGTCACCACCGAGTAGTCGGAGACCGAGGCGACGTGCACCACGTAGCGGTCCGCGCTCGGGCCGATCCCGGCCCAGCGGAAGGTGATGCTCGACGAGAAGACCCGCGGGAAGGGCGGGGAGAAGGCCACCGGCGAGGCGAGGGGAGCGGGCGGCGCCACGCGGACCGCCGCGGCCGTGGAGACGACGGCTCCCGCCACCACGGAGAGGCTGTAGAAGCCGCACTGGGACCCGGACGAGATGCTCAGGTTCAGGGTGGCCGTGGCCCGGCGGTTCTGATAGTGCCCCAGCTCCGCGGCACCGTAGATGGAGGTCGAGAGGTCCACCAGGCGGCTGCCTCCGGCCGTGGCCCCGTAGCCGCCCGAATCGTGGCGCCGGAGGTAGGCGCGGGGGGCGTTGGCCGGGGAGTTCATGGACCCGGGCCCGCCTCCCGAGCCTTCGCCCACTCCGGTGAACGTGGTCCCCGTGACCGCGTAGGAGACGCCGAAGTTGAGCGTGACGGGGAAGGCCGCGGAGCCGGCCACCGTGTCGATGCGGGGCCGCCGGAAGGCCTTGGTCGAGATGTCGAAGTCGTACTCGGAGTAGAACAGGGTCTCCGCGCTCGCCAGGGACCCGGCGTCGTCGCCGCCCGCGGCCAGCACCCGGCCGTCCGGCAGCAGGGTCGCGGTGTGGTAGTGGCGCGCCGAGACCAGGCCGTCGGCCGCGGCCCAGGCCCCGGCGGCCGGGTCGTAGAGCTCGGCGCCGGCCAGCGCCGCGACGCCGAACCCGCCCGCGGCCAGCACCCGGCCGTCCGGCAGCAGGGTCGCGGTGTGGTTGTAGCGCGCCGCGCCCAGGCTCCCGCCGGCGGCCCAGGTCCCGGCGGCCGGGTCGTAGAGCTCCGCGCTGGTCAGCGCCGCCCCGCTGGCGCCTCCGGCGACGAGCACCTTGCCGCTGGGCAGGAGGGTCGCGGTGTGGGCCTGGCGCGCGGTCGTCAGGCTGGTGGTCGCGGCCCAGGTCCCGGCCGCCGGATCGTAGACCTCGACGTTGGGCATCACCCCGGCGTTCCAGCCGCCGGCGACGAGCACCTTGCCGTCGGGCAGGAGGGTCGCGGTGTGGCTCATGCGCCCCGTGCCCAGGGGCCCGACGGCCAGCCAGGTGCGGGCCGCGGGATCGTAGAGCTCGGCGGAGGCGACGGCGGCGCCGTCGAGCCCGCCCGCCACCAGGACCTTGCCGTCGGCCAGGAGGGTCGCGGGGTGGAAGTAGCGCGCCGCGTTCATGGCCCCCGTGGGCTCCCAGGTCCCGGCGGCCGGGTCGTAGAGCTCCGCGCTGGTCAGCGCGCTGCCGTTCCAGCCGCCCGCCCCCAGCACCTTGCCGGCGGGCAGGAGGGGCGCGGAGTGGACGTGGCGCGCCGCGGACAGGCCCCCCGTCGGCGCCCAGGGCCCGGCGGCGGGGTCGTAGAGCTCCGCGCTGGTCAGCGCGCAGCCGGGCAAGCCGCC
>JACRDS010000153.1 GCA_016212825.1 Elusimicrobiota bacterium | reverse complement strand
AGTCGGGCCGGATCAGCCCGGCGATGGTCTCCAGGAGCACGGTCTTGCCCACGCCCGAGGGCCCCAGCAGGACGAAGTACTCGCCGGACCGGACCTGGAGCGAGAGGTCCTCCAAAGCGAAGCCGCCCAGGCGCTTGCCGATGCCGCGCAGCTCAAGCATGGCTGTCCTCCCCGTGCGGCCGGCCGGCCAGCAGGCGCAGGAGCACGAACAGGGACACGCAGACGAGGATGAGCAGCACGGCCGCGCCGCGGGCCGGGGCCAGCCCGAAGTCGTTGAAGCGCTGGAACACGAGCACCGGCGTGGTCATGGGATGGTAGGCGACCATGACCACGGCCCCGAACTCGCTGATGCCCCGCGCCCACATCAGGACCAGGCCGGAGAGGATGCCGCGCCAGGCCATGGGCAAGGAGACGGTCAGGAAGACCCGCCGCGGCGAGGCGCCCAGCGTGCGGGCCACGCGCTCCAGGCGCTCGGGCACCAGGCTGAAGGCCTCGCGCGCCGTGTCCACGAGGAACGGCACCGAGACGAAGGCCATGGCCGCGGCGATCCCCCAGAAGGTCCCCACCCAGGTGTCCCCCGTGGCCCGGCCGAGCCAGGAGCGGCGGCCGATGACGGTCAGCACCGCGAGCCCGGCCGCGGAGTGCGGGATGATGACCGGCAGGTCGATGACCGCCAGCAGCAGGGCGCGCCCGGGGAAGCGCTTGCGCGCCAGCAGCCAGGCCAGGGGGATGCCCCCCGCCGCGCTGACCAGAGCCGCGGCCAGCGCCGCCGCCAGGGTCAGCCGGATGGAGTCCGTCACCTCGCGGTCCGCGGCCGCCCCGGCGAGCTCCGGGGCCGAGGAGCTCAGCAGCAGCCCGGCCAGCGGCGCCAGCACGAAGAGCAGGACGCAGGAGCCCAGCAGCATGAGGCCCAGCTGGAACCAGTCGAGTCTGCGGCTCATCGGGCCTTGCGCAGGAGCTTCCGGAGCGAAGCGGGGAGCTTTTCGGGATGGTCCACCCAGGGCGGGCGCAGGGGCTCCTGTCCGTTGGCGGCCATGATGGCCTGGCCTTCGGGCGAGAGCAGCAGGGACACGTAGTCCTCCGCCAAGGTCCGGTGCGGAGCATGGCGCGGTATGGTCACCGAGTACACGATGGGCTCGCCGCTCTGGACGCTGGACTCCCCAGGCTTGACGCCGGCGATGCGGACCTTGGCCGCCGCGTAGGCCTTGGCCAGTTCCGGGGAGCGCAGGTTGACCTCATCCGGCAAAGCGATCATCTTGAGCCCGTGCTGGCGGATCACGGAGCGGTAGATGAAGAGATAGTCGATCTCCCCGATCTCCAGCAGGGCCAGGAGGTCGGTCTCCTTGGGCCGGATGAAGCGGGCGTCCTTGGCCAGGAGCCTGCCGGCCAGGCCGGGGAGGCGGTAGCGCCTCTCAGCCAGCTGGAAGACCATCTCCGTGCGGTAGCCGCAGGGGTCTCGGTCGGGGTCCGCCCGGCCGTAGGCCACGTCCTCGCGCAATAACACCTGCGGCCAGTTCTCCGAGGTGATCGTGTCAGCGCGCCGGGAGCGGGTGGTATAGGCGATGGCCAGCTCGTTGCCCGCGAAGCGGACGTTGAAATCCGCGTGCTCGGGGATGAGCAGCTCCTCAGCCACGCGGAAGTCGGCCAGGGCCATGACGTCGCAGGCCCGGCCCAG
The DNA here is from genome assembly GCA_016212825.1 of Elusimicrobiota bacterium. Lineage (GTDB taxonomy): Bacteria > Elusimicrobiota > Elusimicrobia > UBA1565 > UBA9628 > UBA9628. The sequence continues at coordinate 11,171 of JACRDS010000153.1, read as the reverse complement.
GTCGCTGACCTTGCGCGCCGAGTCCCGGCTGCCCGCGGCCTCGGCCTGCACCCGGGCTCCGGGGTGCCTGGCTTCGAAGAGCGCCGAGACCTGGCGCAGGGGCACGGCCAGGCTGCCCGCGTGGAAGATGATGAGGACGGCGGCCGCCTTCAATGGACGTCCAGGGCGTGGAGCATGAAGATCATGTGCTCCATGGTCTTGAGGATCTCGCCCAGGTACTCCTCCACGGCCCGCACGCTGCCGGGCAGGGCGTAGATCTGCGTCGTGCCGGCCACGGCCGCCACCGAGCGGCTGAGCAGGGCCGCGGGCTTGGCCGCGCCGAACTTGGCCCGGATGTTCTCCATGATGCCCGGCACCTGCTTCCCGGCCACGGCCAGGACCGCCTCCGGCGTGATGTCCCGGGGCCCCACGCCTGTGCCGCCGGTCGTGAAGATCAGGTCCGCGCCGCCGCGGATGGCCTGCTCCAATGCTTCGCGCAGCCGGACGGCGTCGTCGGGCAGGACCGCGGACGCGAAGGCCGGGTGCCAGCGCTTGCCCGCGAAGAAGGCTTCGAGCAGCTGGCGCAGGCGCGGGCCGGAGCGGTCGGGGTAGTCGCCGCGAGCGGCCCGGTCGCTCAAGGTGATGACATGGATCTTCAGGGCCCGGGGCAGATGCTCCCCCCGGTCGCCCGGCTGGAGCGCGCCGCCTTCGACCACCCGGGCGAATATGCCCTCCTTGGGCATGGCGCACTCGCCCACGCGCTGGAACACGGCGCAGCCCTCGCCGTGGCAGGCCTTTCCGATCTGCGAGACCTCGAGCTCCACGGGCCCGAAGCGCAGGCGGTCGAGCACCGCCACGCCGGAGAGGTCCGTGCCGCGCAAAGTGAGGTTCTCCGCGAACTCTCCCGGCCCGATGCGCGTGCCGTGCGCCGCGTTGAAGCGCGCGATGGTCTCCAGGCTCAGCAGGCTGACCTGGCGGTGCCAGGGCCCGGCATGGCCGTCGCCGGCCAGGCCCTGGGGGCCGACCTCGGCCCGGGGCACGGGCTTCTTGGCCGTGCCCTTGCCCGGGGAGAGGTTGACCGAGACGACCTCAAGCGGGGCCGACATCTTCCTTGACCTTCTCCAGCAGCCGGATCGGCCCGATGACCATGGCCTTGTCCGCGGCCTTGCACATGTCGTAGACCGTGAGCAAGGCCGCGCTCACGCCGGTGAGCGCCTCCATCTCCACGCCCGTGCGGCCGATGGTGGAGGCCGCGCAGACCGCGCGCACTCCCGAAGCGGTCAGCTCCAGGCGCACGTCCACGCAGTCGAGCCCGAGCGGATGGCACAGCGGGATGAGCTCCCCGGTCCGTTTGGCGGCCTGGATGCCCGCGACCTGGGCCACGGTCAGCACGTCGCCTTTCTTGACTTGGTCGCGCCGGATGAGCTCGCGGGTGGCCCGAGCCAGGCGTATATGCCCTTCGGCCCGGGCGCGGCGCCGCTGGGGCGTCTTGCCGCCCACGTCCACCATCCGGGCGCGTCCCCGCGCATCGACATGGGAAAGGGTCTTCATCCTAGCCTCCGATGGCGTGCATGCTCCGGCCCGTGCAGGAAGAGCCGGCGCGGGGCTTGTGCGCCAACGCCCGGTCCAGGGCCGCCTCGACGCCGAGCTCGCGCACGCTGAAGCTCTGGTCCGAGAACAGGCACGGGCGGATGAAGCCGTCGCAGGTCAGGCGCAGGCGGTTGCAGCGGGGGCAGTTGCCGCCCTCGCCGCCCTCGACCCTGGCGAAATGCCCGTGCGCCAGGTCCATGCGCCGGATGAAGCGGATCTCGAGCCCCCGCCCGCGGGCGAACTCGGCCACCGCCCGGGCGTCCGGCTCTTGCGAGGACTCGGCCACCACGCAGTTGAGCTTCACCGGGCTCAGGCCGCAGGCCTGCGCCGCGGCGACGCCGGCGAGCACCCGGCGCACGTCGCCGCCCCGGGTGACGGCCGCGTAGCGCTCCGGGTCCAGCGCGTCGAGGCTCACGTTGACCCGGCGCAGGCCGGCTTCGGCCAGGGCCTCGGCCCGCGCCGCCAAGGTCGTGCCGTTGGTGGTCATGGACAGGTCGCGCAGCCCCGGGACGGCGGCCAGCATCGCGACCAAGGTCTCCAGGCCGCGCCGCACCAAGGGCTCGCCGCCGGTGAGCCGCACCTTGGCGGCGCCGCGCCGGACCGCCGAGCGCACGACCGCGGCGATCTCCTCGAAGCTCAGCAGGCTTCGGCGCGGCAGCGGGGGCGCGGGCGCGCCGGGCCTGCAGTAGAGGCAGCGCAGGTCGCAGCGGTCCGTGACCGAGATGCGCAGGTAGTCTATGCTGCGTCCCCAACGGTCGATCATGCCCGAGCCCCCATGAGAGAGAGCGGCAGGAAGCGCACGGGCGAGCCGGCGGCGAGCTCCCCGGTCCCCCGCGGGACCGCGAAGAAGCCGTCGGCCTGGGACAAGGCGGCCAGGTGCGCGGAGCCGTGGAAAGGCACGGCTTCCAGGGAGCCGTCCGAGACCAGGCGGCAGGGCACGAACTCGCAGCGCTCGGCCCGGCGCCGCCGGAAGGCGCCGGCCAGCGGCAGGGACACCTCGCGCGGGTCAGGCAGGGAGCCGCCGCGCAGGCGCGCCGCGGCCCGGAGCGCGAAGAGGTGGAAGGTGACGAACACGGCCACCGGGTTGCCGGGCAGGCCGAAGACGGCCTGGCCCGGCGCCGTGGCGAAGACCGTGGGCTTGCCCGGCTTGATGGCGACCTGGGTGAAGTGCACGCGCAGGCCCGCCTGGGGGAAGGCCTCCTTGACGAAATCGAAGTCCCCGGCCGAGACCCCGCCCGAGAACAGAACGAGGTCGGCGCTCTCCCGTGCCTCGCGCAGGGCGGCCAGGGTCCGCGCCGGGTCGTCGGGCACCGAAGCCTCGCTGACGACCGCGAAGCCGTGCTGCTCGGCCAGGAAGCGCAGCATCGGGCCGTTGGTGTTCATGATGCGGCCCGGCCCGGCCAGAGCGGGGTCGTCGACGAGCTCGTCGCCGGTGGAGAGGATGGCCAGGCGCGCGGGGCGCACGACCTCGACCTCCGTGACGCCGCAGCCGATGAGATTGGCCACGTCGACCGGCCCCAGGCGGACGCCGGCGCGCAGCACCACGTCGCCGCGGCGCAGATCCTCGCCTTGGCGGCAGAGGTTGCGCTCCTGGGCGTCCTTGAGCAATCGGATGGAGCCGCCTTCCTCGCGCACGTCCTCCACCTTGATGACCCGGCCCGTGCCTTCCGGCACCGGGGCCCCGGTCATCACCTTGACAGCCGCGCCCTCGTCCAGGGCCTGAGTGGGGGTCTTCCCCGCGGCCACGGTCTCCAAGACGCGATAGCTCTCGCGCCGGCCGCCGGCGCGCACCGCGAAGCCGTCCATGGCGGACTTGTCGAAGGGCGGCAGGTCGAGGCGGGAGACGGCGTCCTCGGCCAGCCAGCGGCCCAAGCCCTGGCGCGCCGGCAGTCTCTCGCGGGGCAGGACTGCGGCGGGGGTCTCCCGGTCGATGCTGGCCGCAGCTTCTTCCCAAAGAATCATTCTTATAATGATAACAAAGTCCTCCCCACCTTGACTTTGCGGTCCGTTTCGGCTTTCATGGTCTATAGATCGGAGGGACGCCATGAAAGGCTGGACCGGGAACATCCTGCGCATCGACCTGACCAAGAAGACCCACAAGACGGAGCGCTTCACCGAGGAGTTCGCCCGCAAGTGGATCGGCGGCCGCGGCTTCGCGGTCAAGATCCTCTGGGACGAGCTCAAGCCCGGGACCGACCCCCTGGGCCCGGACAACAAGCTCCTCGTGGTGCAGGGCCCCATCGCGGGCGTGCCCATGCCCAACTCGGGCAAGACCATCGTGGCCGCCAAGTCTCCCCTGACCGGAACCTACGGCGACGGCAACATGGGCACCTACGCCACCATCCAGATGCGCAAGGCCGGCTACGACATCCTCATCTTCGAGGGCAAGGCCGCCGCCCCCTCCTACGTCTTCATCGAGGACGACAAGGTCAGCTTCCTGTCCGCCAAGGACATCTGGGGCAAGGGCACCTATGAGGCCCAGGACTGGCTGGAGAAGAAGTACGGCAAGACCGCGGGCATCCTGAGCATCGGCCAGGGCGGCGAGAACAAGGTCCTCTACGCGGTGGTGCGCAGCATGGAGGGCCGCGCCGGCGGCCGGCCGGGCATCGGCGCGGTCATGGGCTCCAAGAACCTCAAGGCCATCGTGATCAAGGGGACCAAGGACATCCCCATGGCCGAGCCCAAGGCCATGAAGGAGCGGGGCCTGGCCGACCTCAAGGCCGTGGGCGCCATGGACAAGAAGTCAAAGTGGTCCGTGCAGGGCACCAACGCGGTGCTGGAATGGTGCAACGAAATGTGGGCCCTGCCCGTGCGCAACATGCGCATGTCCCACTCCACGGAGGCCTGGAAGCTCGACGGACTGCGCACCAGTCAGGCGCGCGTGGCCACCTACGGCTGCCCCAACTGCACCATGCGCTGCGGCATCGCCATCCGCGACAAGGAGGGCCACGAGTCGGAGATCGACTACGAGAACGTGGGCATGCTGGGCCCGAACCTGGAGATCTACGACATCAAGCAGATGGCCTCGCTCAACTACATGTGCGACGACTTCGGCGTCGACACGATCTCCGCCGGCTCCGCCCTCTCGTTCTACGCCGACGCCATCGACCACGGCGCCGCGCAGGGGGACTTCAAGTTCGGCGACGCGGAGCGGGCCAAGGAACTGCTGCGCCTGGCGGCGCTGCGCGAGGGGACCGTCGGCAACCTGCTCGCCGACGGCAGCCTCCGGATGGCCCGGGCGTTCGGGCACCACTCCGAGGCCTACGCCATCCAGTGCAAGGGGCTCGACCTCTCGGCCTACAACTGCAAGTACGTGCCGGGCCAGGCCCTGGCCTTCGGCACCTCGGCTATCGGGGCGCACCACAAGGAGGCCTGGATCATCACCTACGAGCTCAAGTTCTCGGAGCGCGGGGCCTACGGCCGGGACAAGGCCCAGAAGGTGATCGACCTGCAGCGCATCCGCTCCAGCATCTTCGAGTCCCTGCCCATCTGCCGCTTCCCTTGGATCGAGCTGGGCTGGGACCTCAAGAACTATCCCGAGTACTTCAACCTGGCCACAGGCTCGAACTGGACTCTGGAGGACTTCACCAACACGGGCGACCGCATCTACGCCCTGCTCAAGGCATTCTGGACGCGCGAGCACCCGGACACGGACCGCACCGCGGACTACCCGCCGCGCGTCTACTTCGACCCGGCCAACGCGGAGAAGGAAGGCCCGACCGCGGGCAAGGTCCTGGAGATGGACAAGTATGATGCTCTCCTGGACCACTACTACGACATCCGCGGCTGGGACAAGCGGGGCGTGCCCACGCGCAAGACCATGGAGCGCCTGGGCCTGGGCCGGGAGGCGGAGCAGCTCGCCGAGGTCGCCAAGGTCTCGGACGACGTGGTGGCCGCGGGCAGCGCCGGGGTGTGAAGGTCAAGGTCAAGCTCATCGGCGGCTTCATCCAGAAGCTGGGCTTCTCCGAGAAGGAGGTGGAGCTGCCCGAGCCGTCCGACGCCGGCGGGCTCGTCGCGCGCCTGGGCCTGGCGGGCATCCCGGTCCTGGTCTCCCGCGGCGGCGCGGGCCTGCACGGCCACGACCGGCTCCAGGACGGGGACCAGGTCCTGGTCTCCGCCATGTTCTCCGGAGGCTGAATGGCCGTCCCGTCCGTCTCCTTCGTGGGCCGCAGCGGCTCGGGCAAGACCACCCTGCTGGTCAAGGTCGTCCGCGCCCTGGCCAGGAAGGGCTACCGGGTCGGGACGGTCAAGCACTTCCGCCGCGGCTTCGAGACCGACCAGCCGGGCAAGGATTCCTACCGCCACTTCCACGCCGGCGCCGCGGCCTCCCTGATCGCCTCCGGAGACAAGCTGGCTCTGGTCAAGCGCCTGAGCCGGCCCCTGCGCCTGCGGCGCATCGTAACGGAGCTCTTCCCGGACATGGACCTCGTAGTGACCGAGGGCTTCAAGGGCGAGCCCGGCCCCAAGATCGAGGTGCTGCGCCGCGCCGTGAGCCGCGAGCCGGTCTGCCCGCCGCGCGGCCGGGGCCTCATCGCCCTGGTCTGCGATTTCGCCGTGCCGGGCTATCCCCAGCCGCGCTTCCGCTCGGGCGAGGCCGGGAGGATCGCACGCTTCATCGAAAAGGAGATATTATGACCGAAGGCCGAGGACTCAAGCAGAAGATCCGGGACGTCCGGCTGCGCGTGGACGGCAAGCCCGTCGCCATGAAGGGCTTCGTGCAGGATGTCGTGGGGTTCACGGTGGCCGCGATGGTGTCCAACCTCAAGGGCGTCAGCGACCCGAAAGAGATCGAACTGGTCATCAAGATCCGCTGACCCATGCCGCCTGGCCCCGACGCCGCCGACGAGGCCCGGAAGGCGGTCCGGCTCGACCCCGGCAGCGGGCACGCCCATCTCGTCCTGGGCCTGACCCTGGAGCGCGAGAAGCGCTACGCCGAGGCGTTGGACGTCCTGGAAGAGGCGCTGCGGCTGGCCGTCGGCGACGCGGGGCTGCGGCTGCAGATCCACCAGGAAGCGGCCAACGTCCTCCTGGAGCTGGGCCGGCCCGGTCCGGCCGGCGAGCAGGCCCGGGCCGCGATCCGGCTCGCCCCCGGCAACGGGCACGCCCATTTCGTCCTGGGGCTGGCCCTGGAGCGCGAGAAGCGCTACGAAGAGGCGCTGGCCGCCCTGGAAGAGGCGCTGGAGCGGGGTCGGAGCGAGCCGGGGCTGCCGGCGCAGATCCGCGTCGAACGGGCCCATATATTCCTCGAGCAGGGGCGCTTCGACCTGTCGGTCGCGGAGACCAGGGCGGCTCTTGCCCAGGGCGCGCCGGCCGGGCCGGCCGCCCTGTCCTTGGCCGCGGCCCACCGGGCCGCGGGGCGCCAGGCTGAGGCCATCGCGGAGCTGGACCGGGCCTTGGAACGCTGCGGCGGCGACCGGAGGCTGAACGCGCGGATCCGCAACGAGAAGGGCCACATCCTCTTCGCCCAGGCGGAGTACGGGCCCGCGATCGCCGAGTTCCGGGCCGCGGTCGGGGCGGGTGAGCGGTCCGGCAACTCCCTCTTCCTGCTGGGCCTGGCCTGCAAGCACGCCGGCCGGCCCGAAGAAGCGCTCGCCGCTCTCGAGGGGGCGCTGGAAGACGCAGCCCGCGACCCGGGACTGCGGGCGCAGATCCACTTCGAGGCGGCCCACATCCTCCTGGGACTGGGCCAGCCCGGACCCGCCGCCGAGCGGGCCAGGGAAGCGCTCCGGCTCGACCCCGGCAACGGGCACGCCCAGCTCGTCCTGGGCCTGGCCCTGGGGCGCGAGGGGCGCTGCGACGAGGCGCTGGCCGCCCTGGGCCGGGCCCTGGAACTGGGCCAAGACGACGGGGAGCTGCGCCTGCGGGCCCGCGAGGAAAGGGCCCGCGTCCTGCGCGGGCAGGGCCGCTGGGACGAGGCTCTCGCCGAGCTGGACCAGGCCCTGGACCTGTGCGGCGGCGACCCGCAGCGGGGCGCGCGCGTCCGCGGCGAGCGGGCCGACATCCTCTTCTCCCAAGGCCGGCACGAGTCCGCGATCGCGGAGTTCCGGGCCGCGGCCGAGGCCGGCGAGAGGTCCGGCGGCGCCAGCCTCCTGCTGGGGCTGGCCTGCCTGCGCGCCGGCCGGCCGGAGGAGGCGCTCGCCGCTCTCGACGAGGCCCTGGCTCTGAGCGGCGACGACCAGAGGCTCCGGTCCCGGATCCATGAGGCGCGGGCCGACCTGCTCTTCGCGCGGGGAGAGCCTGCGCCGGCCCTCGACGAGTTCGGCCGGGCTCTGGAGCTGTGCGGCGGCGCCTCTGGGGTCCGGACGCGGCTGCGCGAGGCCCGGGCCCGCATCCTCTTCGAGCGCGGAGACTGCGCGGCCGCGATCCGGGAGCTGGAAGAGGCCGACGGGCGATCGGCGTCCGCCGGATTCATGCTGGGACAGTCCTACCAGCGCGCCGGCCAGGACGAGCGGGCCCTGGCCGCGTTCGACGAGGCCCTGCGGCTGGGTTCCGGCGACCGGCGGCTCCTGGGGCGCATCCATCACGAGCGGGCCCGCATCCACTCCCGGCAGGGACGCGACGACCTCGCCCGGGAGGGGTTCTCCGAGGCGGTCGCGCTCGGCCACGACACGGAAGAGGCGCACCTGCTGCTGGCCCGGGGCCACGTGAAGCGCGGCGAGTGGCCCCGGGCGGAGGCGGAGTTCCACGAAGCCGTCCGGATGAACCCGTCCAAGCAGACGCTGCGCGAGCTGATGCAGCTCTACACCAAGCTCAAGAAGGCGGACTCGTGCGCCGCGGCCTGCGCCCGCTACCTGGAGGTCGAGGCCGCGGAGGACGCGGCGGAGAACCGGGCTCTCCGGGACCGCCTCCGGACCCTGGGCGCCGGGCGGCGGCCGGACCGGCCGCTGCGGGTCAAGCTCATCCGCACTCCGTTCTTCGAGCCCCCCCTCAACGGCGCCCTGAACTACTCCCTCCTGCCCCCGCTGGGGATGTCCACCATCACGGCCTACCTGCGCGCCAACGGCATCGCGGTGGACCAGGACGACCTGCACGTCCGGATCAACCACCGCAACGCCTTCGGCGGCTCCGGCGGGACTATCCCCGCGGACCTCTTCCGCGACGAAGCCCGGATGCTCGCCTACGTCGGCGGCGAGGCGGACCCGGGGCTCGAGGCCGCCCTGGACCAGGTGGAGGCGCTCTCCCCCTGCGCCGGCTACGACGTCGTGGTCCTCTCGCTCATCGGCGACGACGTCAACCCCAGCGAGACCCTCTTCACCCTGGCCTTCTCGCGCCGCCTCAAGACGCGGCACGGCCCTCTGATCCTGGTCGGAGGCGCGGGCCGCGAGATCGACTCGCTGGCGGAACGCGACACCCCGCACATCGACTACATCGGCAAGGACAGGGGCGAGAAGATGCTCTTCCTGCTGCTGACCGCCCTGCGCCACGGGGTGGACCTCGCCGAGGTCCCGGACCCGCCCATCCAGCGCTCCGGCAAGGTCCTCCAAGCCGGGCCGGACGCCATCCGGTTCTGGACCGACCCCGACTACGCCGGCCTGCCCCTGGACCTCTACGGCTACCGCAGCCCGCGGCGGCTCGACTGCGCGGACGCGGAACTGCGCGAACTGCTGGGCGGCTTCGCGGAGTGCGGGCTGCGGGCGGCCCAGTGGCGGCTGATGGAAGGCTGCTTCTTCGCGTGCATCTTCTGCGGCGCCTCCCTGACCCGGGAGGTCCTGGTCCTGCCGCCCCGCCAGGCGGCGGCGCAGCTGCGCCGCCTGCGGGAGGAGCACGGCATCCGCTGCTTCTTCTTCGTCGACCGCATGATCAACGTCTCGCGGCGCTACGTCAACGAGTTCTGCGACGAGCTCCTGCGCGAGGGGCTGGACATCCTCTGGTCCGACTGCGCCCGGGCCGACAACCTGGACCGGGAGACGCTCCTCAAGATGCGGCGGGCGGGGTGCGTGCGCCTCATCTACGGGCTGGAGACGGCGAGCCCTCGCCTGCTCAAGCTCATCGACAAGAGGATCGACCTGGGGCGCCTGGAGGACACCCTGCGCTGGACGGACGAGGCGGGCATCCTGACCGGCCTGGAGCTGATCTCCGGCTTCCCCAGCGAGACGCGGGAGGACGTCCAGGCCACCGTGGACTTCCTGCGCCGCAACCAGGCCCGCATCGACATGCTCTATTACACCACCCTCTACCTGGAGAAGATGAGCCGGCTCTACTCCGACCCCGCGGGTTTCGGGGTGGCCAACGTCGCCAAGTTCGGCCCCGACGACGCGCCTCCTCTGGGGAGCATGTCCGACTTCAAGTTCGACGAGGCTGGCGGCCTGCCCTGGTCGGAGAAGCGCCGAGCCACCGAGGCCGATTTCCAGTACCTGCGGGAGCAGACCAGGGACATCGGCTTCCGGCTGCCCACCTACGAGGCCGAGCACCTCATCTTCTACCTCTACTCGAGGCTCGGCGACAAGAAGAAGATCGCCAGCGTGCTCAAACGCGCCGCGGCCGTCCTATAAGCCAGGCGCCGCGACCGTCGCTCCCAGCATGTCCTTGAGGTCGTCCCGCGCCTTGCCGATGGGCTTGAGCCCGAAGTTGTCTACCAGGACCTTCAACACTCGGGGCCCCACGAAGGCGGGCAAGGACGGCCCCAGGTGCAGCAAGGTCAGCAGGATGCAGACCGCCTTCTGCTCGTACCAGCTCGGGATGCCGCCGATGTCGCCGGACTCCAGCTTGCTGAAGCGGTACTTGCCGCAGGCCAAGGCGAGGATGGCGCAGTCCTGCGGGATGGCCTCGGCCAGCTCCGTGTAGTAGTTGCGGCCGGGCTTGGCCCCGTCGCAGCCGCCAACGAGGAAAAAGTGCTTGAGCTTGCCGGTCTTGACAGCCTCGACGAACAGTTATGCGCCCTTGACAACGACCAGGAATGATGTATACTCATTGTAGATACTCACCGAGGAGATTCCAATGACTACCACCATCCAGAAATGGGGAAATAGCCTGGCGCTGCGCATCCCGAGTTCCTTGGCCAAGGATATCCATCTGCACCAAGGATCCGTGGTTGATATGGCCGTGGTCGAGGGGAAGATGGTTCTGAAACCAAAGGGAGAGCGCAAGTACTCTCTTTCGCAAATGCTCAAGGGGATCACCAAGACGAATCGGCACTCCGAGCAAGATTGGGGCGGGCCCATCGGGAAGGAAGCACTGTAATGACCCGAGCCTACTGCCCAAAACGTGGTGATGTGGTTTGGCTCTCATTTGCGCCTCAGGCGGGCCATGAGCAATCGGGGCATCGACCGGCTCTGACTCTCTCGCCAGAGGCTTATAACGACAAGGTGGGGCTGGCCATATTTTGTCCCGTCACGTCGCAAATCAAAGGATATCCCTTCGAGGTGCGCCTCCCAACTGGCCTAAAGGCATCCGGCGTCGTGCTGGCAGACCAGGTCAAGAGCCTAGATTGGCAGGCCCGAAGCGCACAATTCTGCTGCAAAGTCCCGGAAACGACTTTGACAGAAGTGATGCAAAAGCTCGAAGCCTTGCTGGGCGCATGATCAGAAGGATGCATAACATTCGCCTGCGCCGCCCGCTAAAGCGGTCGGCCCATGCACCCGGCGGCGGCTCAGCGCTTCGTT
>JACRDS010000152.1 GCA_016212825.1 Elusimicrobiota bacterium | reverse complement strand
GGGGTACCTCGGCCCCGTGGCCCAGATGGTGCTCTACCACCAGGAGTGGTACAACGGCCGCGGCTATCCCGAAGGGATCAAGGGCGAGGCGTTCCCCGTGGGCGCGCGCATGGTCGCGGTCATCGACGCCTGGGACGCCATGCGCTCGGACCGCCCCTACCGCAAGGCCCTGACCCGCGAAGCCGCCGTCAACGAGCTGCGCCGCTGCGCCGGGACCCAGTTCGATCCCAAGATCGTGGAGGCTTTCCTGCGCATCGAGGCCGAGGAAGCCCCTCTGCCGCCGGTCCAGGAGACCAGACCGAGCTGATGCTTTCCATCGTCCCCACGCCGCTGGGAAACCTCGAAGACATGCCCCCCCGGGCCCTGCGCGCCCTGCGCGAGGCGGCCGCGGTCTACTGCGAGGACACCCGCCGCACCCGCATCCTCATGACCCATTTCGGCCTGACCACGCCGGTGCTGCGCTACAACGAGCGCGACGAGCGGGACAACCGGCGCGTGCTGGAGCGCCTCAAGGCGGGCGACCGCATCGCCCTGGTCTCGGACGGGGGGCTGCCCTGCATCTCGGACCCGGGCCGGCGCCTCGTGGCCCTGGCCAGCCGCGAGGGCGTGCCGGTCACGGTCCTGCCCGGCCCCACGGCGGTGGAGGCGGCGGTGGCCGGCTCCGGACTGCCGGGGGACTCCTTCGTGTTCCTGGGCTTCCTGCCCCGGACGCCGAGCAAGCAGCGCAAGATCCTGCAGGAGACCGCCGCCCTGGGGCGGACCATGGTGGTCTACGAGTCGCCTTACCGCGTGAAGGACTTCCTAGCCCTGGCCGAGGAGACGCTCGGCGCCAAAGCCCAGTGCTGCGCCGTGCGCGAGCTCTCCAAGATCCACGAGGAATGGCTGCGCGGCTCGCTGGCCGAAGTGCGCGTCCTGCTGACCAGCCGCCCAGAGCTGCTGGGCGAGTTCGTGGTGGTGCTCCATCCCGAGGAGGCCCCCGAGCATGCCTGAGCTCGTGTCTTTGCGGCCGGGAGAATTGCCCGGCCCCGCGGCGGCGGCCGCCGCCGCTCGCGGCGAGATCGTGGCCTTCCCCACGGACACGGTCTACGGCCTGGGCACCTCCGCCTCCAGCCGGGAGGGAGTGGAGCGCCTCTACCGGATGAAAGGCCGCGGCCCGGACAAACCCCTGCCCCTGCTGGTCGCCTCGGCCGCCGAAGCCCGCCGCTGGGTGGAGTGGCCTCCCCAAGCCGAGGCTCTGGCCGGCCGCTTCTGGCCGGGGGCCCTGACCCTGGTGCTCAAAGCCACGCCCCAGGGCCGAGGGCTAGCCTGCTGCCAGGGCGAGACCCTGGCCGTGCGCGTGCCCGCCCATCCCGTGGCCCTGGCCCTCCTGGAGGCCTCCGACTTCCCCTGGGCCCAGACCAGCGCCAACGAGTCCGGCCAGCCGCCCCTGGCCGACGGCGCGGCCGTGGCCGCGCGCTTCGGAGAGGCGCTGGCCGTGGTCCTGGACTGCGGGCCGGCCTCGGGGAAGGAATCCACGGTCGTCGACGCCACCGCCTCCCCGGTCCGCGTGCTGCGCGAAGGCGCGGTCCCGGCCCGGGACGTGCTGGCGCGGCCCCGCCGCGTCCTCTTCGTCTGCACCGGCAACACCTGCCGCAGCGTCATGGCCGAGGCCCTGTTCAACGGTCTCGCGGCCCAGGTCGGGCTGGAGGCCTCGGCCCGCTCGGCCGGCATCGCCGCCGACCCCGCCTTCCCGGTCCCCGCGGCCGTGCGCGGCGCTCTGGCCGCGGAAGGCGTTCCCGCCCCGGAGCACGTGCCGCAGCCGGTGTCGCGCGAGCTCATGGACTGGGCCGACCGGGTCCTGGTCATGGAACGCCGCCACCAGGACGCCCTGCTGGCCCGCTTCCCGGAGTCCGCGGCCAAGGTCGCGCTCCTGGCCGGCCCGGAAGGCGTGGCCGACCCGATCGGCCAATCCGAGGCCGTCTATGCGGCCTGCTGCCGCCGCATCAAGTCGGAGCTGGGACCCATCTTGGGCCGCACCCTGGAGGAGAAAGACCATGCATCACACCCTTGAACACGCCGACCCGGAAGTCTTCGACGCCATGCGCCGCGAGGCCGTGCGCCAGGACGAGAACCTGGAGCTCATCGCCTCCGAGAACTACACCTCGCAGGCCGTGCTCGAGGCGCAGGGCTCCCTGCTGACCAACAAGTACGCGGAAGGCTACCCGGGCAAGCGCTACTACGGCGGCTGCGAGTTCGTCGACATCGTGGAGACCATCGCCATCGCCCGCGCCAAGAAGCTCTTCGGCGCGGAGCACGCCAACGTCCAGCCCCACTCCGGCACCCAGGCCAACATCTCCATGTACCTCTCCGTGCTGACCCCCGGCGACACGGTCATGGGGCTCAACCTGGCCCACGGCGGGCACCTCTCCCACGGCCACCCCCTGAACTTCTCGGGCAAGTACTTCAAGATCGTGCCCATCAACGTGCGCCAGGACGACGAGCTCATCGACTACGACGAGGCCGAGCGCCTGGCCCAAGAGCACAAGCCCAAGATGATCTTCGCCGGGGCCTCCAACTACTCCCGGGTCTTCGACTGGGAGCGCCTCAAGAAGATCGCCGACGCGGTAGGGGCCTTCTTCGCCGCCGACATCGCGCACTATGCGGGGCTCATCGCCGCGGGCGAGTATCCCTCCTCCGTGCCCTACACGGACTTCACCACCTCCACCACCCACAAGACCCTGCGCGGCCCGCGCGGGGGCCTGATCCTCTCCAAGGCCGCGCACGCCGCGGCCGTGGACAAGATCAACTTCCCCGGGACCCAGGGCGGGCCGCTCATGCACGTCATCGCGGGCAAGGCGGTCTGCTTCGGCGAGGCCCTCCAGCCCGAGTTCAAGACTTACCAGCGCCAGGTCAAGGCCAACGCCCGCCGCCTGGCCGCCGAGCTCGCGGGACGCGGGTTCCGCATCGTGGCCGGAGGCACGGACTGCCACCTCTTCTCCGTGGACCTGCGGCCCAAGAACGTGACCGGCAAGGACGCGGAGGCCGCCCTGGACAAGGCCGGCATCACGGTCAACAAGAACGCCATCCCCTACGACCCTCAGAAGCCCATGATCGCCTCCGGGGTGCGCATCGGCACGCCGGCCGTGACCACCCGGGGCATGAGGGAGGAGGAGATGGCGGCGATCGCGGCGCACATCGACGAGGCCCTGGCCGCGCGGGCCGACGACAAGCGCCTGGCGGCCATCCGGGGGGAGGTGCGGCGGCTCTGCGGCCGCTTCCCCATCTACCCCGAGCTCATGGGGAGCCTGGTGCCATGATCGCCCAGATCATCGTCGCCGACGACGACGAGAACATCGCGGCCCTGCTGGGCGAGTACCTCACGAGCAAGCAGCACCGGGTCATCCTGGTCTACGACGGATTCCAGCTCGCCCAGAAGGCGGCCGAGCACCGGCCGCACCTCATCATCACCGACATCCAGATGCCCGGGGCCTACGGCTCCTCGGTCTACCAGGTGCTCCAGAAGGACCCCAAGACCAAGGACATCCCGATCCTCTTCATCTCCGCGCACCCCCTGGAGCGGATCAAGAGCATCCTGCCCGAAGACCCCAAGACCCGCTTCATCCAGAAGCCCATCAGCTTCGCGGCCATGGAGAAGTACATCGCGGAGCTTTTGCCCATGGGAGGATACGTGCCATGAGGACCGCCGCCGCGAAACCCAGAGCCCTCGTCGGCGTCATCGGCGGCAGCGGACTCTACGACATGCCCGCCGTCACCGGCCGCCGGGAGGTCCGGGTGCGCACGCCCTTCGGCGTGCCCTCCGGCCCTATCCTGCTGGGCGCGCTCTCCGGGGTGCCCTGCGCCTTCCTCCCCCGCCACGGCCGCGGCCACGTCCTGCTGCCCTGCGAGGTCAACAGCCGGGCCAACATCTGGGCCCTGAAGTCCCTGGGCGTGGAGCGCGTGGTCTCCATCTCGGCCGTGGGCTCGCTCAAGGAGGAGCTGCCGCCGCGCGACTTCGTGTTCCCGGCCCAGCTCGTCGACGAGACCAAGGGCCGGGTCTCCACCTTCTTCGGCGGGGGCCTGGTCGCGCACGTGGCCTTCGACCAGCCCTTCTGCGCCGAGGAGGCGCGCCTGCTGCACGAGACGGCCCGCGGCCTGGACATCAGCTCCCACCTGGGCCAGACGCTGGTCTGTATGGAGGGGCCGGCCTTCTCCACCAAGGCCGAGTCCGAGTACCACCGCCGCCAGGGCTACGACATCATCGGCATGACCGCGGTCCCCGAGGCCAAGCTGGCCCGCGAGGCCGAACTCTGCTACGCCGCGGCCTGCCTGGTCACGGACTACGACTGCTGGAAGGAGGGCGAGGAGGTCTCCAGCGGCAAGGTCGTGGAGAACCTCCACGTCAACGTGAGCAACGCCCAGCGCCTCCTGGCCAAAGCCGTGCCGGCGCTCGCCGCCCGCCGGCGCGCCTGCCGCTGCGCCGCGGCCCTGGCCGGAGCCATCTTCACAGACCCGCGCCGGGCCGACCGGCGCGCGGTGCGCCGCCTCGGCCTGCTGGCGGGCCGCTACCTCAAGGGATGACCATCAGGATGGAGCCATGAAACCGACCAAGACCATCACGCGCCTCATCGAGACCGCCATCACCGCCCAAAAGGGGGCCTACTGCCCTTACTCCCGCTACCGCGTCGGGGCCGCGGTCCTCACCGAGACCGGGCGCATCTTCTCCGGGGCCAACGTGGAGAACGCATCCTACGGCCTGAGCATCTGCGCGGAACGCGCCGCCATCTTCAACTCCGTGGCCCGGGGCCATCGGGCCCTGAAGGCCGTCTGCGTCGTGGCCAGCGCGGCCAAGCCCTGCGGGGCCTGCCGGCAGGTGATGGTCGAGTTCAGCGGCAAGGACACGGAGCTCTACCTCGTGGACCTCAACCCCTCCACGGGGCGCAAGACCATCACCCGCACCACCGTGTTCCGCATGCTGCCCGCGGCCTTCGACCCCATCGCCTCGGGCCTGCTGCCGCCCAACCCGCAGAACCTGCTGCGCGCCCGCCAGGGCAGCCGCCGCCGCAGGACCGCCGCCCGGAGGAAGAGATAGCATGAAGAGCTCCCCAGCCAGGAACCCCAGCCTCAAGGCCGTGATGGACTGGATCCGGACCACGGACCTCGTATCCGTGAGCTATCGGGACGGCTCCTTCGGATTCGAGCTGTCCTCCGGCCAGTCCGCGGCGGCGCCTCCCCCGGGAGCCCCCGCCAGCCGCTACGTCCCGGTCTGCGCCCCGGCCGTGGGCTTGTTCCAGCCCTGCGCGCCCGGCCGCCCCAAGCTCGCCGAGGAGGGCCTGGCCGTCCGGGAGAACGACGTCCTGGGACAGGTCGAGACCGGCGCCGGCGCCCCCCATGAGGTGCGCTCGCCCTGCGCGGGCCGCGTGGCCCGGGTCTTCGTCGGCGGCGGGCAGGCGGTGCAGTACGGCCAGCCCCTGTTCTTCCTGGAGCGCGGCTGACCCGCGACCCATGCCCGACCCCGTCTTCGCCAAGATCGTCTGCACAAAGTGCGGCTTCGAGATGCCGGCGCCGGGCTACGCCTGCCCGCGGTGCCAGGGCGGCCTGGCCAAGGTCTGCGGCCACTGCGACTTCAAGAACGCGGTGGCCAAGAACTACTGCGACCGCTGCGGGACCCCGATGTCCCTGGCCGCCGCGGCGGACTCCCCCGCCGCGGACGCCGCCCCGGAAGGCCTGCCGCAGACGGCCGTGCGGCGCATCGGCCCGGGAGCCCCGCCGGCTCCCCTGCACATCGTGCCGCCGCCGCCCGGCCTCTCCATCCCGGCGGCCCAGCGCCGCGCCCCCGGCGCGCCGGCCCCCGTCCCGGAAGGCCAGTACATCCCCCCGCCGCCGCCCACCGAGGCCAACCTCTCCCGCCTACGCCGCCGCGACGCCCGGCGCAGCATGCTCTTCTGGGGCCCGGTGACCGCGCTGCTGACCGCGCTCTGGTTCTTCTACTACGATTATCAGCGCCCCATGAACGCCCTCCCGCGGGCCGCGGCCCGCTACCTCGGCGCGCTGAGTTCCGGGAACATCCAGGGCGCCTACGACATGCTCTCCCTGGAAGCCCGGGCGCACTGCAGCCTCGACGAGTTCCGGTCCTGGCGCGAGGACACCCCCTGGACCTGGTCCGACATCCGGCTGGCCCGGCTGGAGCCCGAGGCCGCCGTGGTCCGCTACACCCTGAAGATCCAGGGCCAGGCCCCCAAGGACGACTTCCTCATCTTCCTGCGCGAGGAGGGCGACTGGGTGCGGCCCTACAACTGGAACCTCCTGCAGCGGGCCGAGGAGTCGTTCTCGCGCAACGACCCGGACATGGCGCTCATCCTCGCGCAGGAGGCGGTGCGCATCGACCCGCGCGACCCTATGGCCCGGGGCTACCTATGCGAGGCGGTCTACTATCGGAAAGTCCCTGCGGAGACGGAAAGGGAATGCGCCCACGCCCTGGAGCTCAGCCGCCTCTACCCGTCCAAGCTCTCGCTCAAGAGCCTCTACCATCTGCACGCCATCCTGGGGGACACCTACAAGAACTCCCTGCGCAAGTATCCCGAAGCCGTGGGCCAATACAACGCCATGCTGGCCTTCCCCGACCTCGCCCAATCCGACCAGTGCGACCTGTTCCTGGCGCGCGCCGACACGCGCATCGCCATGGGCGCGTCCGCCGAGGCCGCCGCGGACCTGCAGGCCGCGGCCGGGGTCTGCGTCAAGCCCGAGGACCTCGGCTACATCCGCAAGAAGCAGTCCGACCTGCCCGCCCACTGAGGTAACCCATGTTCAAGAAGATACTGATCGCCAACCGCAGCGAGATCGCGGTGCGCGTGGTGCGCGCCGCCCGCGAGTTGGGCATCCCCAGCGTGGCCGTCTACTCCGAGGCCGACCGCGAGTCCTTGCACGTGTCCCTGGCCGACGAGGCGGTCTGCATCGGGCCCGCGCCCTCGCCGCTGAGCTACCTCAACGTCGAGGCCCTGCTGGCGGCCGCGAAGATCACGGGCGCCGACGCGGTGCACCCGGGATACGGCTTCCTGGCCGAGAACGCGGACTTCGCCCAGGCCTGCGCCGACCACGGCCTGACCTTCATCGGGCCCCAGCCCGAGTCCATCCGCAAGCTCGGCCACAAGAGCGCGGCCAAGGCCCTGGCCAAGGAGGCCGGGGTCCCGGTCGTCCCGGGGACGGCGGGGACCATAGAGAAGGACTTCCTCAAGGAGGCCGAGGCCGTCGGGTTCCCGGTCATGGTCAAGGCCGCGGCCGGCGGCGGCGGCAAGGGCCTGCGCTTCGTGAGGCAGGCCTCCGAGCTCGAGGCTGCGGTGCGGCTGGCCCAGAACGAGGCCAAGACCGCGTTCAAGGACGGCTCGGTCTATATCGAGAAGTTCATCGAGCGCCCCCGCCACGTGGAGATACAGATTGCGGGGGACCGCGCCGGCGGCGTGGTGGCGCTGCCGGAGCGCGACTGCTCCGTGCAGAGGCGCCACCAGAAGCTCATCGAGGAGTCCCCCTCCCCCGCGGTGCCCGCCAAGACGCGCGAGGCCATGCAGACCGCGGCCGCGCGCCTGGCCAAGGCCGCGCGCTACAGCAACGTGGGCACCGTGGAGTTCCTGCTCGCCCCGGACGGGAAGTTCTACTTCATCGAGGTCAACACGCGCCTGCAGGTCGAGCACCCGGTCACCGAGTGCGTCACCGGCCTGGACCTGGTGGCCCTGCAGATCCTGCTGGCCGCCGGCGAAGATCTGCCCTTCGGCCAGGACCGCGCCTCCGAGATCCGCGGCCACTCCATCGAGCACCGCATCAACGCCGAGGACCCGGACCACGGCTTCGCCCCGCGGCCGGGCCGCATATCCGGCCTGCGCCTGCCCGGCGGCCCCGGCGTGCGCATGGACACGCACATCTACGCCGGCTACACCGTGCCCATGTACTACGACAGCCTGCTGGGCAAGCTCATCGTGCACGCGGCGGACCGGCCCTCGGCCATCCAGAGGTCCCTGCGCGCCCTGGGCGAGCTGCATGTGGAGGGCATCCCGACCACGGCCGGCTACCACCGGCGCGTGCTGTCGCACAAGAGGTTCCAGTCGGGCGACTTCGACACCCATTTCGTGGACACCCTTCAGGAGGAGAAGAATGCCCAAGCCGCTCAAGACGCTCATCGCCTCGCAGCTGCGTGATTCGGGCCGCGCCATGGCGGCCGCCGCGCGCCTGGCGCCGGAGGTCGCGGCCGCCGCGGGCCTGCTCGTCGCCGCCTACCGAAAGGGACGCAAGGTCCTGGCCTTCGGCAACGGCGGCTCGGCCGCGGACGCCCAGCATTTCGCCGCCGAGCTGGTGGGACGCTATGAGCGCGAGCGCCGGGCCCTCCCGGCCCTGGCCCTGACCGCCAACTCCTCGGACCTCACCGCCATCGGCAACGACTACGGCTACGACCGGGTCTTCGCCCGCCAGCTCGAGGGACAAGCCGGCGCCGGCGACGTGGCCCTGGCCATCACCACATCGGGGAACTCCCCGAACGTGCTCGCCGGGGCGGTCGAGGCGCGGCGCCTCGGGCTCAAGGTCATCGGCCTCACCGGCCCGGGCGGGGGCCGGCTCCGTGACCTCTGCGACGTGTGCGTGCGGGCCCCGGCGGCGCGCACGGCCCTGATCCAGGAGGTCCACGCGGCGGTCATCCACGCCCTGTGCGCGGCCGTCGAGACCGCCCTCTTCCCGCGCGCGCCCAAGGCCCACTGACATGCCCCGCTCCAAGGCCAAGCTCAAGACCAGCCGGCGCCTGGCCACGCTGCGCCAGCTCTGGGGCTGGGAGGGCAGGAAGGTGGTCTTCACCAACGGGGTCTTCGACATCCTGCACGCGGGCCACGTCCAGCTCCTGGAACGGGCCCGGGCCCTGGGGGACGTGCTCATCGTCGGGGTCAACACCGACGCCTCGGCCCGCCGCCTGGGCAAGGGGCCGGGCCGGCCGGTCAACCGCCTGCGCGATCGCGCGGCCCTGCTCGCGGCGCTGGCCTGCGTGGACGCGGTGGTGGCCTTCGGCGAGGACACCCCCGAGGAGCTGCTCCGCTTGCTCAAGCCCGACATCCTGGTCAAGGGCGCGGACTACGCGATGAGCGGCATCGCGGGCGCCCGCCACGCGGGGCGCGTGGTGCGCGTGCCCCTCAAGTCCGGCTATTCCACCACCGCCCTCATCCGCCGCCTGCAGGGCAGGAGGCGACCGTGAAAGCCATGTCCTGCGCCGTCCTCCTCGTTTCCGGCGCCTGGGCCGCCGGCCCGGCGCCCCAGCCCGCGCCGCCCGCCGCCCCGACCGCGGCCCTGGGCCCGTTCTTCGGCTCGGCGCAGTCCCAGGAGGGCGGCTCGGACGCCTGGTTCTTCGTCAGACCGGGCCGGAGCCTGCCGCCCGGGAGCATGGTCAAGACCGAGGCCGGCTCCTTCTGCCTGATCCTCCTCTCCGACGGCACGAAGCTGCGCCTCGGGCCAAGATCCTACCTCCGCCTCGTCGAGCTCTCCGCGGACCGCACCGAGATGTCCCTGGCCTCCGGCCGGCTGGAGGCCTGGGTCAAGAGGCGCGGCAAGGCCGAGTTCAAGATGCAGACGCCGCTCTTCACGGCGGTCCTGCCCGAGGGGAGCTTCGCGACCGAACTCCTCAGCGCCAACAGCGCCATGTTCGACGTCTACAAGGGGGACCCCGAGATCTCGGACACGGAGGGCCGGACGCAGAAGATGTCTCCGGAGATGCACGTGGAGTTCGACGCCAAGACCGGCGCCTCCACCCCCATCCCCCTGCCGTCCGGGGCGGCCCGGCTCCCGGAGCCTTCCGAGGCGGGCCCGACCGGGCCGGAGTCCATCAAGGAAGCCGTCCCGGCGCCGGCCAAGCCCGCCGCGCAGGCGCTGGACGACCAGCTCTAGGCTGGGTCTTTTGTCGGGCCGCTGAAGGGCCTCTGGGCCCAGGGTCGCGCGCAGGCGCAAACGTATAATCATTCATGGCTTCTTTGAGCGCGACCGCGGCCGCGGCCTTGCTGGGCACCGGGCTCTCGGCCCCGGTGGTCCGCGCTCCGCTGGCCGCGCCCGGCTTGGCTCCCGCGGGCCTGATGTCCGCGCCGAGGCTCTCGGCCCTGGCCTCCCCCATCCTGCCGACCGCGCCCCCGGTCGTGGCGCCGGCGGCTCCCTTGGCCTCCTTGGAGACCCTCACCGGGCAGCTCCTGGCGCCCCAGGCCGCGCCAGCCCAGGTCCTGGACCGTTTCTTCACGGCCGCGGATTTCGGCGCGAAGAACGGCACGGAGATCTCCAACAAGGACACGGTCCTCGGAGAGGTGGACCGCTCCCTGGGCCGCAAGGCCCCGCCGGCCCTGGAGTACATCTTCGTCAAGCCGCTGGCGACCTTGCGCCTCGACCGGGGCTCGGGCACGGGCACCAACCCCTACGGCCACGCGGTGGTCCGCTACACCATGCCCGACGGCACCCAGAAGGTCATGAACATCGTGGGCGCCAAGGGCCGTCAACTGGTGAACTTCCTCAAGCCTGAGGACTACCTCTACGGCACGGGCGTCTTCGACTCGGGCTCGGAGCAGGGCGGGGTCTACAACCGGGGCATGGTCTCGGTGCGCATCGAGGAGCTGCCGGCCGAGCAGCTCCTGGCCTTGGACCGATACTACACGGAGCTCGCGGCCCGGGCCCAGGCCGGCGAAGCGGCTTTCAAGCTGCTCATCGGCCGGGTCCTCAACCTCGCGGCCCGCGCCCTGCGCCTGAGCTGGCCGGAGTTCGGCAACTGCGCCCTATGGACCTCCAAGGGCCTGGCCGCCGCGGGCATCCTGGATAAGCCCACGCCCTGGCCCAAGCACATCCTGGTGGACCTCTTGGAGAAGTACCGCGCGCAGGACCCGGGCAACGTGCACGTGGTCTCTTATCACCGCATAGCGCACGCGGTGCAGACCTACGGCAAGCCGGCCGAGACCCACGGCCTGGTGGCGCCCCTGCACCTGCTCAAGACCATCAAGTACTGGGACCTGGAGCGCTTCGCCGACGCCAAGGTGGAGGTGCCGGAGGGCTCCATGACCGCGCGGGCCGGGGTTCCGGGCCCGTCTAGAGGCGCGCCAGTCCCAGGGACTTGAGCAGGTCTTTCTCGGGCATGGGCGGGTAGGCCATGGTCTGGCAGTGGATGGACCCGTGCAGGTCGTCCGAGAGGCTCACGGTCTTGATGGGCACGACCTTGTAGCCGAGGCTCTCGTAGACCTGGCGCGCCTCCCCGTCCGCCGCCCCGCCGTAGGAGGGCATGAAGACGGTGCCGCGCACGATCAGGGCGTTGGCGTAGGTGCGGTAGGTCTCCGGCCGGGTCGGGAGCATGACCACCTTGTAGCCCCAGGACTCGAGCGACGCCCGGTACTCCGGGGTGTTGGTGAGCACGCGCCTGCCGGGGAGGGTCTTGAGCACCTCGTCCACGTCCCCGATTCCGTGCACGTGGGGCATGATGCGCACGGTCTTGCAGCCGTAGGCGGCGGCGAGGTCCCCGGCCGTGGCCGTGAAGAGGCGGTAGCTGTCCACCGCGAAGCAGTTGCCGTCCTCGTCGGCCATGAGGTTGCCGCCCACGAAGGTGAAGTCCTTCTTGACGATGGGGGCGTGCGCGCCCGCGGCCACGGCGTCCCAGGAGGTGAAGTCCCGGTAGTAGCGGGCCGCGACCACGGAGGCTTTCTTGGCGGCGTCGTCGTAGACGGGCACGGGGAAGGAGTCGCGCGCCCAGAAGCCGGTGGAGGTGTCTTCGTCCGCGGCGATGATGAGGCGCTCGGCCGGGACCCACTGGAGGTACTTCTTCCGCACCCGGTCGGCCTCATCGCTGTCGGCGAGGATGAGGAGCTTGACCCCGGAAGGGAGGTTGGAGGCGATGGTCTTGCGCAGGTTGGCGCTCTCGCCGCCCTGTTCGTAGGCGCTCATGAGGATGTAGGCGAACTGGGCGGTGTCCTCGACGGGCCGGAAGGGCGCGCGGGCCCCTTCGGGGAAGTGTCGGGTGGAGTTGTAGTCGTTGGCGCGCCGGATCTCGGCCGGGGTGGCGTCATGGGAGAAGTCGGCCATGGAGCGCGCGGCCTGGGGCCTGGGGGCGGGCGCCGCGGGCGCCGCATCGGGCATGGTCGAGGCCGCGGCCCGGGCCTGGAGCAGGAGGCCGGCGGCGTCGGCGCCGCCGTCGAAAGAGACTCGCTCGGCGGCCTGGCTGGAGGGGGCGCAGAGCAGGGATGAGGTTATTATTAAAAAGAGGATCCTCATCGGTCTATCATAGCATGGAAATTCCCGGGTAGGACCTTGGGCCCCTGGCTGGCTGGGCCTTATGGGGAAGAGCGCTGGGGCGGGGTTTCCGCGCCTTCGCGGCCGAGGCGGTCGAGGGCTCTCCTGCGGCGGAGGGTCCGGAACTCTTTCCCGTAGCGGTCCTCGAGCTGCTTGATGTCTGCGGCGGCCGGGAGGGGCTGGCCGTCCAACTGGGGCGAGTAGAGCTTGTCCTGGGCGCGGGCGACCCGGCTTTCGCCGCCGTCGACGTCGCCAGCTGCGATGGCCTTGTGGGCCAGGCGCAGGTCCACGTCCGCGCCCGCGGCATAAGCCTGGCGGGTGGCGGCCTGGAGGCTCTTGTTCGCACGCCGCCCGATGATGGGGCCGAGCCACTCGGCCACGAAGGCGGCGGCCACGAACAGGGCCACCGCCCCGGCCACGAACAGGGGGAATTGTTGCTCGAAAGTCATCCCGGTGCTGTCGCGTCGCGGCATGGTGAGGCGATTATACTAAACGGCTCCCGGCCCGGCATGAAGGGCCGTCCTGCGAAAGGCCGTCCGGTCTGGACGGCCTTTCCTAAACCGGAAAACAGAATCCACCTTGCCTGAGATAGGTCTGTGAAGTACAATTTGAAGGCATGAGCTCCCTCGAGCTCATGAAACACGGTTCAGCAGACTCATGCGTTATGCGCACTTGACAATACAGCATATGGGCTGTATACTATAGACGATGGCGTTCACCCTGGAGTTCTACAGAACAAGCTCGGGGGAGGAACCAGCCCTCGGCTATATCAGAGCCCAGACCAAACGCCACAGGGCCAAGATTGGACGAGCCCTCCAGTACCTTGAAGACATGGGCCACATGGCCAGACGGCCGCAAGTCGATTACCTCGGAGACGAGATATATGAGCTGCGAGTGGCCATTGAACAGCATCAACATAGGCTGCTCTATTTCTTCCACGGCCGCTCCGTGATAGTCGTCACAAGCGGCCTGCTGAAGAACGTGGGCAAAGTCCCGCAGTCGGAAATAGATCGGGCACGCAGATATCGCGCAGACTGGATGGGGCGATTCGGAGGTGACGCATGAACACCAAAAGGAAGGGCGGTCGTGGCACAACTCTCCGGCAGTATCTGCACGGAGAGATGAAAGATGCCGAATTTCGGCGCTTCTATGAAGAGGCAGACATCGAACTCAAGGTGGCGCTGGAGATCACCAAGGCCCGCGAGGCCGAGGAGATGACCCAGGAGGAACTCGCGGAAGCCCTCAAGACCAAGCAGCAGACCGTCTCGAGAATTGAGCGTGGGGCTCAAAATGTGACCATCGAGACTCTCGACCGGATTGCAAAAGCGCTGGGGCGAGACCTCCAAGTACGGTTTGTACACGGCGCATAACATTCGCAGGAGCCGGCCTCTTATGAGGCCGGCCTGCGCGCCCCCCGGCGGCTCAGCGTATCGTTAGCTGGAACTATTGAAAGGTATACGATATGGATATCGCGACTCTTGAGAATCGTCTCCAGAAAGAGATTCAGAAACTGAGTCGAGAAGGGCGGCTAGACGCAATCCGCGCTTTGTTGGTGAAGTTTGCTAAAAAGGACCCAAAAGGGACGGCATTCACGCTAAAATTTGTTGGCGATCTGAGCAAAAACCACAAATGCGTACGAATATCCCAGCTAGCAGTCATGGGACACGGATGCAATGCCGCCGGCAAACCCTCGGGCACTTACTTCGGGATTTGGCCATCCCCCATTAGAACCAGTCCATGCAAAAACTGTCAAGGAAGCGGAGTGAGGTTCCCAAAGAGGAAGAAGAAAGTCTAGCGGCCCAGCAAATTGAATGCCGGCCTGACATCGGGTTCTACCGGCACGCTTTCAGGTCGATGAAACCAGGGCCGCCGCGGATCTTAAAAACGCCGCCGTCTACTGTCCGGCTTTGACCGGTTCCGCCGCCTTGGCCGCCTCGGCCTGGGCTTCCTTCACCTTCCCCTTCGCCTCCTTCACATCGCCCAGAAGCGTGCTCTTCGGATGCG